>JBDHTK010000034.1:0-17299 GCA_039808625.1 Devosia sp. | reverse complement strand
AGCGGTCGGCCTCGACGAACGCCTCGTGCTCCACGAAAGGCGGGTGCAGATCGGCGAAATTGGAGACGTACTGGTTCTCGGCCAGCCGCCCCGCCGCAATGCCGTCCTTGAGGATCCCCTCGCCCATCCGCCTCTCCTCCAGAGCGCAAACATCGAACAGGTCAAGAACGGTTGCTGGAACCGTTCCAGACTGGCAACGCTAGCACAGCCGGAAATTTTATCAATTGGTCAAATTTTGTGACGCCGACGGTCAGGATTGGCGGCCGCGGCGGCAAGAGGCGGCATATCGGGCGGCCCGACAAGATGAAGCGGCGAAGCCGGCAATCGCGCCGGAACAGCCACAATATCTTGTGTCAACCGTACAATCGTCAGGTGCGGCTTCTTCGCAACAGTTCCTTTACCGTATTTTTCCGCCCGGATTTTCCCACATTCTGGCCACAGCCCGCTTCTAGCTCGCGCCTCGTCGTTAACTAGCGTGAGTGAGTAGTTGATCAAGCACATCGTTGTCGTCGCCGCCCTTGCCTCGGGATGTTTCTCGTCCGCGACAGGGGCAGTACTGGCGGGCGGCAATCAATGCGGCGGCGCGTCCTGGTACGGCCCCGGTTTCAACGGCAAGCGTGCCGCCTCCGGGGAAATCTTCAACCAGAACGCCATGACCGCCGCGCACAAGACGCTTCCCTTCGGCACCAAGGTCAAGGTCATCGACCAGCGGACGGGAAAGTCGGTGCTGGTGAAGATCAATGATCGCGGCCCCTATCACGGCAGCCGCATCATCGACCTCAGCAAGGCCGCAGCCACCAAGCTCGGCATTGTCGCCAAAGGCACCGGCAAAGTGTGCATCGCGAGAGTCTGACGCGACAGGTTTGCAGCAGACGAAACGGGGCGTCCCCATGCCGGGGCGCCCCTTTTGTTTCAGTAGGTCAGCTCGGTGAAGCGGCCGGCGCGGCCGTCATAGAGCAGCAGGCGGCCGGCGAGCGGCGTGCCGGCGCCGGTCAGCAGCTTGATCGCCTCCATCGCCATCAGCGTGCCGATGACGCCGGTGACGGCGCCGATGACGCCCACCGCCTCGCAACTGGGCACGTCGGCCGGGTCGGGCGCCAGCGGGTAGAGATCGGCAAAGCCGCGGCCGCCGGGCAGGAACACGGTGAGCTGGCCGTCCCACATGGAGACGGCGCCCGACACCAGCGGCAGGGCGAGGGCGGCGGCGGCCTCGGCGGCGCATTGGCGGGTTTCGAAATTGTCGGTGCCGTCGAGCACGAGGTCGTAGCCGGCAAACAGCGCCGGCGCCGTTGCGGCGGTGAGGCGCTCGGCATGGACGATGACGGTCACATGCGGGTTGAGGGCGGCCACGAAGCTGGCGGCGCTCTGCGCCTTGGCGCTGCCGATGTCGGCGGTGGCATGGACGATCTGGCGCTGCAGGTTGGAGAGGCTCACCGTGTCGTCGTCGATGATGCCGATGGTGCCGACGCCGGCGGCGCCGAGATAGGCGAGGGCCGGGCTGCCGAGGCCGCCGGCGCCGAGCACGGCGACGCGCGCGGCCTTGAGCCGCTGCTGGCCGGCGCCGCCAACATCGCGCAGCACGAGGTGGCGGGCGTAGCGGCGGGTCTCGTCGGGGGCGAGGCTCATCTGGCGAGCGGGATGGCGATGAAGCGCCGATCCGGCCCCTCGAAGCCGAAGGGATAGGTGGCGATGATGGCCACATGGGCGGCGGGCGGGGTCGCATGTTGCGGCGCGACGACGCCATAGAGGCGGTAGGCCACGGGGCAGCCGCGCGAGGCCGGCAGCGTCGTGTCGCGGAAGATCTCGCGCGCGCTGTCGGGGCCGGTGAGGGTCAGCGCCAGGCCCAGGGGCTCGGTGCCGGAATAGTCGGCGCAGGGCGTGGGTGCCGCGGCGGGGAAAGTGTCGAGGCGCAGCCTGTAGACGCCCTCGACCGTGTTGGGGGTGAAGCCGGGACGGCCGAAGGCCAGCGTGGCGCCATCGGTCAATTCGCCGTCGCCATTGATGGCGACGAGGTCGGCGGGGGTATCGATGCCCAGAGCGTCGAGTACCCCGGCGGCCTGCGTGGCGGCCGCGGCGCGGGCCGTGGCGAGCGCGGCGGCCTCGTCGTCGAGGCGCACGCGGACGGGCGTGCCCCTGACCCAGGCATCGGCGCGCAGATCGAGCACATAGATATTGGCGTAGGGAAAGCCCGAGCCGTCCTGGACGCCATATTCCTCGAAGGCGAAATGCCGGCCGTCGGCGGAAAAGCCGATGAGGTCGAGCAGCGCCCGGTCGCCCGCCAGCGCCGTGCCGGCGGCGCCGAGCAGCAGGGCGAGGCTAATGGCCAGTCGAGCCGAAGCCGCCCGCGCCGCGGTCGGTGTCATCGAGAGCCTCCGTGAGCGAGAAGCGCGGCGCGCTGACCGGCGCGACCACGAGCTGGGCGATGCGGTCGCCGCGCCGGACGGCGAAGGGCGCCTGGCCGAGATTGACGAGGATGACCTGCACCTCGCCGCGATAATCGGCGTCGATGGTGCCCGGCGCGTTGAGCACGGTGACGCCGTGCCTGAGCGCCAGGCCCGAGCGCGGCCGCACCTGCCCCTCATAGCCGGGCGGCAGGGCCAGCGCGAAGCCGCAGGGAACGAGCGCCCGCGCGCCCGGCAGCAGCGTCAGCGCCGCGCCGGGCGCGAGCGCGGCGACGAGGTCGGCGCCGGCCGCGCCGGCCGTCTGCCGGCTGGGCAGCGGCAGGCCGCGGCCGTGCTCGAGGAGGCGGATGGCGATGTCGGGCGCGCCGGTCACGGGGCTCAGGGCCGGATCACGGCGTAGAGCTCGGACGGCAGCGCGAGGCTGCCATCCAGGAGGCCGAGGAAAGGGAGCTTCATTTCGACGTAACTGGCCGAGTCGGGTGCCCGCTCCATGTTCGAGTCGACGATGTCGGCGCCGCCGAAGCGCAGGGTGAGGAAATGGCCGTCGAACAGCGCCTTCATCATCTCGGCCGTCTCGGCGTCGTCGGCGTCGCCGAAATCGCCGAGCATGCCCTCGGTGGCGATGGCGATGCGCACGGTGCCGTCGGGATTGGTGGTGAAGACGGGCCGGCTGCCCTCGTCGTCGAAGTCCAGCTCGGCGAAGCTGCCCTCGGAGACGACGCAGGTGGCGCTGCCATCGGCGTTCTCGGTGAGGATGGAGTCCAGCTCGGCGCAGAAGGCCTCGTCGTCGCTGCCCTTGAACATGCCGTAGACCTCGCTGCTCATGGTCGAGGTGACGGTCGCCTTCGCCGTGGTCGAGGAGGTGACGTAGACGTCGCTGGTCATGTCATGTCGATGCAGCCGGCGAGACCCAGCGTCAGGGTCAGGGCGCCGGCAAGCCGGAAGATCGGTGCGAAATTCATCCCAGTGCTGCCTCCTGTTGGGCCGTGCCATCTATGGGGCGGTTCCGTGCCGACCGCAAGCGGGGCGCGCCTCAGCCGAGAAGGCGCATGAGGCTCACCGCGGCGATGAGCAGCACGGCCCAGAAGGCGATGGTGAACATGAGGCGCTGGCGGCCGTGGCGCGGGGCGCGGCGCTCGGCGTCGTAGTCGTCGAGGGCGGTTTCGGCGCGGCGCACGAGGCCGGGCAGGCGCGCGAGCGTGTCGACGGCCACGGCGGCGCGGTCGCGCCAGTCCTCGAGGCGGCCGAGGGGGCCGGCCTCGCGGCGCACGAAGTCGCCGACCACCGGCTCGGCCAGCGTCCAGATGTCGAGCTCGGGGTCGAGCATGCGGCTCACGCCCTCGACCAGCACCATCGACTTCTGCAGCAGCACCAGCTCAGGGCGCGTCTGCATGTCGAACATCTCGGTGGTGGCGAAGAGCTGGCCGAGCACCTTGGCCATCGAGATCTCGGTGGCGCGGCGGCCCTGCAGAGGCTCGCCGATGGCGCGCAGGGCGAGGGCGAAATCGTCGACCGACTGGTGCCGGGGGACGTAGCCGATCTCGAAATGGCGCTCGGCGATGAGGCGATAATTGCGTGTTATGAAGCCATAGAGGATGTCGGCGAGGAAGCGCCGCTCGCGCCGCGCCAGGCGCCCCATGATGCCGAAATCGACGGCGACGATGCCGCGCCCCGCCGGGTCGGCGAAGAGGTTGCCCTGGTGCATGTCGGCGTGAAAGAAGCCGTCGCGGATGGCGTGGCGCAGGAAGCTCTGCAGGAGGATGCGGGCCAGCTCCTTGCGGTCGAGCCCGGCCGCCGCGATGGCGTCGAGGTCGCGGATCGGGATGCCGTCGACCCAGCTCGTCGTCAGCACCGTCTCGGCAGTGTGGTCCCAGCTCACCGCAGGGATGACGAAGCCTTCGTCGTCCTTGATGTTGCCGGCCATTTCCGAGATGGCGGCGGCCTCGAGCCTGAGATCGAGCTCGAGGCGGGCCGAGCGCTCGAGGGTGCGCACCACGTCGGTGGGGCGCAGGCGCCGCAGCGGCTTCAGCCAGCGCTCGGCCAGCGCGGCGGCGGCGAACTGGGTGTCGAGGTCGGCGCGGAAGCGCGCCTTGATGCCGGGGCGCAGCAGCTTGACGGCGACCGGCCGGGGGCCGGCCGGCGTCACCAGCACCGCCTTGTGCACCTGGGCGATGGAGGCGGCGGCGATGGGCGGCGACATCTCGGTGAGCTCGGCCGCGCGCTCGTGCAGCGCCGCCGCAAGGAGGCCGGGCACCAGCGCGGTGTCGAACGGCGCCATCTTGTCCTGCAGCAGCGCGAGATGGCCGGCCGCCTCGGCGCCGACGATGTCGGGACGGGTGGCCAGCGTCTGGCCGATCTTCACATAGGTCGGCCCGAGCCGGTCGAGGGCGGCGCGCAGCCGCTCCTCGGGGCCGCGGCGGCGCACGGCGCGCCGCTCGACCAGCCGCGCGAGGCCGATGCCGGAGCGCAGCGCCGGCGGCAGGGCGCGCGTGTCGACGAGCGAGAAGGCCCCCTCGCGCGCCAGGACGAAGCCGGCATGCAAGAGCCGCAGGGTGGCGCCGAGGCCCAATTGACTAAAGCTTCCAGGCGGCGTGCAGCGCCGCGATATTGCCGGTCATGGCGGTGTGCGTGACGCGCCTGAAGCCGGCCTTTTCGAGCATGGCGGCAAAACGCGCCGGGGCCGGGAAGTTGCGGATCGACTCGACGAGATAGCGATAGGGTTCGGCATCGCCCGTCACCAGCCGGCCGATGGGCGGGATGGCCCGGTCGGACCATTCGCTGTAGAGCCGGTCGAAGCCGGGGACGTCGACGGCGGAGAATTCGAGGCAGAGGAACCGCCCGCCGCGCTTCAGCACGCGGAACGCCTCGCTCAGGGCGCGCTCGATGCGCGGCACGTTGCGGATGCCGAAGGCGATCGTATAGGCGTCGAACGTCTCGTCGTCGAAGGGCAGCTGCTCGGCATTGGCCGTGACGAACGTCGCCTGCGTGCCGAAGCGCCAGTCTTTCGCGCGCGCGGCGCCGACGCGCAGCATGTCGGCATTGACGTCGGCCACCGTCACCTCGGCATAGCCGAAGCTCGCCGCGAGGATGCGCTGGGCGATGTCGCCGGTGCCGCCCGCCATGTCGAGCACGCGATAGGGCAGCGTGCCGGTGCGCGGCGGCGCGAGCCGGGCGACCATGGCGTCCTTCCACAGCCGGTGCACGCCGCCGCTCATCAGATCGTTCATCAGGTCGTAGCGGTCGGCGACCTGGTGGAAGACCTGGTCGACGAGGCCCTGCTTGTCGTCGAGGGGCACCGTTCTCGCGCCGAAATGCGTCGTCTCAGCCATCGCGTCCGCCTTTGTCATCGCCCGGATGTCTATATAGAAGGCGGAGCGCGCTTGGAAACGGCCATGCGCGCGAAAGGCTCAAGGGGGCGTCGTGCCCGAACTACCCGAAGTCGAGACCGTGCGGCGCGGCCTCGCGCCCTATCTCGAAGGCGCGCGCATCGAGACGGTGACGCTGAGGCGCAAGGATCTGCGCTTTCCGTTCCCCCCCGGGTTTGCTGCCGGCCTCGAGGGCCAGACGATCGTCACCGCCGGGCGGCGGGCCAAATATCTGCTGTTCCGCCTCTCGGGCGGCGCCACCTGGCTCACGCATCTGGGCATGACCGGCGTCTTCCGCTTCGCCGAGGGCCGCTTCAAGGAGCGCTCGCGCTATTACGAGCCGGCGATCGACGACCGGCACGACCATGTCGTGCTGCATCTCGTGCATCCCACGCGCGGGGCGCTGACGCTGATCTATGCCGATGCGCGGCGCTTCGGCTTCATGGACCTCATCGCCGACGAGGCCCGCTCGCCCTTCCTCAGCGGCCTCGGGCCGGAGCCCTTCGGCAACGGCTTTTCGGCTGCGGCGCTGGCGGACAAGCTCGCCGGCAAGGCGGCGCCGATGAAGGCGGCGCTGCTCGACCAGCGCGTCGTCGCCGGGCTGGGCAACATCTATGCGAGCGAGGCGCTGCATCGCGCCCATATCCGCCCGACCACGCCGGCGGGCACGCTGGTGCTCAAATCCGGGCGCCCCTCGGTGCGGCTCGAGCGGCTGGCCGAGGGGGTGCGCGCGGTGCTGGAGGAAGCGATCGAGGCGGGCGGCTCGACGCTTCGGGATTTCCGCTCGGCGGAGGGCCAGGCCGGCTATTTCCAGCACCGTTTCGCCGTCTACGACCGCGCCGGCGCGCCCTGCCCCACCCCCGGCTGCACCGGCACCATCAGGCGGATCGTGCAGTCCGGGCGGTCGAGCTTTTACTGCCCCGCCTGCCAGAAGCCCTGAGGGTCCCGGATTCCGGTTGACGGCGGCGGCGCCACAAACTATATGACCGCCAGCTTTGGCGGCCCCGTGCCGCCTGTTTCATTTCATCTCCGGCAGAAGTTTCGCGCCGCGCAGGGCGCGCCGGACAAAGAGGACCGCATGGCCAATACCTCGTCGGCAAAGAAGGCGACCCGCAAGATCGCCGCGCGCACGGACATCAACAAGTCGCGCCGCTCGCGCATGCGCACCTTCATCCGCAAGGTCGAGGAAGCCATCGCCGGCGGCAAGCACGACGAGGCGATGGTCGCCCTCAAGGCGGCCGAGCCCGAGATCGCCCGCTCGGCGCAGAAGGGCATCGTGCACGCCAATGTGGCGGCGCGCAAAGTGTCGCGGCTCAACGCCCGGGTCAAAGCCCTCAAGGCCTGACCGCCAGCCTGCCAGCACGGCATTCGCAAGGCTCCCCCGAGGGGAGCCTTTTTCGTTGGCGGGGACGCCGCGGGTGCCCGGCCCGCTGTGTGTCCAAACTGCGACACTGACCGGCATTCCTCGCGAGCCCCGATTCCCGGCGCTTTGCGGGCGCGGCGCGGCGGCGGCGCCGGAGCGATGGGGAGAATCTTCCTGTTTGGCCCCCTTGCCGGAAATCTGGAACAAGGCTCTGGAACGCCGCCCTGTCATCGAATCGTCATTGAGTCACAGACGCTTGTCGCGCTGCTCCCGCGGCGTGCCGCGCGGAACCATTTTCCGGGGGTGAAGCGGCGCGGCACTGTCAAGCCGCATTCGGAAAAAGAGTCGGGTTGCACCCCAAATTGTGGCGGGTCTAAGATGGCTCCTGTCGGTTGGCGGCGGCGGGCAGCAATGCCCCATGCCGGCGGCCGGCAGCAGAGTGGGGGCCGTCAGAAATCCTTGTCCGCAGCGTCCTTCGGAACGCTGCTGCAAAGGGCGCAGCACCCGCCATTGCGGCAGAGTTGGTGTGATCATTATCGTCTTCGCGTTGCGTAAGAGATAAGGCGTGCCGGGGCGTCCTCTCCCCGGCATCTAAGGAACACCGGATAGGTCCCGTCGCGCAGCACCGTGCGGCAGGCCAGTGGATTTGTCTGCCCGAACGGGCGACGGAACGAAATCATGCGAGGGCCCGCAAGGGGCTCCTATCGGCGAGCGGGGCGGATAGCGAAAGATGACGGCAGGCGTTGGCGGCACGGGCGAGGATGCGGACAGGAACGGCAACAGCGGCAGGGACAAGAAGGGCCTTCTGGCTTCGCTAGGGTCGGGGCGCAGCGACGCCGAGCTGTTCCAGCGCGTCCGCGCCCGGCTGCGCGCCGCCGTCGGCGAAGACGTCTTCAATTCGTGGTTCGCGCGCCTCGAGCTCGAGGAGATCGTCGAGGACAAGGCGCACCTGTCGGTGCCGACCCGGTTCCTGTGCTCGTGGATCCAGTCCAACTATGCCGAGCGCATCCTCGACACCTTCCGGGCCGAGACGCCGCGCATCGAGCGGCTGCACTTCACCGTGCGCGTCAACGGCCAGGCGCGGCCGCGCCTCGACAAGGCGGCCGAACCGGCGGCGGCGCCCGAGGCCGAGCCGCAGCCGGCGGCCAAGCCGGCGCGCGACGTGGCGGCCCCGCGCGGCGACGCGCTGTCGGGGAGCGCGCTCGACCAGCGCATGACCTTCGACAGCTTCGTCACCGGCGCCTCGAACGAGATCGCGCTCGGCATCGCGCGGCAGGTGGCCGACGCGGCGCGCAACGGCACGGTGAGCTTCAACCCCGTCTACCTCCACGCGACGGTGGGGCTGGGCAAGTCGCACCTGCTCAACGCCATCGCCTGGGCGGCGGGCGCGGCCGAGCCGGGGCGCAACATCGTCTATCTCACCGCCGACCATTTCATGTACCACTTCATCACCGCGGTGCAGCGCCAGTCGGCCATCGCGCTCAAGGACTGGCTGCGGCGCGTCGACCTGCTGCTCATCGACGACATGCAGTTCCTGCAGGGCAAGTCGGCGACCGAGTTCGGCCATACGCTGAGCACGCTGATGAGCGGCGCCAAGCAGGTGGTGGTGGCGGGCGACGCGCCGCCGCGCGACCTCGACATGCTCGACGAGCGCGTGCGCTCGCGGCTCAGCGGCGGCCTCGTCGTGCCCATCGGCGGCTTCGACTACGAGCTGCGGCGCGACATCGTCACGCGCCGCGCCGAGCAGGCGCAGACCCGCTTCGGCGTGCAGTTCCCGCCGGCCGTGATCGACTATATCGCGCGCATCGTGGTGAGCCACGGGCGCGACCTCGACGGCGCCGTCAACCGGCTGGTGGCGGCCAACCAGCTGACCGGCGAGCCGGTGACGGTGCCGCTCGCCGAGCGCACGCTGGCCGACCTGGCGCGCGCCCGCGAGGCGCGGCGGGTGCGCATCGAGGACATCCTCCGGATCGTGTCGCGCCACTACAAGGTGCCGCGCAACGAGCTCCTGAGCTCGCGGCGCTCGCGCGACGTGGTGCGGCCGCGCCAGATCGCCATGTATCTCGCCAAGGCGCTGACGACGCGCTCGCTGCCCGAGATCGGCCGCCGCTTCGGCGGGCGCGACCACACGACGGTGCTGCACTCGGTGCGCAAGGTCGAGCAGATGATGAAGGACGATGCCGACCTGACCCAGGAGATCGAGCTCCTCAAGCGCATGCTCGAGGAATAGGCGCGGGGGCGCCAGGGCGCCCCGGACGGATGTTGCGGTAGTTGAGCTATGCGTGAGGCAAGAATGGTTCCGCGTCTCGTGGTGAAGATGAGGCGCCAGATGCGGCGGCTCGTGGGGCATGAGCGGGTGCTGCCGGAAGGCGCCCGCAACCAGCAGAGCTGGCAGGCGATGCTGTCGCGCATCGACGAGGAAACGCTGGCCGCCGAGCGGCGGCTGAGCGAGGCCGAGCGGGCGCTGAACCGGCTGTCCCTATCCTAGAAAAGGCCGGGGCGCGACAGTGCGCGGCCTTGCCTTTCGGCCCCTGACTTGCCAAGGTCGCGGCCCGGATTTTCCGCTGCCGGACGGGCCGGCATGGACAGCAAGAATTCGCCTCCCGGGGGGCGGGGGTCGCGTAAATGAAAGTCACTCTCGAGCGCAACGCATTGCTCAAGTCGCTGGGGCACGTCCACCGCGTGGTCGAGCGGCGCAACACCTATCCCATCCTCGCCAATGTGCTGATCAAGGCCGGCGACGGGCGCCTCGAGCTGCGCGCCACCGACCTCGACATCGAGGTGACCGAGGCGGTGCCGGCGATGGTGGCGACGGCCGGCACCACCACGGTGCCCGCCTATACGCTCTACGAGATCGTGCGCAAGCTCGCGGACGGCGCCGAGGTGCGGCTCGAGACCGACGGCGCCGAGCAGATGCAGATCACCTCGGGGCGCTCGCGCTTCCATCTCGCCTGCCTCAGCCCCGACAGCTTCCCGGATCTCAAGTCCGGCGCCTTCAGCCATGAGTTCACGCTCGCGGCGGCGAGCCTGCGCGAGCTCATCGAGCGCACGCAGTTCGCCATCTCCAACGAGGAGACGCGCTACTATCTCAACGGCATCTACATGCACACGCTCGAGGTCGGCGGCGCCACGGCGCTCAGGGCCGTCGCCACCGACGGGCACCGCATGGCGCGCGCCGACACCGACGCGCCGGAGGGCGCCGCCGGCATGCCCGGCATCATCATCCCCAAGAAGACCGTGGGCGAGGTGCAAAAGCTCCTCGACGGCGCCGAGGGCGAGGTTTCGGTGGAAATCTCGGAGACCAAGATCCGCTTCAGCCTCGAGGGCATCGTGCTGCTCTCGAAACTCATCGAAGGCACCTTCCCCGATTACGAGCGGGTGACGCCCAAGAACAACGACAAGCAACTGACGGTCGATCGCGCCAGCTTCGCCACCGCCGTCGACCGCGTCTCGACCATCGCCTCGGATCGCGGCGGCAAGGCGGTGAAGCTCGCCATCCGCGACGGCAATCTCGAACTATCGGTGACCAATCCCGACCACGGCACGGCGAGCGAGGAAATCGCGGTCGAGTTCGAGCCGGAAAGCTTCGAGATCGGCTTCAACGCCCGCTACCTGCTCGACATCATCGCCCAGATCCGCACCGACAACGCCGTGTTCCTGTTCAACGACGCCGGCTCGCCGACGCTGGTCAAGGAAGAGGGCGATTCGCGCGCACTCTACGTGCTGATGCCGATGCGGGTGTGAGAAGAGAGCGAACAGCGAATAGGGCGTAGCGGATAGAGCGCCGGCGCATGGGCTTCTTTCCCCCCCACGCGCTATTCGCTATTCGCTAGTCGCTATGGCCATCCCGTCCCGCCACCTGTCCCGCCTGCGCCTCAGCGCCTTCCGCAACTACGCGGCGGCCGCCCTCGACCTCGACGGGCGGCATCTGGTGCTGACCGGGCCGAACGGGGCGGGCAAGACCAATCTGCTCGAGGCCGTGTCGCTCTTGGCGCCGGGGCGGGGGCTGAGGCGGGCCAGCTTCGAGCTGCTGGCGAGCCAGGGCAGCGACCAGGGCTGGGCGGTGGCGGCGAGCCTCGAGACGCCCGACGGCCCCGTCGACATCGGCACCGGCGCCGGCCCGGAGGGCGGCCGGCGGGTGCGCATCAACGGCGCCAATGCGCGCAGCGTCGAGGCGATGAGCGCCTATGTGCGCGTGCTGTGGCTGGTGCCGGCGATGGACGGGCTGTTCACCGGGCCGGCGGGCGAGCGGCGGCGCTTCCTCGACCGGCTGGTGACGACGCTGGTGCCCTCGCACGCGGCGACCGTCGCGAGCTTCGAGAGCGCCATGCGCCAGCGCAACCGGCTGCTCGAGACGGGGGCCGAGGCGGGCTGGCTCGACGCGCTCGAAACCGAGATGGCCGGGCACGCGGCGGCGCTGCATTTCGCCCGCGCCGACGCGCTCGCGCATCTCGAGGCGCTGATCGCGGCGAGCGTCGACGAGCAGGCCTTTCCGGCCGCCGCGCTGGCGCTGTCGCCGCTGTTCGAGGACCGGCAGGTGCCGGCCGCCTCGGCGGAGCTGGAGGCCGAGTTCCGGGCGCTGTGGCGGGCCGGGCGCGGCCTCGACCGGGCCGCCGGGCGCACGCTGGGCGGCCCGCACCGCGTCGATTTCGAGGTCTTCTACGCGCAAAAGGCGATGCCGGCGGCGCTCGGCTCGACCGGCGAGCAGAAGGCGCTGCTGGTCGGGCTGGTGCTGGCCCAGGCGCGGCTCGTCCGGGCCCGCACGGGCATCGCCCCCCTGCTCCTCCTCGACGAGATCGCGGCGCATCTCGACCCCGACCGGCTGGCGGCGCTGTTCGCGGCGCTCGACCGGCTCGACACGCAATGCCTGATGACCGGCACCGACCCGATGCTGTTCGCCGCGCTGGGGGCGCGGGCGCAGCGCGTCACGGTGTGCGACGGACGGCTCGAGGCGACCCCCTGAGCGGCCCCAACCCCCTTGAAATCGGGCAAAAAATCGCCATTTCGGTTGGGTATCCCGTGCCGATCCGCTAGACCGTTTCCACGGCGTTCCCCCGCTGATTCGGAGCCCCATTGTCGACCCCGCAAGACCAGACCGTCCCGCCGCCTGAATATGGCGCCGATTCCATCAAGGTGCTGAAAGGCCTCGACGCCGTGCGCAAGCGGCCGGGCATGTATATCGGCGACACCGATGACGGCTCGGGCCTGCACCACATGGTCTACGAGGTGGTGGACAACGCCATCGACGAGGCGCTGGCGGGCTATGCCGACCTCGTCACGGTGACGCTCAATGCCGACGGCTCGTGCACGGTCATCGACAACGGCCGCGGCATTCCCACCGACATCCACAAATCCGAGGGCGTGTCGGCGGCCGAGGTCATCATGACCCAGCTCCATGCCGGCGGTAAGTTCGACCAGAACGCCTACAAGGTGTCGGGAGGCCTGCACGGCGTCGGCGTCTCGGTGGTCAACGCGCTGTCGCTGTGGCTCAAGCTGCGCATCCGCTCCAAGGGGCGCATCCACGAGATGACCTTCAACCACGGCGACGCGGTGGCGCCGCTCGCCGCGGTCGGCTCCTATGAGCAGGTCAAGGCGCCGGGCACCTATGAGGGCCGCTCGGGCACCGAGGTCAGCTTCCTGCCCTCGCCCGAGACCTTCACCATGGTGGAGTTCGATTTCAAGACGCTGGAGCACCGGCTGCGCGAGCTGGCCTTCCTCAATTCCGGCGTGCGCATCGTGCTGCGCGACGCGCGCGGGCCGCAGCCGGTCGAGACGGAGCTGCATTACGAGGGCGGTCTCGAAGCCTTCGTGCGCTATCTCGACAGCGTCAAGACGCCGCTCATTGCGGCGCCGATCTACCTGACGCAGGACAAGGACGGCATCACCGTCGAGCTCGCCATGTGGTGGAACGACAGCTACCACGAGAACGTGCTGTGCTTCACCAACAACATCCCGCAGCGCGACGGCGGCACGCATCTCGCCGGCTTCCGCGCGGCGCTGACGCGGCAGGTGACGGGCTACGCCGAAAGCTCGGGTATCCTGAAGCGCGAGAAGGTGACGCTGAGCGGCGAGGACGCGCGCGAAGGGCTGACGGCGGTGCTGTCGGTCAAGGTGCCCGACCCCAAATTCTCCTCGCAGACCAAGGACAAGCTGGTGTCCTCGGAAGTCCGCCCGGTGGTCGAGAGCGTCATCAACGACAAGCTCCAGCAATGGTTCGAGGAGCACCCGGCGGAGGCCCGCACGGTGGTCGGCAAGGTGGCCGAGGCGGCGGCGGCGCGCGAGGCGGCGCGCAAGGCGCGCGAGCTGACGCGGCGCAAATCGGCGCTCGACGTCAATTTCCTCGCCGGCAAGCTCAAGGACTGCTCGGAAAAGGACCCGGCCAAGTCGGAGCTGTTCCTCGTCGAGGGCGATTCCGCCGGCGGCTCGGCGACGCAGGGGCGCGACCGCTCCAACCAGGCCGTGCTGCCGCTGCGCGGCAAGATCCTCAATGTCGAGCGGGCGCGGTTCGACCGCATGCTGGGCTCGGAGCAGATCGGCAATCTGGTGATGGCGCTCGGCACCTCGATCGGACGCGAAGAGTTCAATATCGACAAGCTGCGCTACCACCGCATCATCATCATGACCGATGCCGACGTGGACGGCGCCCATATCCGCACGCTGCTGCTCACCTTCTTCTACCGGCAGATGCGCGAGCTCATCGAGCGCGGCCACGTCTATATCGCGCAGCCGCCGCTCTACAAGGTGAAGCGCGGCAGCTCGGAGCAGTACATCAAGGACGAGCGCGGGCTCGAGGACTACCTCATCGAAGGCGGCACCGACGAGGCGCGGTTCGTAACGCAGGCCGGCTCGGTCCATAGCGGCCAGGACCTGCTCGACATCGTGCGCCAGGCGCGCGACATCGTGCACCAGATCCAGGGCTTCAACACGCGCTACGACCGCGCCATCCTCGAACAGGCGGCGACGGTGGGCGGGCTCGACCCCGAGGCGCTGGCCGACCCCGAGCGCGCCGCCGGCATCGCCGCGCGCGTGGCGCGCCGGCTCGACCGCGTCGCCGACGAGGTGGAGCGCGGCTGGACCGGCGCGCCGGACGGCCAGGGCGGCCTCGTCTTCTCGCGCACCGTGCGCGGGGTGACCGAGCGGCACGAGTTCGACGCCAACCTCGTGGCCTCGGCCGACGCGCGCAAGATGCGCCAGATGATCGCGCGCACCGGCGAGCTCTATGCCGGAGTGGGCAGCTTCATCCGCAAGGACGTGACGAGCCCGGTCTACGGACCCTCGTCGCTGTTCGCCACGGTGACGGCGGCGGGGCGCAAGGGCACGACGCTGCAACGCTACAAGGGCCTGGGCGAGATGAACCCCGAGCAGCTGTGGGAAACCACGCTCGACCCCAATGTGCGCACCCTGCTCAAGGTCGAGATCAAGGAATCGGACGACCACGACCGGCTGTTCTCGGAGCTGATGGGCGACCTGGTGGAGCCGCGCCGCGACTTCATCCAGACCAACGCCCTCAATGTCGCCAATCTCGACGTCTGATGTGACCGGCGGGCCACAAGGGGGCGGGGCTCCCCTTAAGCCCACATAAACCGGCCACATTTAGCCTCAAGAACCTCGGGGTAGCGCCCGGCTGGCGGCCGCGCCACGCTCGGACGTGGCGAGCGATCGCCCGATCCCGATGACGAGGAGTCGGCCGATCGCCATGCGCAGGAAGAATCCCGGGGCCCTCTTCATGGATTTCCAGATTTCGCCGGAGGACAGGATCGGCGGCGCCTCGGCGAAGACGCGCGGCCGCGCCAAGGCGGCGGCCAAGGCAGCCTCCAAAGCCAAGCCGGCGCGCGGCCAGCGGATCGAGCCGGGCTTCGCCGGCGCCGACGGCCGTGACGAGGCCCCGGCGCCGCGCAGCCGCGCGGCCAGGCCGAAGGCTAGGGCCAGGCCGGCGCGGGCGAAGCGGGCCCGCGCGTCGTTCAGCCCGTGGCGGCTGGCCGGCCGGCTCGTCTACTGGATGATGACACTGGTCCTCATCGGCGGCATCGCGGCGGCGGGCGTCGTCTATTACTACTGGATGCAGATGCCGTCGGTGACCACCTGGGCGGTGCCCGAGCGGGCGCCCAATATCCGGGTCGTGGCCAGCGACGGGCGGCTGATCTCGAACCGCGGCAAGTCCGGCGGCGAGGCGGTCTCCATCCACGAATTGCCGGCCTATGTGCCGGCGGCCTTCGTGGCCATCGAGGACCGGCGCTTCTACGAGCATTTCGGCATCGACGTGGTCGGCCTCGCCTCGGTGGCGCTCGAAAGCGTGCAGGCCGGCGAGATCACGCGCGGCGCCTCGACCATCACCCAGCAGGTGGCCAAGAACCTGTTCCTCACCCCCGACCAGACGCTCGGCCGCAAGGTGCAGGAGGCGCTGCTCGCCATCTGGCTCGAGCACAATTACTCCAAGGACCAGATCCTCGAGCTCTATCTCAACCGCGTGAATTTCGGCCACGAGAAATACGGCATCGAGGCCGCCGCGCAGTTCTATTTCGGCAAGTCGGCGCGCAACCTGTCGCTGGGCGAGGCGGCGATCCTCGCCGGCTCGCTGCAGGCGCCGTCGCGGCTCAACCCCAAGGGGCGGGCGGACCGGGTGCTGGCGCGCCAGAAGCTGGTGCTGCAGGCGATGGCCAAGGAGGGCTACATCTCCGAGGCCGAGGCGGCGGCCGCCGCCATCGACCCCGACCAGACGGTGCGCACCAAGGTGGTGGGCGCCGAATCCTACGTGGCCGACTGGGTCGAGGGGCTGGTCACCGCCTATGTCGGCGACATCACGCAGGATGTCGTCGTCTATACGACGATCAACTGGGACCTGCAGAAGGAAGCCGAGTTCCTGATCAAGGAAGCGGTGGCGAGCGAGGGGCCCAAGGCCGGCTTCTCGCAGGGGGCGCTGGTGGCGCTCTCGGCCGACGGCGCGGTGCGCGCCGTGGTCGGCGGCGCCGACTATACGCAAAGCCAGTACAACCGCGCCGTGACCTCGCGGCGGCAGCCGGGCTCGACCTTCAAGCCCTTCGTCTACATGGCGGCGATGGAGGCCGGCTACACGCCCGACACGGTGGCGCAGGACGCACCGATCAATATCGGCGGCTGGCAGCCGGCCAATGCCGACGGCAAGTTCATGGGCGAGATCACGCTGCGCCAGGGGCTCGCCTATTCGCGCAACACGGTGGCGGCGCAGCTCGCCACCATCCTCGGCCCCGACAAGGTGGTCGAGGCCGCCCAGCGCATGGGCATCTCCTCGCCGCTGATGGCCGTGCCCTCGATCGCGCTCGGCACCCAGGAGGTGTCGCTGCTCGAGCTGACGGCGGCCTATGCGCCTTTCGCCAATGGCGGCCAGGGCGTCATCGCCAATGTCATCACGCGCATCGAGACCTCCGAGGGCAAGGTGCTCTACGACGCCGTGCCGGCCGGCCCCGGCCAGGTGGTGTCGCCGCTGGTGGTGGGCGAGATGAACGACATGCTGTCGACGGCGCTCGAAATCGGCACCGGCAAGCGCGCCAGCCTGTCGGGCTGGCAGATCGGCGGCAAGACCGGCACCAGCCAGAAGGCGCGCGATGCCCTCTTCGTGGGCTATACGTCGCGCATGGTGACCGGCATCTGGCTGGGCAATGACGACGACAAGCCGACCAAGCTCGCCGGCGGCACGGTGCCGACGCAGATCTGGTCGGACTTCATGGCCAAGGCGCATCAGGGCCTGCCGCCCGCCAACCTGCCCGACATCAACGCCGCCGCCATTCCGGCCGAGACGCTGCAGGGCGCCGACCCGATCGGGGCGCTGGCCAATGGCGGCGATTTCGGGCCGCAGGGGGACGTCGCGCCGGCGGAAGCCGCACCGCCCGCCGCCGAGCCGCGCTCGGCGCGCACCATCGGCGACATATTGAGCGGCATTTTCGGCGGCGGCTGAGGCCGGCCCCGGGCCTGGACCGTTTCACCGTTCAAGTGAAACGGTCTAAGTTGTTGATTTTGTTGCGTTTCCGAACTGGAAAAGTTCGCAACTTTTCCTGGAAACGCCCTAGTTGGCGGCGGACGGGGTCGCCGTGCCGTTGGGGACGCCGCCGGCCTGCTGCTGGGCCTGCAACTGGCGCAGATTCTGCAGGTAGATGGCGTTGAAATCGACTGGCTCCATGAGGAGCGGCGGGAAG
>JBDHTK010000033.1:0-17372 GCA_039808625.1 Devosia sp. | reverse complement strand
CTGAAGGCCATATTGCCGCACTCGAGAGGCGGCATAAGGAACTCGAGCGCCAGATTGACGACGAGATGAACCACCTGTCCCGCGACGACACAGCCATCGCGGCACTCAAGCGCAAGAAACTCGAGATCAAGGACGAATTGCGAAAGTTGCAGGAAGCGACCGTCTGAGAACGGCGCGATAGAGTTCTGGCCCAGGGCCTCCCCCTGGGCCTTTTCATGTCAGGCGCCGGCGGCGAAGACGCCCAGCCAGCCATCGTAGATCAGCTTCAGGGCGATGAAGAACACCAGCACATAGGCGATCTGGTAGAAGGCCCTGGCCGAGATGCGGCGCACCAGGTAGACGCCGAGCAGCATGGCGGCGACGGCGACCGGCGTGAGGACCAGCCCCACTTCGAGATTGGCCACCGAGAGCTGGCCGAGGAAATAATAGGGGATGAGCTTGCTGGCGTTGAGGGCGGCGAAGAACACCACAGTCGTGCCCGAATAGATGTTGGGCGGCAGGCGCTGCGGCAACAGATAGATCTGCGCCGGCGGGCTGCCGGTATGGCTGATGAAGCTGGTGAGCCCGGCGACGCCGCCCCAGAACACGCCCCAGGGCGTCGAGGCTGGGGCGCCGGCGGCGAGGCGGCGGCGCCAGGGCAGCACGGCGTCGAGGATGAAGAGCAGGGTGATGACGCCGACGAGCAGCAGCACGGCGGCATCGGAAATGACGCTCCACAGGGCCCAGCCGGCGAGCGTGCCGACCAGCCCGCCGGCCAGCATGACCCGCACATTGCGCCACTCCACCTCGCGCCGGAAGGCGGCGAGGCCGACCGCGTCCATGACGAGCAGCAGCGGCAGCAGCAGGCCGGCGGCGTCGCGGGCCGGCATCACCAGCGCCAGGATCGGCACGCCGACCATGCCGAGGCTGCCGAGCAGGCCGGACTTGCTGAGCGCAACGATGACGACGGCGGTCACGGCGAGGGACCAGAACCAGGGGTCGAGCATGGAGGAGGAGTCTCGGGGCAGGCGGGAGGGCGCCACGGGAGCCCGCGGCGCCGGCAATGTCAAGCGGCGCGGCCCTCGTCGTCCTCGCGCTGCGCCTCGGCCGCCTCGCGGTCGGCGCGCATGACCTGGTCGAGCATCTCGGTCGAGCGGCGCACGAAGCCGACATAGGCGTCGTTGTCGTCGCGCAGCGCATAGGACTCGTGCAGCAGCCGCTCGTCGTGCTCCTCGAAGGTGCGGGCCATGCGGTGCGCCTCTTCGGGCGTGTGGCCGAGGTCGACCAGCGCCTTCTCGCCGAGCGCGATGGCACCGCGGAAGGTCTCGCGCTCGAAGGTCTCGATGCCGAGCGCCATAAGCTTGTGGGCGTGGGCGCGATCGACGGCCCGGGCGGCGATGCGGGCCTTGGGGAAGTGCCGGCGCACCAGCTCGGCGATGGCGAGGATGCGCTCGTCGCCGGCGACGGTGATGACGATCATCGCCGCCTCGGCGGCGCCGGCGGCGCGCAGGATGTCGAGACGGCCGCCGTCACCGTAGAACACCTTTACACCGAAGCGCCGCATCAGCTCGATCTGCGCCGGATCGTCGTCGATCAGCGTCATGGCATAGCCCTGGGCGCGCATCAGGCGGGTGAAGATCTGGCCGAAGCGGCCATAGCCGAGCACGATGATGTCGCCCGTCGGCGGCAGGCCGTCGGGGACGCCGGCGGGCGGCCGGCGGGCATTGAGGCCGGGCACGACGATGCGGTCGAAAAGCAGCAGCAGGAACGGCGTGAGCGCCATCGACAGGCCCACCACCACGGCCCAGATCTGGTGCGTCTGTTCGTCGACGAGCGCCGCCGACTGGGCAAATTCGAGCACGACAAAGGCGAACTCGCCGGCCTGCGAAAGCAGGATGGCGAGCAGCAGCCGGTCGGCGACATGCATGCGGAAGAAGGTGGCGATGACGTAGAGCACGCCGATCTTGAGACCGACGACGACGACCACGAGGCCGAGCACGCGCAGCGGATCGGCGATCAGCGCCGAAAAGGCGATGCCCATGCCCACCGAGATGAAGAACAGCCCGAGCAGCAGGCCCTTGAACGGCTCGAGGTTGCTTTCGAGCTCGTGGCGGTACTCGCTGTCGGCCAGCAGCACGCCGGCGAGGAAGGCGCCCAGCGCCGGCGACAGGCCGAGCCACGAGGTGCCGAAGGCGGCGCCGATGACGAGCAGCAGGCCGAGCGCGGTGAAGCCTTCGGGCACCTTGGCGCGCGCCACCCAGCGCATCACCAGCGGCATGAGATAGCGCGAGGCGAGGGTCACCGCGACGAAGCCGCCGACGATGACCAGCGCGATCCACCAGCTGAAGGGGTTGGTGACGACGTTGGCCGCGTCCTCGAGGTTGTGGCCGAGGTCGGGGGTGCCGTGGCGCGTCGCGGCGAGCACGGGAATGAGCGCCAGCACGGCGATCACGGCGATGTCCTGGACGAGCAGCGTCACCAGCGTGGCGCGACCGGTATCGGTGACCGTCAGCGTGCGCTGCTCGATGGTCTGCATGGCGATGGCGGTGGACGACATGGCCAGCGCCAGGCCGATGACCAGCGCCGCCTGCCAGCCCGAGCCGATGAGCAGTATCGCGAGCGCGATGACGAGGCCGGTGCCGACAAGCTGGGTGACGCCCAGCCCGAGGATCTTGTGGCGCAGGCGCCAGAGCTCGAGCGGGTGCACTTCGAGCCCGATGAGGAACAGCATCACCACGACGCCGAACTCGGACACCGTGCGGATGTCTTCGCTTTCGGCGACGAGGCCGAGGCCGTAGGGGCCGACGGCGACGCCGGCGGCGAGGTAGCCCAGAACCGTGCCGAGGCCGAGCCACTTGAACAGCGGCACCAGCGCCACGGCGACGACGAGCAGCACTAGGACCGTGAGGAGGGGGCTGCCGGTCATGCGATCATCCCCCTCCGGCGCAGGGCCGTATCAGTCCCGGTCGGCAGAATCGGTGTTGAGCGACTTGAGCTTGGCGAACACCGAGTCGGCGTCGATCTCCTCGTCGTGCTCGGGCCGGTGGTGGGCCGCGCCGGGCTGCGGCAGGTCGGTGGCGCCGGTCCGGCCATTGGCGGTGGCCAGTGCTTCCTCGGCGGTGAGCAGCATGGTGCCGGCATCGGCCTCGTCGGGGGCGGCGGCGCCCTTGTCGGCGCGCTTCACTTCGAGGTCGAGGTCGATCTGGCTGCACAGGCCGAGCGTCACCGGGTCCATCGGCTGGATGTTGGCGGCGTTCCAGTGCGTGTTGTCGCGCACCGAATCGATGGTCGACTTGGTGGTGCCGACGAGGCGCATGATCTGCGCGTCCTTGAGCTCGGGATGGTTGCGCAGCAGCCAGCGGATGGCGTTGGGGCGCTCGTTGCGCCGCGAAATGGGCGTGTAGCGCGGTCCCTTGCGCTTGGCCGCCGCGACGCGGACCTTGGGGTCGGAGAGCTTCAGGCGATAGCCCGGATCGGCCTCGCCCCTTTCGATCTCCTCGCGGGTGAGCTGGCCGTTCTGGATGGGGCTCACACCCATGATGCCGCCGGCCACGTCGCCGTCGGCCACGCCCTGCACCTCGAGGGGGTGCAGGCCGCAGAACGCCGCGATCTGCTCGAAGCTCAGGGAGGTGTTGTCGACCAGCCAGACGGCCGTTGCCTTGGGCATCAACAGGGTCGTCGCCATGATAATCTCGCTTTCCGGTGCGGCCGGGCTTCACCGGCTCGCCCGCCATTCGGCACGATGCTGAAGGGGGAATGGCGGCAATATATGGCGTTGTTTCGCTGTTTTCAACGGTTTCCGAAGTCGGTGACGAGCACGATCTTGCCGAAATGGCGGCGCTCGGCCAGCGCCCGGTGCGCGGCGGCAGCCGCCGTGAGCGGCAGGCGGGCGATGCGCGGGCGCGGCAGGGCGTCGCCGGCGAGGGCGGGCCAGAGGTTTGCGCGCAGCTGCGCGGCGATGGCGGCCTTGGCCTCCGGCGGCTGCGGCCTGAGGGTCGAGCCGGAGAGGGTCAGCTGGCGCGCCACGACCTTGTTGAGGGCCAGCGTGGCCTCGGCGTCGCCGAGCGTCGCGACCAGCACGATATGGCCGCCGCGCGCCGCGGCGTCGAGATGGCGGGCGGTGGCGGCGCCACCGACCATGTCGAGCACGCGGTCGGCGCCGCTGCCGCCGGTCAGCGCGCGGGTGCGGGCGACGACGTCCTCGCTGTCGTGGCGGATGATCTTCGTCGCGCCCAGCGTGCGCACGTAATCGGCCTTCTCCGCCGAGCCGACCACGGCGATGGGCTCGGCGCCGAGGATACGGGCGAGCAGGATCGCGGCGCCGCCGAGGCCGCCGGCGGCGCCGGTGACGAGCAGGCTCATGCCGCGGGCGAGGCCGGCGCGCAGCACCAGCGTCTGCGTCAGGGTGAACCAGCATTCGGGCAGGGCGGCGGCGTCGGCGAGCGCCCAGCCGTCCGGGACCGGCAGCACCTGGCCGGCGGGCACCGCCACATACTCGGCATAGCCGCCGCCATTGGTCAGCGCCACGACCGGGTCGCCGATGCACCAGTCAGCGGCTGGCACGGCGATCTCGCCGGCGACTTCGAGCCCGAGATGCGGCGAGTGGCCCGGCGGCGGCGGATAGGCGCCGCGGCGCTGGGCGAGGTCGGGGGCGTTGACGCCGGCAGCGGCGACGCGGATCAGCACTTCGCCGGGGCCGGGCTGCGGCACGGGCAGGCGGGCAGGCCGCAGGACCTCGGGCGGGCCGGTCTCGGCGGCGACGATGGCGGTCATCTCGCTGGGCAGCATGGCGACGAGTTGAGCCGCATTGGACTTGTTCCGCAAGCTTTGGGCGCTAGAATTCCGCCGAAAGGAGACGCGGCGATGTTCGATGAAGAGGCGCCCCAGAAGCCCAAGGCCCATGAAATCGGCATGGTGCTCGACGCGCTGTCGGTGGAGGAGCTGGGCGCGCGCATCGCGCTGCTCGAAGCCGAAATCCAGCGCCTGCGCGCCGCCATCGCCAGCAAGCAGCAGAGCAAATCGGCCGCCGAGGCGGTCTTCAAGCTCTAGAAATCCGGCAGCGCCTGGGACAGCGTTCCACCGAGACGCAGCGGGCTCAGCCTTGTCGTGAGGCCGGTTTTCGCATCGGTCTCGATGGCGATACCGCACAGGGTCGCGGCGCCCTCGGCGGGGACGAAGCGGCCATTGGGAATGCCGGTGAGGAAGCGGCCGAGCGGCTCGTCGACCTCGACGCCGATGACCGAGTCGAAATCGCCGCACATGCCGGCATCGGCCATCAGCGCCGTGCCGCCCTTGAGGATGCGCGCGTCGGCGGTGGGGATATGCGTGTGCGTGCCGACGACGAGCGAGGCGCGGCCATCGAGGAAAAAGCCCATCGCCTGGATCTCGGACGTCGCCTCGGTGTGGAAGTCGACGACGATGGCGTCGGCCTGCTCGCCCAGCGGGCAGGCGGCGATGGCGGCTTCGACGGCGCGGAACGGGTCGTCCACCGGATGCATGAAGACGCGGCCCTGGGCGTTGACCACCAGCACGCGATGGCCGTTGCGGCCCTCGACGAGATTGGCGCCGCGGCCGGGCGCCTCGGGCGCGAAGTTGATGGGGCGCAGCAGGGTCGGCTCGCGTGCGATGAAGCTCACCGTGTCGCGCTGGTCCCAGGCGTGGTCGCCCAGCGTCACGACGTCGGCGCCGGCGGCGTGCAACTCGTTGAAGTGGCCTTCGGCAAGGCCGCGGCCGTGGCTGGCGTTCTCGCCGTTGACGACGACGAAGTCGAAGCCGTAATCGGCGATGAGCTGCGGCAGGCGGTCGGTGACGGCATCGCGGCCCGCGCGGCCGACGACATCGCCCAGAAACAAGAGCTTCATGCGCCGACCCGCTCGAAGTGGCGGGCCCCGGCCTCGGTGATGATCGTATCGAGCGGCACGTCGTGGGCATCGCGCGGGATGGCGTCGAGCTCCTGCGCGGCGAAGGCGAGGCCGACGAGGCGCGGCTTCTTGCCGAGCCGCTCCAGCGTGCGGTCGTAATAGCCGCCGCCATAGCCGAGGCGCGTGCCCTTGGCGTCGAAGCCGAGCAGCGGCATGAGGATAATGTCGGGCTCGACCTCGGGCGCCGTCTCGGCGGGGGCGAGCGTGCCGAAGCCGGCCTCGTAGAGAGGCGTGCCCTGTTCCCACAGGCGCAGGGCGAGCGGCAGGTCGTCGCCCAGCACCACGGGCAGGCAGACCGGCTGGAGGGCGTCCATGAGACGGATGATGATGGGCTGGCAGTCCATCTCGTCCTTGATGCGCCAGTAGCCGGCGACGATGTCGCCCGGCGCGAGGGGGATGGCGTCGAAGAAATGCTGCGCCACGAGTTGCGCCGCGTCAGGGCGCGTCGAGTGGGTGATGGCGGCGCGGTTGGCCCGTGCCTTGAGCCTCAGGGCGGCCTTCGCCGCTTCGATCTGGGGGTCCGCCAACCGACGCTCCGACTATCAGGTGCCGCCCTGGCCGTGGGATAGTCGATCCCGGGAACCTACTCACGTAGGTGGGCGCCGTGTGTCCGAACCCACGGGTCCGGTCAGGGACAGCTCCCTTTAGGATCGATAAGGCCCCGGGGATGTGATGATCCGCACGCACCGGGCAGCACGGCGAATATAGGCGCGAAGCCGCGGCGAGGCAAAGGGCTCATTCGGGCTCATCGAACAGCCGTACCCAGTCGACGCTACCGTGTACGATCCGCAGCACCAGAACATCGCGGCCGGCAAGATCGTCGAGCGCGTCGAGCAGGCCGATGGCTTAGATTTCGGCTTGGCGGCGGCCGAATTCCTGCAGGCCATAGAGATAAATCTGAACGAAGTCGCGGGCCGCCTCAGGCGACGTTCTGCTTGCCATCGTGCTCCCCCAGCACCGCCGCGGCCGTTGCGCGCGCGTGCTGCAGCAACTGGTCACGATCCCGCGAGCTCACGCCGCTGGCGAGCGCGCTGTCGACGACCGACTGGAGGATGGCGAGGCGCTCCTGCTCCTGATTTCGGCGGATCAGATCGCGCACGTAGTCGCTGGCGTTGGCGTAGCGGCCGGTGCTGACCTGCTCGTCTATCCAGTTCTTCATCTGCTGGGGCAAAGATACGTTCATCGTGGCCATGCGCGTCTCCTTTGCCGGAAACATAGCAAGGATTGGCAAAGTTTGCCATCTCTTGGCAGCTGCCGCCGAGTGCCTATCTTTCGTCGGCGCAGCCTTGGCGGGGTCACCCGGTGCTCTCACAGATTCTCATCGTCATGATCGCGGCCATCGCGGTGACCATCATTGCCGAGCGGCGCAATATCCAGCCGCCGCTGCTGCTGGCGCTGATCGGGCTCCTCGCCTCGTTCATCCCCGGCCTCGCCCGGCTCGAGCTCGCGCCCGACATCATCCTCACCGTGGTGCTGCCGCCGCTGCTGTTTTCGGCGGCGCGCGAGTTCTCGCTCGCCAGCTTCCTCATGCGGCTGGGCTCCATCGTGAACCTCGGCGTCTTCCTCGTGGCGGTGACGGCCGTTACGGTTGGGGCGGCCGCCGCGGCCGCCATTCCCGGCATGACGCTGGCGGCAGCGCTGGTCCTCGGCGCGGTGGTATCGCCGCCCGATGCCGTCACCGCCGTGGCGGTGGGCCGCAAGCTCAGGCTGCCCACGCCGATGATGACGGTGCTCAAGGGCGAAAGCCTCATCAACGACGCGGCGGCGCTGACGCTGTTCACCTTTGCGGCGGCGAGCGTCACCGGCACGCACCTGCCGATCTCCAACCTGTTTCTCTACCTGCTCTACAGCGCCTTCGCCGGCGTCGCCGTGGGCGTGGTGATCGGCGTCGTCGTGCACCGCCTCCGCCTCAGGCTCGACAATGCGTCGCTCTCCACGGTGCTCGGCGTGCTGGTGCCGTTCACGGCCTATCTCGTGGCCGAGGAGATCGGCGCCTCGGGCGTGCTGGCGGTGGTCGCCGCCGGGCTGCTGCTCGGGCACGATTCGCGCGAGGAGCACTATGCGGCGCGCATCCAGGAGCGGCAGTTCTGGCGCACCGCCGATGCGCTGCTCGAAGCCTTCGTCTTCGCCTATATCGGCCTGCAACTGCGTTTCGTCATCGAGGACGTGGTCGAAAGCGGCCTGCCGGTGACGGAACTTGTCGGGCTGTCGCTGCTGGTGCTGGCGGCGGTGATCGCGGTGCGCATCGGCTGGGTGTTCCTGACCGGCGCCGTGGCGCGCTGGCGCGACCGGGTGATCAGGCGTCGGCTCGACGAGCCGCAGCCGAGGCCGCGCAGGCGCAAAGGGCGGCCGCAATCGGCTCGCGCACGGGCGCGCGAGGAGGAACGGCGGCGCATGTTCGAATTGCTGCCGCCCTTCAGCTGGAAGGAAAACCTCGTCATCGGCTGGACCGGTATGCGCGGCGTGGTGACGCTGGCCGCCGCTGCCGGTATTCCGCTCGTCACCGTGGCCGGCGCGCCGTTTCCGGGACGCGACGTGATCCAGGTCGTGGCCTTCGTCGTGACGCTGGGCACGCTGCTGTTGCAGGGGCTGAGCCTGCCCTGGCTGATCCGCCGGCTCAAGCTGAGCTCGGCCAACGAGGATCGCCGGCGCGCGGCGCAGCGCCGGCTCGCCGAGGAACTGGCGCGGCAGGCGAGCATCGACACGGCCGCCGCCTTCCGCGACCGCCAGGCCGATCCGGCGCGGCGGCGCGTGGC
This sequence comes from Devosia sp., assembly GCA_039808625.1. Lineage (GTDB taxonomy): Bacteria > Pseudomonadota > Alphaproteobacteria > Rhizobiales > Devosiaceae > Devosia_A. The sequence continues at coordinate 8,716 of JBDHTK010000033.1, read as the reverse complement.
CGAGGCCATGCTGGCGCGCTTCGCGTCCGAACAGGCGCAGGCGGCAGGTCCGTCCGATCCCACGGCGGCCGACGAGCCGCTGCTGCTGGAGCTGGCAACGGAGGTGCTGGCGGCGCGGCGGGCGGCCGTGGTCAAGGCGCGCGACGCCCGCCAGCTCGACGACGAGGTGATGCGCGACGTGCTCGAGGACATGGACCTCGAACAGGCGGTGATGGCCAACCAGGCGAGTTAAGGCGCGGCGCTGGGCGCCCCGGTTTCGTCGATGGCCTGGGCGATGGCCTCGATCTTGCGGGCAGCCTCGGCGAGGCGGCGGGCGAACTTACGCTCCATCTCCTCGGCTTCGAGCGTCAGCTCGCGGCCGGCGCCGGTCAGCTCGGCGATGTCGTGCTGAAGCGCCGCGATGCGGTTCTCGGCCTCGGCCAGTTCGTCGAGCACGGCGATGCCGGCCATGACGATGAGGCGGTTGTCGCCGATCTCGCCAAAGCTCTGCTTGAGGCCGGCGACGGTGCGGTCGAAGCGGTCGGCCAGCGCCAGCAAATGCTCCTCCTGGCCCTCCTCGCAGGCCATGCGGTACTTGCGGCCGTCGATCTCGACATTGACCTCAGGCATCGCGCAGCACCTCGTTCACCGTCTCCATCGCCACGACCAGCCGGCGCGACACCTCGCCGGCAGCGTCGTCGAGGCGCCGGGCCCTGGCCGACGCCTTTTCCAGCTCTGTGGCGTAGCGGGTGCGCTCGGCCATCAGCTTTTGCGTATCGGCCTCGATGCGCGCATGGGTGCGCATGCGCCCGTTGAGGCTGCGCACGCTCGCTTCGAGCCGCTGCAGGGCCCGGTCCAGCCGTATGGCGGCCGCATCGTAATCGACTTCACTGTCACTCATCGCCTGCCCGCAAATCACGAGACGCCTCGCGACTCAGTATAGACCGGCCGTCATTGACAGGAAAACCGAACCTGTTAAGCCAGTGGCCGCTGGCAAAACCCCCGGAAAAACCTCAGGAAACGAGCGGATTTCATGACCAATTCCAAGACCGCTGACGCAATGGCCAATGCCATCCGCTCCCTCGCCATGGACGCGGTGGAAAAGGCCAACTCGGGGCATCCGGGGTTGCCGATGGGGTGCGCCGACATCGCCACGGTGCTGTTCACCAAGGTGATGAAGTTCGATCCGGCCAATCCGCGCTGGGCCGATCGCGACCGGTTCGTGCTGAGCGCCGGGCACGGCTCCATGCTGCTCTATGCGGCGCTCTACCTGCTCGGCTACGAGGACGCGACGCTCGACCAGATCAAGAATTTCCGCCAGCTCGGCAGCCTCACCGCCGGGCACCCGGAATACCACTTCCTCAAGGGCATCGAGACGACCACGGGGCCGCTCGGGCAGGGCATCGGCAACGCCGTGGGCATGGCGGTGGCCGAGGCCAAGCTCGCCGCCGAGTTCGGCAGCGACCTCGTCGACCACCACACCTGGGTGCTGGCCGGCGACGGCTGCCTCATGGAGGGCATCAGCCAGGAGGCGATCTCGCTGGCCGGGCACCTCAGGCTCAACAAGCTGACGCTGATCTGGGACAATAACGGCATCACCATCGACGGCAAGGTGTCGAACGCCGACTCGACCGACCAGCGCGCGCGCTTCGCCGCATCGGGGTGGAACACCGTCGCAGTCGACGGCCACGACCAGGCGGCGCTCGAGCAGGTGCTGGTCGAGGCGCGCAAGTCCGACCGGCCGCTGCTGATCGCGGCGCGTACCACCATCGGCTTCGGCGCGCCAACCAAGCAGGGCACCGAGAAGGTGCACGGCTCGCCGCTCGGCAAGGACGAGCTGGCGGCGGCCAAGGCGGCGCTCGGCATCACCTATCCGGCCTTCGAGATCCCGGCCGAGACGCTCGAGGCGTGGCGCGCCGCCGGGCGGCGCTCGGCCAATGCCTGCGGCGACTGGCAGGGCCGGCTGGCCGCCACCGATGCCGCAAAACGCGGCGAGTTCGAGCGGCGCCTGCGGGGCGAGCTGCCCGACGGGCTGGCGGCGGCGCTCGGCGCCTACAAGGAGAAGCTCGCGGCCGACAAGCCCAAGGTCGCGACGCGCAAGTCGAGCCAGATGGCGCTCGACGTCATCAACGCGGCGGTGCCCGAGACCATCGGCGGCTCGGCCGACCTCACCGGCTCGAACCTCACCAACACGCCTCAGACGCTGCCCTTCACCGATACCGACCGCGGCGGCCGCTACATGCGCTACGGCATCCGCGAGCATGGCATGGCGGCGACGATGAACGGCATCGCGCTGCATGGCGGGCTCATCCCCTATGGCGGCACCTTCCTCGTCTTCACCGACTATGCGCGCCCGGCCATCCGCCTGTCGGCGCTGATGGGCCAGCGCGTCATCTACGTGATGACGCACGATTCCATCGGGCTCGGCGAAGACGGGCCGACGCACCAGCCGGTCGAGCACCTGGCGGCGCTGCGCGCCATCCCCAACCTCAACGTCATGCGCCCGGCCGACGCCGTCGAGACGCTGGAATGCTGGCAGATCGCGCTCGAGTCGCGCGAGCGGCCATCCATCCTCGCGCTCAGCCGGCAGAACCTGCCGGCGCTGCGCACCACGCATGTGGTGGAGAACCTTTGCGCCTACGGCGCCTACAGGATTGCCGGCGAGGACAAGGCCGACGCGGTGATCTTCGCCACCGGCTCGGAGGTCGCCATCGCCGTCGAGGCCCTGGCGACGCTCAAGGAGCAGGGCGTTGCCGCGAAGGTCGTCTCGGTGCCCTCGATGGAGCTGTTCGCGGCGCAGGGCGAGGACTATCGGGCCCGGCTCGTCGGCACGCCGAAGGCGCGCGTGGCGGTGGAAGCGGGCATCGAGATGGGCTGGAGCCGGCTCATCGGCGAGCGCGGGCGCTTCGTCGGCATGCGCGGGTTCGGCGCGTCGGGGCCGGCCGAGCAGCTCTACGAGCACTTCGGCATCACCGCCAAGGCCGTGGTTGAAGCCGTCACGGCGCAGTTGTAAGACCCGCGCGCAAGTCCGGTACAGCGAAGGAACGATCATGACAGTCCGCGTCGCAATCAATGGTTTTGGCCGCATCGGACGGAACATCCTCCGCTCGATCGTCGAGGAGGGGCACGAGGACGTCGAGGTGGTCGCCATCAACGACCTCGGCCCGGTCGAGACCAATGCGCACCTCATCCGCTACGACAGCGTGCATGGGCGCTTCCCCGGCACGGTAACGGTGAAGGACGACACGATCGACGTCGGCACCGGGCCGATCAAGGTCACGGCGGTGCGCAACCCGGCCGAGCTGCCGCACAAGGCGCTGGGCGTCGACATCGTGCTCGAATGCACCGGCATCTTCACGACGCGCGACAAGGCGGCGGCGCATCTCGAGGCGGGCGCCAAGAAGGTGATCGTCTCGGCGCCGGCCGAAGGCGCCGACTACACCGTCGTCTACGGCATCAACCACGAGGGCCTCAGCAGGGAGCACACCGTCATCTCCAACGGCTCGTGCACGACCAACTGCCTCGCGCCGATGGCCAAGGTGATGCACGACCTCGTCGGCATCACCAAGGGCATGATGACGACCATCCACTCCTACACCGGCGACCAGCCGACGCTCGACACGCTGCACAAGGATCTCTATCGCGCCCGCGCCGCGGCGCTGAGCCAGATCCCGACCTCGACGGGCGCCGCCAAGGCCATCGGGCTGGTGCTGCCCGAGCTCAAGGGCAAGCTCGACGGCATTTCGGTGCGCGTGCCGACGCCCAACGTGTCGCTGGTCGATCTCAAGTTCATGGCCGGCCGCGCCACCACGCCGCAGGAGGTCAACGATGCGCTGATCGCCGCCTCGGAAGGGCGACTCAAGGGCGTCATGACCTTCACGCGCCATCCGCTGGTGTCGAGCGACCTCAACCACGATCCGCATTCGTGCACCATCCTGCTCGACCAGACCAAGGTGATCGACGGCGATTTCGTCAACATCCTCGGCTGGTACGACAATGAATGGGGGTTCTCGAACCGCATGGTCGACGTGACCAAGGCGTTCGCCAGGACACTCTGAGCCCTCGTTCCCCCGCCCTGCGGAGATTTCGACATGGCCGGCTACAAGACCATCGACGGCATGGACTTTTCGGGCAAGCGCGTGCTCGTGCGCGCCGACCTCAACGTGCCGGTGGCGGACGGCAAGGTCACGGACGCGACGCGCATCGAGCGCATCGTGCCGACCATCCGCGAGATCACCAGGGCGGGCGGCAAGGCCATCCTCATCAGCCATTTCGGCCGGCCCAAGGGCAAGGTCGACAAGGCCTATTCGCTCGAGGTGGTGGTGCCGGCCGTGGCCGACGCCGTCGGCCAGCAGGTCGGCTTCGTCGAAACCGACTGGACGGACGTGTCGCGGGCGGCGCGGGCCATCGACTCGGCGCCCGCCGGCTCGGTGCTGGTGCTCGAAAACACGCGCTTTTCGCCCGGCGAGGAGGAGAACGATCCCGAGCTGGTCAAGCGCATGGCCTCGCTCGGCGACCTCTATGTCAACGACGCCTTCTCGGCGGCGCACCGCGCCCACGCCTCGACCGAAGGGCTGGCGCATGTGCTGCCGGCGGCGGCGGGGCGCGCCATGCAGGCCGAGCTCGACGCGCTCGAAGCCGGGCTCGGCAATCCCAGGCGGCCGGTCATCGCGCTGGTCGGCGGCGCCAAGGTGTCGACCAAGATCGCGCTGCTCGAAAACCTCGTGACGCGCGTCGAGGCGCTGGTGATCGGCGGGGCGATGGCCAACACCTTCCTCCTCGCGCAGGGCATCGGGGTGGGCAGGTCGCTGGCCGAGCGCGACATGGGCGAGACGGTCGACGCCATCCTCGGCAAGGCCGAGAAAGCTAATTGCGCGGTCATCGTGCCGGTGGACGCGGTGGTGGCCTGGCACTTCACCGCCAACGCACCGCACCAGAATTACGGGCTCGACGCGATGGATTCCGAGGGCATGATCCTCGATGTCGGGCCGCAATCGCTGGAGCGCATCAAGGGTGCCATCGACGAGGCGGCGACGCTGGTGTGGAACGGGCCGCTCGGCGCTTTCGAGACGGTGCCGTTCGATGCCGGCACGAGCGAGATCGCGCGGCACGTGGCGGCGCGCACCAGGGCAGGCAAGCTGGTGTCGGTGGCGGGCGGCGGCGACACGGTCGCGGCGCTCGCCAATGCCGAGGTCAAGGACCAGTTCACCTATGTGTCGACGGCCGGCGGCGCCTTCCTCGAATGGATGGAAGGCAAGGTGCTGCCCGGCGTCGCCGCGCTGGCCGGGCCCTGAGGGCGACGATGCGCCGCGCGGGTGCGGGCATTGTCGCGGCGGGCGGCCTGGCGCTGGCGGTGCTCGTCTACGGCACGGCCGACGACGCGGCGGACAAGCGCGAGTGGGCACGTGTCGTCGCGACCGTCACCGCCGTGCCAACCTACTGTCCCGACGACAAAAAGCCCTTCTACGTCACCATCAGGAACCTCGCGGGCCGGGCCGTTTCCAGCGCAACCTTCCGGTTGCACGAAGACCCGCTGCCGGCCGGCACCTTGCCCAGCGACATGCCGCGCGTCAGCCTCGAGGCGCCCCTGCCGCGCGGGCAGGCGGTGGCCGGGTGCCACGCGCTCAACCGCTACCGGCTGATCGCGCGCGGCGTCGAGCCGCGCTCGGTGCAGTTCGCGCCGATGCCGGAAAGCATCGTCTTCGAGTAGTTTCGACTTTCGTCTCACGCCCAATTTCCAATCGCGGCGGCGCCGGCGGGGCCTTATCGTCGCGCGCGTGTCCTTCCCACCACCGGAGATGTCCGTGCCGTCGCTTCAGGAGACTGCCCGTCAACTTGTTTCGCCCGGCACGGGCATCCTCGCCGCAGATGAATCCGAAGGCACCATCGCTAAGCGTTTCGCGGTCATCGGCTTGCCGGTGACGCTGGAAACCCGGCGCGACTACCGCGAGATGCTGTTCCGTGCCCATGAGGCGATGAGCAAGTACATCTCCGGCGCCATCCTCACCGAGGAGACGCTGAAACAGGATGCGGCGGATGGAACGCCGTTCGTGGCGCTGCTCGCCGACGCCGACGTGATCCCCGGCATCAAGGTCGATCGCGGCGCCTTCGCCATGCCGGGCACGCAGGGCGAAAAGATCACCGAGGGGCTCGACGGGCTGCGCCAGCGGCTTATCGACTATGCCCGCATCGGCGCGCGCTTCGCCAAATGGCGCGGCGTTATCGCCGTCAACGACTACGCACCGTCGCGCAACGGCATCCGGGCCAATGCGCATGTGCTGGCACGCTACGCGGCGCTCTGCCAGGAGGCCGGCATCGTGCCGGTGGTCGAGCCCGAGGTGCTGGCCGACGGCGAACCGGGCGACCACGGCATCGACCGCTGCGCCGAGGTGACGGGGGAGACGCTGGCGACGGTGTTCGAGGAATTGCGCCTCGCCGGCGTGGAGCTGTCCGGCATGCTGCTCAAGCCCAACATGGTGACGCCGGGCGTGCGCTCGGCCGAGCGGCCCGACGCCGACGAGATCGCGCGGCGCACGCTCGACGTGCTCAAGGCGCATGTGCCGGCCTCGGTGCCCGGCATCGCCTTCCTCTCCGGCGGGCAGACCGACGCGGCGGCGACCGCGAACCTGTCGGCCATGAACCGCATGGGGCCGCAGCCCTGGGCGCTCACCTTCTCCTATGGCCGGGCGCTGCAGACGGCGGCGCTGTTGGCGTGGGGCGGCGAGGCGCGCAATATCGCGGCGGCGCAGGCGGCGTTCCTCCACCGGGCGCGGATGAATGCGCTGGCGGCGACCGGTGCGTGGTCGGCCGAGCTCGACCGGGCGGCCTGACGGGCCGTCCACCATCTCGACAAAATCTGCGGTCACAGAGCGGGGTTCCCGCTATAGATCGCGTCATGACCGCCCAGATCTTCCTCATCGCCCCCGCCGACGCCGATGCGCCGACCTGTGTCAGCCTGCTCGAGGCGGCGCTGGCGGCAGCGCCGGTGGCCGCCCTGCTCGTGCCGCGCGGCGCTCGCTCCGAAGGGACTTACAAGACGCTGGTGAAGGCCGTGGCGCCCAGGGCGCAGGCGGCCGGCGTCGCCGTGCTCATCGAGGGCGATCCGGGGCTGGTGCGGCTGTTGGGCGTCGACGGGCTGCATGTCGATGGCGGGGTGGCCGAGGTGAAGGCCGCGACGGCGGCGCTCAAGCCGGCGCACATCGTCGGCGCCGGCCGTATCGCCTCGCGCCACGATGCCATGAGCAAGGGCGAGCTCGGTCCCGACTATATCTTTTTTGGGCCGCTTTCGGGCGCTAGGGACCCCGAGCAGCGCGAAATGGCGCGCTGGTGGGCGGAAATCATGGAAGTGCCGAGCGTGCTCTCCGATCCGGCGGCGACCGCCGACAGCGCCACGGCCGAAGGCAGCGACTTCATCGGGCTGGGCGAGAGCCTGTGGCGTGCCCCCGAGGGCGTGACGGCGCGGCTCGCCGCCATCGTCAAGGCGCTGGAGACGTCGCCGTGAAAGGGCGCGCGCGCCTCGTCGGCCTCGTTCTGGCGCTCGCCGCCGCGCCGGGGCTCGCCGCCGACGGCGACGGTGCCGACGCCCCGAGCGCGCAGATCATCGACAATACGCTGGGGCTCGACATGGGCCTCTCCTCCGAGCTGCCGACCGCCGTCGACCAGGGCGCGGCGGACGCCCTCGAAATCAGCCGCGACATCTTCGGCAAGCGCGACGACGCCTATGGCGCCTATCAGCGCGGCTTCTACCTCACGGCGCTGGCGCTGGCGCTGCCGCGCGCCGAAAAGGCCGATCCGGCGGCGCAGACGCTGATCGCCGAGATCTACGCCAACGGGCTGGGCGTCGCCGCCAATGTAGCGCGGGCCTCGAGCTGGTACGCGCTCGCCGCCAAGAATGGCGACCGCATGGCGGCGTTCGAGCTGGGGCTGCTCTACCTTCACGGCGACGGCGTGCCGCAGAACCGGCAGCGGGCGGCCGAGCTGTTCAAGCAGGCGGCCGACAAGGGCTATCCGCCGGCCCAGTACAATCTGGCGCTGCTGCATGTCGAGGGCGAGCACGCCTCGCCCAGCCTCGTCGAGGCGGCGCGGCTGATGCGGGCGGCGGCCGGGGCGGGCCTCGCCGAGGCGCAATACGACTACGGCACCATGCTGCTGCAAGGCGCCGGCGTCAGCCCCGACAGCAAGGAGGGGGCGCGCCAGATCGGGCTCGCCGCCGAGCAGGGGCTGATCGACGCGCAGATCGACTACGCGACGCTGCTCTATCTCGGCCAGGGCGTCGGCCGCGACCTCAAGGCGGCGGTGGGCTGGTACAGCCGCGCCGCCAATGCCGGCAATCCGGTGGCGCAGAACCGCTATGCCAAGCTGCTGGCGGTGGGCGAGGGCGTGACGCTCGACCTCAGGCAGGCGGCGATGTGGCGGGCGCTGGCGCGCCGGCAGGGGCTCACGGACCCCAGGCTCGACGAATTGCTGGTCGGCATCGCACCGGCCGACCTCGCCGCCGCCGAGGAAATGGCGCGCATCTGGCCGAGCGCCCCGCCCAGGGCCGTCGGCGCCACCTGAACGCTCCAGCGCGCGGCGCTTGAACATCGGCGCGTTCTGGGGCAGAGAACCCGCCTCCCCCCTGGCAACTGGTGCGTCATGGCCCGTTCGGCACTTCTCAACATCATGGTCGCGACCGCGCACAAGGCGGGGCGGTCGCTCCGGCGCGATTTCGGCGAGATCGAGAATTTGCAGGTGTCGG
>JBDHTK010000032.1:0-17578 GCA_039808625.1 Devosia sp. | reverse complement strand
CCTGGTCCTCGGGCACCTGCGGCACATGCACCTCGACGCCCGCCGATTGCGCCATGCGGTGCAGGAAGAGCAGCGTGCCGAGCGAGAAGCCGACGATGATGGCCTCGGTCAGCCCCACCAGCACGGTGAGCCCGAAGGTCGCGAGCACCACCACGGCGTCGCCCCACGAGGTGCGCAGCAGCGTCGCAAAGGCCTGCCGCTCCACCATCGACCAGGCCACGACGACCAGCACGCCGGCGAGGCTGGCGAGCGGGATGTAGCTGGCGAGCGGCGCCGCCACCAGCATGAACAGCACGATGAAGCTGGCGTGGAACATGCCGGCGAGCGGGCTGCGCGCGCCGGCGCGCACGCTGGTGGCGGTACGCGCCACCGTGCCGGTGGCGCAGATGCCGCCGAACAGCGCCGAGCCGATATTGGCGATGCCCTGCGCCACCAGCTCGACATTGGAGCGGTGCCGCCGGCCGGTCATGCCGTCGGCGACCATCGCCGACAGCAGCGACTCGATGGCGCCGAGCAGGGCGAAGGCGACGGCGTCGGGCAGCACCTGCTGCATTTTGGCGAACGAAATTGCCGGCAGGCTGGGCGCTGGCAGGGTGCTGGGAATGCCGCCGAAGCGCGTGCCGATGGTTTCGACCGGCACCCCGGCCAGTGCGCAGACGAGCGCACCCAGCACCACCGCCAGCAGGATGCCCGGCCAGTGCGGGCGCAGCACGCGCAGCCCGGCGATGACCGCGACGGTGGCGGCGCTGACGACGATGGCGGCGGGGTTGAGCGTGCCGAGCGCCCCCCACAGCGCCGTCACCTTGGGCAGGAAGTCGGCCGGCTCGGCGCCGCTCAGCGTCAGGCCGAGCAGGTCGCGGACCTGGCTGAAGAACAGGATCACGGCGATGCCCGAAATGAAGCCGACCGTGACGGGATAGGGGATGAACTTGATGTAGCTGCCCAGCCGCAGGGCGCCCATCAGGAACAGGAAGGCGCCGGCCATCATGGTGGCGAGCAGCAATCCGTCGAGCCCGTTGCGCGCCACGCAGCTCGCGACCAGCACCGTGAAGGCGGCGGCCGGCCCGCCGATCTGGAAGCGGCTGCCGCCCAGCGCCGAGATCAGGAAGCCGCCCACGGCAGCGGTGAACAGGCCGCGCTCCGGCGTCACCCCCGAGGCGATCGCAATGGCCATCGACAGCGGCAGGGCGACGATCGCCACGGTCAGCCCGGCGACGAGGTCGGCGCGCAGCGCGGCGAAGCTGTAGCCCTCGCGCAGCACCGTGACGAGCTTGGGAACGAACAGGTCGGCCGGGCGGGCGGCGGGACGTTGAGCAGTGGCGGGAAGTGTCATCGGCGCGGCGAACCTTTGCGGGCAAGCGCGGCGGGCATCGAAGTCGGTGGCCGTCGTGTGAGCTGGAACTCAGGGTTTGGGGGGAGCGTCCCGCAGGCGCACGCCACGCCCGCCCGCTTCGCTCTTCGCGTTCTCGCCGATGAGGTCGACGCCGGCGCCGTTCAGCGCCTCGATGACCTTGGTCAGCGTCTCGACGGTGCCGCGCACCACCCCGTCGCTGGCCTCCATGCGCTGGATCGTGGGCAGCGAGACGGCGGCGAGGTCGGCCAGCGTCTTCTGGTCCATCGCGAGCAGCGCGCGGGCAGCGCGAAGTTGGCCGGATGTCATCATCTGAGAAGTGAAGGCTCAGCAGGCAAGGTTGATGGTTTCACCCACGTTATGATGTTTAAAGCATCACTGTTGGATGAAATACCATGCATTGCGCCGCTTCGCAACGCTCACTCCAGCGCGGCGGCGATGGCGCTGGCCAGTGTCTTCAGCTCCGCCTCGTCGGCCTTGCCCTCGGCGTGTCGCCCGAGCGCCAAGCCCTCATAGATCGGGATGAGGTGGAAATGCAGGTGGAACACGGTCTGGCCGGCCGGCGCCTCATTGAACTGCGCGAGGCGCAGCCCGTCCGCGCCGGTCGCCTTCTGCACGGCGCGGGCGAAGCGGGGCAGGGCGGCCGCGACCGTGGCCAGCACCGCGGGGTCGGCGTCGAGCAGGTTGCGCGAGGCCGCCTTGGGCAGCACCAGCGTATGCCCGCGCGATTGCGGAAACAGGTCCATCATCACCAGTACGCTGTCGTCCTCGAACACCTTGATGGCGGGAATCTCGTCGCGCAGGATTTTTGCAAAGATGTTGGACGGATCGTATGCGCTCATGGTGCGGCTCCCAGCATGGGCAGCGTGTCGCGCGCCGGCACGCTGCCGTAATCGGCGATGGTTTCCTCGATGACGTCGACGGCGCGGTTGGTGCCGTCCTCGAGCAGCAGCCGCTCGCGCAGCGCCCGCGCCGCCCGCTCATAGGCCGGCGTGGTGGCGAGGTCCTCCAGCGCGCCGGCGAGGATCTGCGGGGTCAGCTTGCGCAGCCGCACCGGCGCCGGTCCGACGCCGAGCTCGTAGATGAGCCGGCCCCAATAGGGCTGGTCGAAGAATTGCGGCACGGCGAAACTCGGCCGCCCCGCATAGAGGCCCGTGTGGGTGGTGCCGGCGCCGCCGTGATGCACGACGGCCTTCACATGGGTGAAGAGCTTGGAATGCGGCGCCCGGTCGATGACATGGACCGTATCCGGCAGCATGTCGGCCCGCACGCCGCCCCAGCCCTTGCCGATGACGGCGCGCCCGCCCCAGATTTTCAGGGCCTTGGTGATGATCTCGCTGTTGCGCTGGGCACCCCAGCTCATCGAGCCGAAGCCGAGATAGATGGGCATGTCGCCCCTGGCGAGGAAGGCCTCGAACTCGGCCGGCGGCCGCCAGCCGGTGATGTCGTCGAGCCGCCAGAAGCCGGTGATGATGTTGGTCTCCGGCCAGTCCCCGGGGGCCGGCGAGATGGCGCCGGAATAGGCGTGGAGGATGGGCAGCGGCACGCCGCGCGAATTGGTGAGAAAGCCGCCGCGCTTGCGCGACTTGAGGCCCAGCACGCTGCGCCGCAGGCGGTCGCGCGGCAGGTCCCAGTAGGTCTGCTGCGCCTTCTGCATGTAATAGCTGAGCTTGTTGATGACGGGGTCGAAGCTCGGCGTCTTGGCGAAGGGCTCGCGGTTGAAGCGGTAGAGCAGGGGGTCCACCGGCTGGCCGTCATAGCCGAAGAAGGGGAACTCGGCGGTCGGGTTGAGCGGCTGGAACACGGTCATCACGGCCGGAATGCCCAGCGCCTCGGCGATGTCGATGCAGAAGGTCGTGTTGTTCTGGAAGACGATGGCGTCGGCGCCCTGCGCCATGCGCCAGGCGCGCCGTCCTGCCTCCTTCAGCACTTTCTGGCCGTCGCGCAGCAGCCCCGGGGCGTGCAGCAACACGCTCTTGGTCATGGCGCTGTCGAACTGCGACTGCCTGAGGAACGCCTGCACGTCGCCGCCCAGGTCGAAGAATTCGACGCCGTGGCTGGTAATGAACGATTCGAAGTCGCCGGTGGTGCCCAGCACGACCGAAAAACCGCGCTTCTGCGCGGCGAGCGCCAGCGCCACGAAGGGCTGGACGTCGCCCAGCGTCCCGATGGTCGCGATGGCAATGCGCTTGGTCATGTACTCGTCTGGGACGTGGCGAGAGACCCCCATATAGGGCCTCCGGCCGTGAAGAACTACCTCCCGGCGAGGGAGTCAATCGCGCCGCGGTTGCCCGGCAACCGTAACTGGTCTATCGGCAACCGTCACCTCAAGCCCCAGGGGCCAAGATGAAACTGGCGTTCGTGATCCCCGCCTACAACGAGGAGGCGCTGATCGGCAAATGCGTCGAGTCGGTGCTGGCCGAAGTCAGGCGCAGCGGCCGCGACGTCGACGTCGTCGTCGTCAACAACAACTCCACCGACAGGACGGCCGAGATCGCCGCGTCCTATCCCGGCGTGCGCGTCGTCGACGAGACGCAGAAGGGGATCGTCTCGGCCCGCGATGGCGGCTTCAAGGCGACCACGGCCGAGCTGGTGGCCAATATCGACGCCGACACGATGGTGCCCGAAGGCTGGCTCGACGTCGTCTTCGACGAGTTCGAGAAGGATCCGAAGCTGGTCTGCCTGTCCGGCCCCTATGTCTATTACGATCTGAGCGGCTGGAACCGCTTCCTCATCAGCCTGTTCTACGGCCTCACCTGGCTGATCTATGTGGTGAACCACTACATCCTGCGCGTCGGCTCGGTGGTGCAGGGCGGCAATTTCGTCCTGCGGCGCGATGCGTGGGTGAAGGCGGGCGGCTTCAACCGCGAGATCAAGTTCTACGGCGAGGACACCGACGTCGCCGTGCGTCTCAGCAAGATCGGCCGGGTGAAATTCACCTTCCGGCTGAAGATGCTGACCTCGGGGCGGCGGCTGGCCGAGGAGGGCGTGTTCCGCACCGCCGGCACCTATACCCTCAACTTCTTCTGGGTGACCTTCGCCGGCAAGCCGGCGACCGGCTCGCACACCGACGTCCGCCCGGGAAACGGCAGCTAGCGCGTTTCCAGGAAAAGTTGCAGACTTTTCCGGTTCGGAAACGCAACAAAATCGACAACTTAGCGCGCCTTGCGGAAGGGCGTCAGCGTGTCGAGCAGCGCCTGCTCGCGGGTGACGGCGGCGCGTTCCTCGGAGAGGAAGCGGGCGACCGCGTCGTGCAGCCCCGGATGGCCGATCCAGTGCACCGACCAGGTGGTGGCGGGCGCATAGCCGCGCGCCAGCTTGTGCTCGCCCTGCGCCCCGGCCTCGACCTTGGCGAGCTTGTGCGCGATGGCGTAGTCGATGGCCTGGTAGTAGCACAGCTCGAAATGGAGGAACGGCACGTTGCGTGTCGCGCCCCAGTAGCGGCCATAGAGCGTATCGCGCCCGACAAGGCTGAGCGTGCCGGCGATTGGCGCGTCGCCGTCATAGGCGAACATGAGGACGACGCGGTCGGCCATCGCCGCCGACAGCATCGAGAAGAAGCGGCGGTTGAGATAGGGCCGGCCCCATTTGCGGCTGCCCGTATCCTGGTAGAAGGCGAAGAAGGCGTCCCACGCGGCCTCGGTGAGGTCCGGGCCGGTGAGCCAGCGGATCGCCAGCCCGTCCACGGCCTCGCGCCGCTCGCGCCGCGTCACCTTGCGGTGGCGGGAGGAGAGCGTCGCGAGATAGTCGTCGAAGCTGGAAAAGCCGGCATTGTGCCAATGATATTGCGTGTCGGCGCGCAGCAGCCAGCCGGCCTCGCGCGCCAGTCGCGCCTCGTCCTCGGGCACGAAGGTCGCGTGCGCCGACGACAGCCCCTGCTGCGTGGCCAGCCCCTCGGCGGCGGCGAGCAGGGCGCGGCGGAGGGCCGGCTCGCCCGTGCGCGTCAGCAGCTTCGGGGCCGTCACCGGCGTGAACGGCACGGCCGCCTGCAATTTCGGATAATAGGCGCCGCCCGCCTGCTCGAAGGCGCGGGCCCAGCCGTGGTCGAAGACATATTCGCCCTGCGAATGCGTCTTCTCGTAGAGCGGCAGCAGGCCGACCACCGCCGCGCCGTCGCGCAGCACGATGTGGCGCGGCGTCCAGCCGGTGCGCCGCGTCGCCGAGCCGGACTCCTCGAGGGCGACGAAGAAGGCGTGCGCGAGGAAGGGGTTGCCGTGCGGGTCGCTGGCTGCCGCCAGCGCGTCCCAGGTGCCGGCGTCGACGCTCGCGGCGGCCTCGGCGATCTCGGCTGTAAGGCTCTGGGACACTAGGGGCGGAATCCCTCGAAGACGATCTGGTCGGCCTGCTGGAGCGCGGCCCGCGCCTCCGCCTCGGAGCGGATGGTCCAGGCCGTGACCTCGACGCCGCAGGCGCGCAGGACACGTACGGCCGGCAACCAGAGCGCCACATTGTGGCAGGAAATGAAGGCGAAGCGCGTCCACGGCCAGTGCAGCAGGTGGCGGCGCACGAGGCGCTGCCAGCCCCGCGGCCCGTGGCTGCCATCTGCCTGCGTGACGATGCCGAGCGGTGCCGCGACGCCGTGCCGGCGGAGCGCCACCAGTGCCGCCGGATCGAACGATTCGAGCGTATGCGGCCCGCCATAGGCCGCGAGCGCCCGCGCCACGGCCGCCGCCAGCGCATCGGTACGGGCCCGGTCGGGCTGCGCCTTGATCTCGATCTGGAGCTGCGTGCGCCCGGCGATCTGCGCCAGGAAGTCCACCAGCGTCTGCGGTGTGTCGCCGGCGGCGCTGCCGGCGAGGACGAGCTGTTGCAGCACCGCCATCGGCAGGTCGCCGGCCGATCCGCGCGCCGCCGTCAGCCGCTCCAGCGCGTCGTCGTGGAAGATGAACGGCACGCCGTCGCGCGACAGCTGCACATCGCATTCGATGGCATAACCCTGTGCGATGGCGGCCTCGAAGGCGGCCCGCGAGTTCTCGATCACGCCCGCGTCCCGCGCATGCAGGCCGCGATGCGCGATCGGACGCGCGAACAGCCGCTGCGTCATGCGATCTCGACGATGGCTTCCACCTCGACGGCCGCGCCCAGCGGCAGCGCCGCGACGCCGATGGCCGAGCGCGCGTGCTTGCCGCGCTCGCCCAGCACGTTGACCAGGAGGTTCGAGGCGCCGTTGGCGACGAGATGGTGCTCGGCGAAGTCGGGGGTCGAATTGACGAGCACCAGCAGCTTGACGATGCGCTTCACCGCCTCGAGCTCGACGCCGCCCGAAAAGACGATCTGGTTGAGGATGCTCACCGCAGCGAGCTCGGCGGCGTTGCTGCCCTGCACGACATTCATGGTGTCGCCCAGCCGGCCGACGACCGGCCCGTCCGCGCTGGCCGAGATCTGCCCCGATATGTAGAGCGCGTTGCCGAGCCGGGTGACGGGCACATAGGTCGCGGCCGGCGGCTTGGGCTGGCTCAACTCGTAGCCGTAGTCGCGAAGTCTGTCGTGTGCGGTGCTCATTTCTTCTTGCCTTCCTGCGTGTCCGGATCGGTCGGATGCGATGTATGCCGATCATATAGCTTGCCGCGGATCACCGCGTCCCGCCCGAAACGCGATCGCACACGATCCATTGCGCGTTCGGCGGCGGCACGCCGCGCGATCTCGGGCTCGATCAGGTCGACGGGATCGACGCCGCTGGCCGCGCTCAGTCCCGAGGCGCCGATGCCGATGAGCCGGAACGCCGTGCCGTCCATCTCGCGCGCCAGCAATTGCCGCCCGGTCTCGTAGAGGACGTTGGCGAGCTGCGTCGGAATCATCAGGTGCCGGGCCCGCGTGCGCAGGCGGAAGCCGGCCGTGCGCAGCTTCAGCGTCACCGTGTCGCCCGCGAGGTTCGCCGCCTTGAGCCGCTCGGAAAGCCGCTCGGCCAGCGCCAGCAGTTCGGTCGAGAGCCCCTCGAAATCGGCGAGATCGATGTCGAGCGTCGTCTCCGAGGAGATCGTCTTGGTCTCGCCGTCGCTGCTCACCGGCCGCGCGTCCTCGCCGCGCGCCAGCCGCGCGAGGCGGGCGCCGGTCTCGCCATAGCGCTTCATCAGCTCCTCGGGGGCGGCGCGCTGCAACTGGCCGATGGTCACGTAGCCGTCCTTGCGCAGCGTTTCGGTCAGGATCTTGCCGACGCCGTAGATGAGGCTCACCGGCTGCTCGGCGAGGAAGCCGACGGCGTCGGCGCGGCCGATCACGGCGAAGCCGCGCGGCTTGTCGAGGTCCGAGGCGATCTTGGCGAGGAACTTGTTGTAGCTCAGCCCCACCGACACGGTGACGCCGATCTCGCTCTCGACGGCGCGCGCGAAGCGCGCCAGCACCTCGGCCGGCGTGGCGCGGTGCAGGGCCGCCGTGCCGGACAGGTCGAGGAACGCCTCGTCGATGGAGAGCGGCTCGACCAGCGGCGTCAGCGCGCCCATCAGCGCGCGCACTTGCCGGCTCACCGCGACATATTTGGCCATGTTGGGCGGCATGACCGTCGCCTCCGGGCAGAGCTGGCGCGCCTTGAACATCGGCATGGCCGAGCGCACCCCCGACTGCCGGGCGATGTAGCAGCAGGTCGAGACCACGCCGCGATGGCCGCCGCCGATGATCAGCGGCCTGTCGCGCAGGCCGGGATTGTCGCGCTTTTCGATCGAGGCGTAGAAGGCGTCGCAATCGACATGGGCGATGGCGAGGCTCGCCAGCTCGTCATGGGCGACGAGCCGGGGCGAGCCACACCGTCCGCAGCGCCCCGGCCGGTGCGGGCCGTCCGCCGTCCAGCCGCAGCTTCGGCAGAGGATCGCGAACGCCGCCACGACTCATCCCGCCGGATTGAGCTTTGCCCAGGCCCGCATGACGGTCTCGGGGCTGAGCCGCCCGCTTTCGCACACGGCGAGCAGCAGCGGCTCGTTCTGGACGATATGATCGAGCAGGCCGCGCTTGAAGCCCACGGTGCCCACGGCACGCCGCAGCCCATCCGGGTCGAGGCCGCTTATCGACATGAACTCAGCCAGTTGGTCCGGATTGTTGGCAAGATGGGCGAGGCAGAGCCCGGCCAGTTCGTCGAGCGTGGGGGCGGCGGTCTTGAGGGCCACGTGAAGCGTCCGTTACCGGTTTCGTAAGCGATTGATGTTACCCGAGGCATGGGGCAGAACACGAGAGCCCGCAACTGCCACGGCGCCGGATTCCATGCCCAAGACAGTGATGATCGTCGAAGACAACGAGCTCAACATGAAGCTCTTCAACGATCTGCTGGAATCGCGCGGCTACTCGATCATCCAGACGCGCAACGGCATGGAGGCCATCGGGCTGGCGCGCGCGCATCACCCCGACCTGATTCTCATGGACATCCAGCTGCCGGAAGTCTCCGGCCTCGTCGTCACCAAATGGCTGAAGGAAGACGACGACCTGCGGGCGATTCCGGTCATCGCGGTCACGGCCTTCGCCATGAAGGGCGACGAGGAGCGCATCCTGCAGGGCGGCTGCGAGGGCTATATCTCCAAGCCCATCTCCGTGCCTCACTTTTTGGAAACGATTGCCCACTACATTGGGCCCGCCAACTAGGGCCACAGGCCCGTTTCCCTGGTAAGTTCTCGCGTCGAGGGGCGACCTGTCCGATGACAGCCCGCGTGCTGATCGTTGACGACATTCCGACGAATGTCCGCCTGCTCGAGGCCCGCCTGACCGCCGAATATTTCGACGTCCACACCGCCGCCTCCGGGCCGGCGGCGCTCGCCATCCTCGCCGCCGGCGAGATCGACATCGTGCTGCTCGACGTGATGATGCCGGGCATGGACGGCTTCGAGGTCTGCCGCCGCATCAAGGCCGATCCGCAGACCGCCCATATCCCGGTGGTGATGATCACCGCGCTCGACCAGCCGTCCGACCGCGTGCGCGGCCTGCAGGCCGGCGCCGACGACTTTCTCACCAAGCCGGTCGACGACGTGCAGCTGATGGCGCGGGTCAAGAGCCTCGCCCGCCTCAAGGCGCTGACCGACGAGCTGCACGCCCGCGCCCGGACGGGCCAGGAGCTGGCGATGGAGGACGCCATGCGCGCCCTCGATCCCGGCAATGCCGAAGCCGCCCGCATCCTCGTCGTCGACAACGATCCGCGCAGCGCCGAGCGCCTGCGCGGCTATCTCGCCCCGCCGCACGGCGTCGACGTGCTGGACGATCCCGCCGAGGCGGCGATGCAGGTCGCCTCCGGCGACTACGAGCTGGCCATCGTCTCGATGGCGCTCGACGGCTTCGATCCGCTGCGTGTCTGCTCGCAGATGCGCACGCTGGAGCGCACCCGCGCCCTGCCGATCCTGCTCGTCGCCGAGGACGCCGACCGCGCGCGGGTGGTGCGCGGGCTCGATCTCGGCGTCAACGATTTCGTCATGCGCCCGGTCGAGCGCCACGAGCTGGCGGCGCGCGTGCGCACGCAGATCCGGCGCCATCGCTACACCGCCGAATTGCGCCGCAGCGTCACCAACACGCTGGCCCTGGCGGTGACCGACGAGCTGACCGGCCTCTACAACCGGCGCTATTTCGACCGCCACCTGTCGCTGATGCTCGACAAGGCGCGCGAGCAGGACCGCGACATGGCGGTCATGCTGATCGACATGGATTTCTTCAAGTCCGTCAATGACACGCATGGCCACGCCATCGGCGACGCCGTGCTGCGCGAGTTCGCCCAGCGCTTGCAGCGCAACATCCGCGGCGTCGATCTCGCCTGCCGCTTCGGCGGCGAGGAGTTCGTCGTCCTGATGCCGGACACCGACTACCAGCAGGCGCAGGGCGTCGCCGAGCGGGTGCGCATGGCGGTGGCCGAGCGCGGCTTCGAGACCGCCGGGCAGCGCCCGCTGGCCGTCACCTGCTCGGTGGGGGTGGCGCTCAACGAACACGGGGCGGATACCCCCGAGATGATCCTCAAGCGCGCCGACATCGCGCTCTACCGCGCCAAGCGGGAAGGGCGGAACCGCGTGGTGTTCGACGCCGCCTGATCAACGGCATTTGACGCAAATGCCGTTCGGGTAGGGTTACCGGATAACTAACGCTGCGGGCTTGTGTTGAACTTCCCGCCGGCCCCGGTAAGGGTGGCGCCAACGAGACGGGGGCGTTGCCCCGTCCCCAAAATCCCTACGGTTCACCTCAGGTCCGCCGCAACTCCTGAAGCCCGTAGGGCGGCCGGTTCGGGGCTGCGCGAGCCTTCGGGCACCCACTCCGAACCGGCCACTTTCTTCCCGCCAGGACGAAGCATTGCCGCCCTCTGGCAAAAAGGGCGGCCCTGGGGCCGCCCTTGACGCTTGTGGTGCGGCCGCGGCGCGTCAGGCTTTCTCGAACGGCACCCGGGCGTCGATGGTGTCGCCGGTCTCGTTGAAGACGGCGTGGAACACGACGTCCATCGACTTGCCGCCCTTGAGGGTCACGGTCGAGGCGATGGAGACGTCGTTGCCGCTGTCGTCCTCGGCGCGCTGGCGCAGGTCGAAGACGATGTTGTCGCCACGCTTCTGGCCGATGGCGACGCCGCGGAAGCCGCCGACGCCGGAATTCATCACCGCCTCGTAGCGCTTGCTGGCCTCGACATAGGCGATGGTGCCGGTCACCGAGAGCTGCGCCCCGGCCAGCGCGCAGCGGCCGGTATAGTTGAGCTTGGTGCCGTTGCCCTTGCTCAGCGACATCTTGCAGGTCACGGGTTCCTGCTGCGCCCCGGTCAGGACGCCCTTGCCGTTCCAGGTGCCGGCATAGGCTTCCAGCAGGGCCATTTCGGCCGGGCCGGCGAACGCGGGCAGCGCGGCGGCGGCCAGCAGCACGCCGGCAGCAGCGACCGCCCGGGTAACGGGTCCGATCAATTTCATGTTCTCACGCCTCCAAGCGGGTGGGGAAATCGCCCCCCGGCGATCTGGCGCCGGCGCACAGGTGCGGATCGCCGGCAACTCAGCAGCGAGCGTTATCACAAAAAGCGTCGCAAACAAGGCCGCAGGATATGGAGAATTGTGCCTTGTCAGGCTGGTTTTCGGGGCGAATCCGGGGTGCGCGCGCCGCTGCCGGTCCAGGCCGGCGGCCTTGCCGGCCGCCTCGAAATCGGCCGCTTCGTCGCCTATCTGACTTAATGGTGGAAGACGGGCGCCAAAAGCCACGCAAAGGCCCGCGACGATTGGTTTTCCGCCCGGGAATCGAATAGACCCGCAGCAGCCGAAACAGCCAGAAACCAGTTCATTGGCCGACACACCCCAAGACGACGGTGCGGGCGCTCCGCCGCCCTCCGATATCGCCCCGATCTCGATCACCGACGAAATGCGCAAGAGCTATCTCGATTACGCCATGAGCGTGATCGTCAGCCGTGCGCTGCCCGACGTGCGCGACGGCATGAAGCCGGTGCACCGGCGTATCCTCTATTCGATGCATCAGCAGAACTACGCCTGGAACCGGCCCTACCACAAATCGGCGGCGGTGGTCGGCGACGTCATCGCCAAGTACCACCCGCACGGCAACGAGGCCGTGTACCTGTCGCTGGTGCGCATGGCGCAGGAATTCTCGCTGCGCGTCACGCTGGTCGACGGCCAGGGCAATTTCGGCTCCATCGACGGCGATCAGCCCGCGGCCATGCGCTACACCGAAGTGCGCATGGAAAAGGTCACCAACTCGCTTCTCGACGATCTCGAGAACGACACGGTGGACATGAAGGACACATATGACAACTCCAACCAGGAGCCGACCGTCCTTCCGGCCCGCTTCCCGAACCTTCTGGTCAATGGCGGCAGCGGCATCGCCGTGGGCATGGCGACCAATATCCCGAGCCATAATCTGGGCGAGACGATCGATGCGACCCTCGCCGTGCTCGACAATCCCGCAATCACCGTCACCGAGATCATGCAGCACCTGCCGGGACCGGATTTCCCGACCGCCGGCATCATCCTCGGACGCGGCGGCATAAGGCAGGCTTACGAGACCGGGCGCGGCTCGATCCTGATCCGCGGGCGCGTCCACACCGAGGAGATGCGCGGCAATCGCGAGGCGCTGATCGTCACCGAGATCCCCTATCAGGTGAACAAATCGGCGATGATCGAGAAGATGGCCGAGCTGGTGCGCGACAAGCGCATCGAGGGCATCTCAGATATCCGCGACGAATCCGACCGGCACGGCATCCGCGTCGTCATCGAGCTGAAGCGCGACGCCGTGGCCGATGTGGTGCTCAACCAGCTCTATCGCTTCACGCCGCTGCAATCCTCGTTCGGCTGCAATTTCGTCGCCCTCAATGGCGGCAAGCCCGAGCTGATGAGCATCCGCGACATCCTCGTCGCCTTCGTCGAGTTCCGCGAGGAGGTCGTCACCCGCCGCACCAAGTTCCTGCTGGGCAAGGCGCGCGACCGCGCCCATATCCTCGTCGGGCTCGCCGTGGCCGTCGCCAATATCGACGAGGTGATCGCGCTGATCCGCGCCGCCCCTGATGCCGGCGTGGCGCGCGAGCGGCTGATGGACCGCGACTGGCCGGCGCGCGACGTGGCGCCGCTCATCGCCCTCATCGACGATCCGCGGCATCGCATGGCCGAGGACGGCACCTTTCGCCTCTCCGACGAGCAGGCGCGCGCCATCCTGGCGCTGACGCTGAGCCGGCTCACGGCGCTCGGCCGCGACGAGATCGGCAACGAGCTCAACGGCTTGGGCGCCGACATCGCCGAATTCCTCGCCATCCTGCGCTCGCGTGAACGGGTGCAGGAGATCGTCAGGACCGAGCTCAACGCCATCAAGGACGAGTTCTCGACGCCGCGCCTCACCGCCATCGACGAGGCGGCCGGCGATTTCGAGGACGAGGACCTCATCGCCCGCGAGGACATGGTCGTCACCGTCACCTATGGCGGCTACATCAAGCGCGTGCCGCTCACCGCCTATCGCTCGCAGAAGCGCGGCGGCAAGGGCCGTTCGGGCATGGCGACGCGCGACGAGGACTTCGTCACGCGCCTGTTCGTCGCCAACACGCATACGCCGGTGCTGTTCTTCTCGTCGCACGGGCAAGTCTACAAGATGAAGGTGTGGCGCCTGCCGGTGGCCGAGCCGCAGGGCAGGGGGCGCGCCCTCATCAACATGCTGCCGCTCGACGCGGGCGAGCGCATCACCTCGATCATGCCGCTGCCCGAGAACGAGGCCGACTGGCAGAAGCTCGACATCCTGTTCGCGACGCGCTCGGGCAATGTCAGGCGCAACTCGCTGGCCGATTTCGTCGAGATCAACAAGAACGGCAAGATCGCCATGAAGCTCGACGAAGGCGACGTGATCGTCGGCGTCGAGACCTGCTCGGCCGACAGCGACGTGCTGCTCACCACGGCGCTCGGCCAGGCGATCCGCTTCAAGGTGGACGACGTGCGCGTCTTCAAGGGGCGCGATTCGACCGGCGTGCGCGGCATCGCGCTGGGCGAGGATGACAAGGTCATTGCGATGGCCATCATCCGCCACTTCGAGGCGAGTGCCGAGGAGCGCGCGGCCTATCTCAAGATGAGCCGCGCCGTGCGCGGCGAGGCCGACGGCGAGGAAACGGCGCCGGACGACCTCGAGGACGTCGCGGCGGGCGAGCTCAGCCAGGAGCGCTACGCGGCGATGAGCGCCTCGGAGCAGTTCATCCTCACCGTGTCGCAGAACGGCTACGGCAAGCGCACCTCGAGCCACGAGTACCGGCGCACCGGGCGGGGCGGCAAGGGCATCGTGGCGATGGCCGTCAACGAGCGCAACGGGCCGCTGGTCGGCTCCTTCCCGGTCGAAGCCGACGACGAGATCATGCTCATCACCGATGGCGGGCAGACCATCCGCCTGCCGGTGGGCGGCGACAAGCCGATCCGCGTCGTCGGGCGCTCGTCGCAGGGGGTCATCGTGTTCAAGACCGCCGACACCGAAAAGGTCGTGTCCGTGGAGCCGATCCACGAGCCCGAGGCCGACGACGAGGAGGCCGGCGACGCCTGACGTGCCGGCCATGCGCAGCCTCGCCGGCGCGGGCGTGACGCTCGAGCCGCAGACGGCCGCGCACGCGGCGGCGCTGTTCGCCGTCATCGGCGACCCGGCGCTCTACGCCTATATCGACGCGCCGCCGCCGCCCAGCGAAGCGGCGCTGCGCGCGCGGCTCCTCAGGCTCGAGGCGCGGCGCTCGCCCGACGGCACCGAGCAGTGGCTCAACTGGGTGGTGCGCGATCCGGCCGGCACCGTCGTCGGCTACGTGCAGGCCACCGTTACGCCCGACCGCAGCGCCGAGATCGCCTACGTCATCGGCCGCGCGCACTGGCGGCGCAGCTCCGCCGCCGCGGCCTGCCGGGCCATGCTCGCCGAGCTGGCCGAAACCTATGGCGTGGCCCGCGTCACCGTGACGCTGGATCCGGCCAATGCCGCCTCCCTTGCACTCGCGAGGAAACTCGGGCTTGCTCCGGCGTGGGAAGATCGCGCCGCGCACGAAGCGGGCTACGCGCTCGACCTCGTGCCCTGAAGGATCTTCCTATGCTCAGCCTGTCGACGCTGCTCGCCTATGTTGCCGCCTGCCTGCTGTTCTCCCTCGTGCCGGGGCCCTCGGTGTCGCTGGTCATCGCCAATGCGCTGGCGCGCGGCACGAAGGCCGGGCTGGTCACCATCTTCGGGGCGCAGCTGGCCATGCTCAGCATGGTGGTGATCGTGGCGCTCGGGCTCGAGACCGTGATGGCGGTCGTCGCCGAGGCGTTCACCGTCATCAAGCTGGTCGGCGCCGCCTATCTGGTATGGGTGGGCTTTCGAATGTTCACCGCCTCGGGCAGGCTCGACGTCGGCACGCCCGGCGAGCGCCTGCCGCTCGGCCGCTACCTCTGGCAGGGCGCGCTGGTGAGCTGGTCCAACCCCAAGACGCTGCTGTTCCTCGGCGCCTTCCTGCCGCAGTTCGTCGACCTCAGCCAGCCGGCCTTCCCGCAGATCATCGTGCTCGGGCTCATCGTCATGGTCGTGGCCTCGTCCACCGATGCCATCTACGCCGTGCTCGCCGGCCGCGCCCGGCAGGTGCTGACGGTGGCGCGCGTGCGCCTCATGAGCCGCATCTCCGGCGCCATCCTGATGGCCGGCGGCGTGTGGCTGGCGTTCCAGAATCGCGGCTGACGCGGGCGCGCTTGCGCTCCCCCGCCGGGCGTGACAGAACCGCCGCGCACAGCGACCATAGCGACGGAGCGCCGGATGACGCGGCTCGTGGGGTTCTATCCCGGTTCGTTCGATCCGTTGACCAACGGCCATCTCGACGTGATCGAGCGGGCCTGCAAGCTCGTCGACAAGCTCGTCGTGGCGGTTGGCACGCATGCCACCAAGGCCCCGCTCTTTTCCCACGCCGACCGGCTGGAATTGCTGCGCGCGACGCTCGAGCCGGTGGGCCGGCGCACTGAAACCGAGTTCGTCATCGTCGACTTCGACGGCCTCGCCATCGCGGCGGCGCGCCAGCACGGCGCGAAGCTCATCATCCGCGGGCTGCGCGACACCACCGACTACAATTACGAAATGCAGATGGTGGGCATGAACGCCCAGATGGCGCCCGACCTGCAGACGGTGTTCCTGCCGTCCTCACCGCATGTCCGCCACATCTCGGCCACTCTCGTGCGCCAGATCGCGCAGCTCGGCGGCGACATTTCCGCCTTCGTTCCCGCTAACGTCCTGAAAGCGCTGAAATCAGCATGAATTCTCCCTTGAAGCGCGCCGGTGCCATTCTCGGCATCATGGCGATCGTCGCCGCCGCCATGTTCGGCGCAGCCGTCTCGGCTCCCTCCATCGCCAACGGCCAGGAGGCGAAGCCGCACCTGATGCTGACGCTCAAGGACGGCGTCGTCGACATCGCGCTGCTCCCCGAGGTCGCGCCGCTCCACGTCGAGCGCATCGTCACCCTCACCGAGCGCGGCGACTATGACGGCGTCGCCTTCCACCGCGTCATCGACGGCTTCATGGCGCAGACCGGCGACGTGCAGTACGGCAAGGGCGACGACATGCGCATGGCCGGCATGGGCGGCTCGGACCTGCCCGACGTCAAGGCCGAGTTCAACGACCAGTCGTTCACCCGCGGCGCGGTCGGCGCGGCGCGCACCAACGATCCGGATAGCTTCAACTCGCAGTTCTTCATCTGCTTTGACGACTGCACCTTCCTCGATGGCCAGTACACGGTCTTTGGGCGGGTCGTTTCGGGCATGGAGTTCGTCGACAACATCACCCGCGGCGAGCCGCCGGCGACGCCCGACAGGATCATTTCCGCCAGGATCGAGACCAGGTAAGAAGGAGAGGCCGATGGCCTACAAGGACCCCGAGAACACGCTGCTGATCGAAACCACCCAGGGACCGGTGGTCATCGAGATGCGGCCCGACCTCGCCCCCAACCACGTCGCCCACATCAAGAAGCTGGCGCGCGAGGGCTTCTACGACGGCATTGTCTTTCACCGCGTGATCGACGGTTTCATGGCGCAGACGGGCGACCCGACCGGCACCGGCACCGGCTCGTCGAAATACCCGAACCTCAAGCAGGAGTTCAACAGCGAGCCGCATGTGCGCGGCACCGCCTCGATGGCGCGCGCCCAGAACCCCGACAGCGCCAATTCGCAGTTCTTCATCTGCTTCGACGACGCGCGCTTCCTCGACCGGCAATACACCGTCTGGGGCAAGGTCATCGAAGGCATGGAGAATGTCGACAAGATCAAGCGCGGCGAGCCCGTGCGCGATCCCGACAGCATGGTGTCGGTCAAGGTCGCGGCCGACGTCGCTTGACCCCGTGAAGACGCTCGTCGCCGCCACCGTCCTCGGCGCCGGCCTCATCGCCGGCCCGGCCTGTGCGACCGAATGGATCGCCTGTGCCGATGCGGGCGGGGCGGCGAGCTTCGATTTCCTCGTCGGCGCGCTCGACGTGCTGGCCGTCACCGGCCTCACCATCACGGTGGGCGACGAGGTGTGGGCCAGCGACGTCGCCTATGGCCCCGGCGCGCCGGTGGCCGTCGGCCAGGCCTTCGCCGACGCCACCAGCATCCGCATCGACGCGATGGACGCGGCGCTGAGCACGAAGCTTGCCGAGCTGCGCCTGTTCAAGGCCGAGGCGGCGGATGGCGCTCCGGTCTATGGCGGCACGCTCGCCATCGCCGGCCACGGCGCCTGGGCGGTCGCCTGCACCCCGGCGTGATCGCCGTTTGACGGCCGCCGCGGCCCGGCCTATTGCCCCCACATGCGTGTATCCGAATTCGATTTCGAGCTGCCCGAAGACCGCATCGCGCTGCA
>JBDHTK010000031.1:0-17623 GCA_039808625.1 Devosia sp. | reverse complement strand
TGAAGGAGAAGACAGTCGCCGGCCGGCCAGCGGTCGACCGGGGCGCGGGTCGCGGCGTCGAGGATGACCAGCGCCACGGGGTCGGCGGCCAGGTCGACGGCGCACACCACGTCGCGCATTTCGGCCGTGAGCCCATCCTGATGGCGGGCGGCAAACTCCATCAATAGGCCCCCACATTGAGGGCGTCGGCGAGCCCCTGCCCGATGAGCGCGCGATCCTCCTCGGTGGCGCGCACCGTGCGCACGCTGTCGGGATCGGCAATGGTCGCACCATTGGCGAGCAGCTTCCACCAGCCCAGGGCGAGGATGCTCTCGGCGAGCAGCCCGAAGGCACCGAGGACGACGAGATAGATGCCGATGAGCAGCACGACATTGAACGTGCCGGACTGGAACAGGGCGACGAGCGCGGCGGCGTCGGGCGTCTGCCCATCGGCGGCGGCGATGGCGTAGATGCCGCCGAGCGCGATGAGCGCCGTCAGCGCCAGGATGACGAGCAGCACGATGACGGCGACGGCATAGGCGACGAACTGGCCGAACAGCGCGCCGGTGGGGATGACGACACGCAGCCGCGCCGGGCCGAGGCTGACGGTCGAGAGCATGCGCGAGGCGGCGCGCGTGCGGTAGAGCGCGAGGCTGAAGGCGAAGACGAGCACGGCGACGAAGCCCAGCACCCAGCCGACGCGGCCGGGCAGCGTCACGCCGTCCACCTCGACCAGGTCGCCGGTGCCGAAGATCCAGCCGAGCGTTGCGGCGATGGCAAGCACGGTGAGGGCATAGGCGGCGTAGTAGGGGCCGGCGATGAGGCGCCAGGTGCCGGCGATGGCGAAGCGGCGGTCGCCGTACCAGCTGTGGCGCCAGCGATAGCGCCACAGGCTCGCGCCCATCCACGGATAGACGAGGCCGAGGCTGGGCAGCATGGCCAGCGACCACAGGAAGCGGCGCGTCGCATAGCCGAGGGCGCTGCCCTTGAGGTCGAAGCGGATGCCGCGCCAGAGCGTGCGCGACAGGCGGAAATCGCGGGCGCGATAAGCGGCGTAGCCCATGAGGAACCAGACCAGTGCGCCGAGCGCGCCGTAGCCGACCGGCACATAGGCGCTCTGCTGCATGGAGAGCACGAAGAGCGCGATGTAGATGGGGAGGAACACGGCGAGGGCGAAGAAGAAGCCGAAGAGAAGCTGGCGGGCGGTGCCGGTATATTCGAGCGGCTCGCCGTCGATCAGCGTGTTATGCCAGTAGAAGCGCCGCTTCCAGGTGGCCTGCCAGAAGCGGTAGAGGCCGATGGTGGGCAGCATCAGCAGGTAGCCGCCGAGGACGATGCGGAGCAATTCGCCGCGCTTGCCAATGAAGGCGGCGCGCCCGACCCGCGTTTCTGCCGCCGCCTCCGCCATGCCGCCCGCGCCCGTGGTGAATCGCGCCATGATAGCGGGCGGCGGGGTGAGGGTCACGCCTGGGGCGGCGGCTAGGGATAGAGCCGCTGGCGGGTCCAGGGGGCGGCGGCGGAGCGGGTGAAGCGGATGCGGTCGTGGAGGCGGAAGGCGCCGTCCTGCCAGAACTCGATCTCGTGCGGCACGAGGCGGAAGCCCGACCAGTGGGCGGGGCGCGCCACCGGCCCGTCGCCGGCGAGCGACGTCTCGAGGGTTTCGACGGCATCGGCCAGCGCCTGCCGGCTCGCCAGCGGGCGCGACTGGCGGCTGGCATGGGCGCCGAGCTGGGAAACGCGCGCACGGGTGGCGAAATAGGCGTCGGCCTCGCCGGGATCGACGATTTCCACGGGGCCGCGAGCCCGCACCTGGCGGCGCAGCGACTTCCAGTGAAAGACCAGCGCGGCGCGGGGATTGGCGAGCAATTGCTCGCCCTTGCGGCTCTCGAAATTGGTGAAGAAGACGAAGCCGCGATGGTCGCGGGCGTTGAGCAGCACCATGCGCACGTCGGGCAGGCCGGCCGCGTCGACGGTGGCGATGGCCATCGCATGCGGGTCGTTGGGCTCGCTGTCGCGGGCCGCCGCGAACCACTCCTCGAACAGCGAGAACGGATCGATGGGACCGGTGTCGGCGTCGTCGAAAATGCGCTCGGAAAGGCTGTTTGCGGTCATCGGGGCGATCTGGACAAGCGGGAGTGCCGTGGCCATATAGATTGGGAAATCGCGGATTTTCAATCCGTTCGGCCCTCTGCGGACGCGCGCCCGGGTCGGGAGGCTTCCCCTTTCGGACGCGCGCCGAGCACTTCGAAGGAACCCATGCGCGACCCGTACAGCGTGCTCGGGGTTTCTCGTTCTGTGAGCGAGAAGGACCTGAAGTCGGCCTATCGACGGCTGGCCAAGGCCCATCACCCCGACCAGAACAAGGACGACCCCAAGGCGCACGCCAAGTTCGCCGAGATTTCGGCTGCCTACGACTTCCTCACCGACAAGGAGAAGAAGGGCGCCTATGACCGCGGCGAGATCGACGCCGACGGCAACCCCAAATTCGCCGGCTTCGGCGCCGGCATGGGCGGCGGCAACGCCCGGCGCGGGGCGGCGCAGGCGGGCGGCTTTTCGGCCGAGGACATCCTCAAGGCGCCGGCGGCTGGGACCCGTTCACCGGGTCGATGGGCGGCGGCGCGGCCGGGCGCTACCAGCCGACCAAGGGCGAGGACGCGCAGGTGACGCTCGCCGTGTCGCTCGAGGATGCGCACAAGGGCGCCGCGGTGCCGCTCAGGCTGCCGACCAACAAGGTGGTCAATGTCAAGCTGCCCGACGGCGTGGAGGACGGCCAGCAGATCCGGCTCAAGGGCCAGGGCATGCCCTCGCATATGGGCGGCGAGCCGGGCGACGCCATCGTCACGGTGAAGTTCGAGCGGCACCGGCATTTCCGGCGCGACGGCGCGGATCTGCGCGTCGAGGTGCCGATCACGCTCTACGAGGCGGTGCTGGGCGGCAAGGTGCGCGTGCCGACGCTCGACGGCGAGGCGGAGCTGACGCTGCCGGCCAACATCAACACGGCCAAGGCGCTGCGGCTCAAGGGCAAGGGGCTGCACGGCAAGGGCGACCTCTATGCCAGCCTCAAGATCGTGCTGCCCGCGCAGGGTGACCCCGACCTCGAAAGCCTGATGCGCTTCTGGCGCGACCAGAAGCCCTACAAGGTCCGGGACTAGCCTTGGCCCGTCGCGCTTCCGAACCGGAAAGCCGCGTCACGCTTTTCCTGGAAATGCTCGCGGCGCGGCGGCGCGGCGCAGGCGGTCGTTGATCGCTTCGCCGAGGCCGTGCGCCGGGATGGGCGCGACGGCGATGCGCGCGGCCTTGGCGTCGAGCGCGTGCAGCATGGCGAAGAGGTTGCGCGCGGCCTCGCGCAGGTCGCCCGTGGGCGAGAGGTTCAGCGTACCGGGGCGGTCGCCGAAGGCGAGATAGGCCTCACCGGACTCGGGCGCTTCGGCATCGAGCCTGAGGCTGGCGTTCGGGGCGTAGTGGCTCGCCATCATGCCGGGCGAGGCGATGGCGGCGCCGGCAGCGGCGCGTTCCACCAGGCGGCCGATTGCCTTTTCGATCTCGTCGCGCGCGAGGGCACCGGCCCGCAATTGCACGACGCGCTCGCCGTCGACGGCGAGGATGGTGGATTCGACGCCGGCGCGGCACGGGCCGCCATCGAGCACCGGCACCCTGCCCCTGAAGGCGGCGGTGACCTGCGCGGCGGTGGTCGGCGAGAGCCGGCCCGAAGGGTTGGCCGAGGGCGCGGCGACGGGCACGCCGGCGGCGCGGATCAGCGCCCGTGCCAAAGGATGGGCGGGAATGCGGACACCGACCGTATCGAGGCCGGCGCTGACGATGTCGCTCAGCCCCGAGCCGGGGCGGCGCTTCAGGACCAGCGTCAGCGGGCCGGGCCAGAAGGCGGCAAGCTTTTCGGCGAGCGGCGGAAAGTCGACGAGGCGACGGGCCATGTCGAGATCGGCGACGTGGACGATCAGCGGGTTGAAGCGCGGCCGCCCCTTGGTCTCGTAAATGCGCAGCACGGCGTCGGAACTGGTCGCGTCGGCGCCCAGCCCGTAGACGGTTTCGGTGGGAAAGGCGACGACCTCGCCGGCCCTGAGCCGTGCGGCGAAGGGTTTTACATCGGGGCCGGCCGGGGAAGCGGAGGTCATGGCGCTGTTTGACAAGGGCACCGCCGACCGTCAAGAAATCCTTCCATGGGCACATTGCTCGTCAGCCAGCGCAATTATGAGCGGCACCAGACGCCGCCCGGCCATGCCGAGCGGGTGGAGCGCATCGACGCGGTGAACGCCGCGCTGGCACCGGACCACTTCCCGCACCTCACGCGCCGCAACGCCCCGGACGGCGACCTGGCGCTGGCCGAGCTGGTGCACGCGCCGCGCTATCTCGAAGCGCTGGCGGCGCTGCGGCCGGCGGAGGGAATCGTCCCCATCGACCGCGACACCTTCATTTCGGCGGGCTCGCTCGACGCGGTGGGTACGGCACTGGGCGGCGGGCTCGCGGCGCTCGAAGCGGTGGCGCTGGGCGAGGTCGAGAACGCCTTCTGCGCCAGCCGCCCCCCCGGCCACCATGCCGAGCGGGCGCGGCCGATGGGCTTCTGCCTCATCAATGTCATCGCCGTGGTGGCGCGCGAGGCGCAGCGCAAATATGGCGCCGAGCGCGTCGCCATCGTCGATTTCGACGTGCATCACGGCAACGGCACGCAGGACATCTTCTACGAGGATGCGAGCGTGTTCTACGCCTCGAGCCACGAGATGCCGCTGTTTCCAGGCACCGGCGCGGCGGACGAGACGGGCGTCGGCAATATCCACAACGTGCCGCTCGCGGCCGGCAGCGGGCGCGACGCCATGCGTGCCGCCTACAGGGAGGCGATCCTGCCCGCCCTCGAGGCGTTCCGGCCGGACTTCCTCCTTGTCTCGGCCGGCTTCGACGCCGATGCGCGCGATCCGCTGGCGCATCTGCGCTGGCAGCCCGACGATTTTTTCTGGCTGACGCTGAAGCTGCGCGAGCTGGCCGACCGGCGCTGCGGCGGGCGCATTGTCTCGCTGCTCGAAGGCGGCTATGACCTCGACGGACTGGCGGAGGGCGTTTCCGCCCACATGCGTGCATTGGCGGAT
The DNA here is from genome assembly GCA_039808625.1 of Devosia sp. GTDB lineage: Bacteria > Pseudomonadota > Alphaproteobacteria > Rhizobiales > Devosiaceae > Devosia_A. The sequence continues at coordinate 12,545 of JBDHTK010000031.1, read as the reverse complement.
TGAGCGTGGCCGAGACGAATAACGACGATGTGAAGGCGATGAGCTTCGAGGCGGCGCTGGCCGAGCTCGAGGCCATTGTGGCGCGACTCGAGGGCGGCAAGGCGGCGCTGGCCGAATCCATCGCCATCTACGAGCGCGGCGAGGCGCTTAAGTCGCATTGCGAAAGCCTGCTGAAGGCGGCAGAAGCCCGCATCGAAAAGATCACGCTCAAGAACGGCAAGCCGGCCGGGACGGAGCCGCTCGACCCGTAAAGGCAAAGACATGGCCGCCTCGACCGCCGTTTCCCGCTTCCGGATCCTCCTGTGGACGCTGGTGGTGGTGGCCGCCATCGGCGCCACCGCGCTGTTCGTCCTCAAGCCGCCGACGCAGCCGGTGGGAGTGACAGGCACGCCCTTCGCGCTCGAAACGACGAGCGGCCAGAGTTTCACGCAGGACGACCTCAAGGGCACGCCGAGCCTCGTCTTCTTCGGCTATACGTTCTGCCCCGACGTGTGCCCGACGACAATGGCCGAGAGCGTCGAGTGGCGCAACGAGCTGGGGCTGTCGGCCGACCAGTTGCGGACCATCTTCGTCACCGTCGATCCGGCGCGCGACACCAAGGACGCGCTGGCCGAGTATCTGGGCGCGTTCGACCCGACCATCATCGGGCTGGTGGGCACACCCGAGCAGACCGAGGCGGTGAAGGCCTCGTTCGGCGTGATGTCCGAGAACCAGAAACCGGACGAGGACGGCAACTACCTCGTCAACCACACGGCGAGCGTGTTCCTGATCGGCAAAGACGGGCGCTTCGAGGGCACCATCGCCTATGGCGAGGACAAGGCCACGGCCGAGGCCAAGATCAAGCGGCTGGTCGGCGCCTGAGCGATGGCGGAGCAACTCCGCCTCGACATCGCCCTCGAGCGGCGCGGGCTGGCCCGCAGCCGGGCCCGTGCCCGCGACGCGATCCGGCGCGGCACGGTGATGGTGAACGGCGTTTTAGCGCAAAAGCCCGGCCAGCTCGTCGGCGACGACGATGTGCTGGCATTCGACGATCCGGCGGGCGCCTACGTGTCGCGGGCGGCCTTGAAGCTGATCGCCGGGCTCGAGGCGGGCGGCGTCGCCGTCGCGCGACGCGTATGCCTCGATCTCGGCGCCTCGACGGGCGGCTTCACGCAGGTGTTGGCCGAGCGCGGCGCGGCAAGGATCTACGCCGTCGATGTCGGGCATGGGCAGATGGACCCGGCAATCGCCACACGGCCAAATGTGGTGGCGCTTGAAGGCGTCAATGCCCGCGACCTCACGCGCGGGACCATCGCCGAGCCGGTGGACCTTCTCGTGTGCGACATCAGCTTCGTGTCGGTGACCAAGGTCATCGGACCGGCTCTCGCCCTCTGCCGGCCGGGCGCCGACGCAGTCATCCTCGTCAAGCCGCAATTCGAGGTCGGGCGCGCCCATATCGGCAAGGGCGGTGTCGTGGCCTCGGCGGCGGCCATCGCCGGAGCGGTCGAGACCGTCGTGGAGTTCATGGAGGCGGCGGGCTGGGCGCTGCAACGCACCCTGCCCTCGCCCATTGCCGGCGGCGACGGCAACAAGGAAATCGTGGCGCTCTTTCGCCGGGTGGGATAGCATCGGCAAGTGACGATTGAAGCCGCCCCCGCGGCGCCCGCCCTCCCCGGCCGGGTCTTCGAGCGTCCGACAACTTCTCTGATCAGCAGGTGATGCGATGGACTACCGCCGCTTGGGCAAATCCGGCCTCAAGGTTTCAGAATTTTCGTTCGGGGCCTGGGTGACGTTCGCCAGGCAGGTGGGCGAGGACGATGCCGCCTCGCTGATGGGCTACGCCTATGACCACGGCGTCAATTTCTTCGACAATGCCGAGGGCTACGAAGAAGGCAACGCCGAGCTGGTGATGGGCGAGGCGCTGAAGACGCTGGGCTGGCGGCGCGACAGCTACATGGTGTCGTCGAAGGTGTTCTGGGGCGGCAGCAAGCCGACGCAGCGCGGCCTGTCGGCCAAGCATGTCGTCGATGCGGCACATGCGGCGCTGAAACGGCTCGGCGTCGATTATCTCGACCTCTATTTCTGCCACCGGCCCGACCTCGACACGCCGATCGAGGAGACGGTGCGCGCCATGCACAACCTCATCGTGCAGGGCAAGGTGATCTACTGGGGCACGTCGGAATGGTCGGCGCAGCAGCTCACCGAGGCGCACATGGTGGCGCGGCGCGACAACCTCACGCCGCCGACGATGGAGCAGCCGGAATACAACATGTTCCGGCGCGAGAAGGTGGAGCTCGAATTCCTGCCGCTCTACGAGTTCGGACTTGGAACGACGATCTGGTCGCCGCTGGCCTCGGGGTTCCTGACCGGCAAGTACAATGACGGCATCCCGGCCGACAGCCGCGCCAACCTGCCCGGCTATGAGTGGCTGCGGCGCAAGTTCGAGTCCGAGGAGGGCCGGCGCAAGATCGACAAGGTGCGCCAGCTCAGCGTGCTGGCCGGGGAGATCGGCATGCCGGTGCATCATCTGGCGCTGCTCTGGTGCAACGCCAATCCGCACGTTTCGACGGTGATCCTCGGGGCGAGCCGCAGGAGCCAGCTCGAGGACAACCTCAAGGCGCTCGACAGCAAGGCGAAGCTGACGCCGGACGTGCTGGCGCGGATCGAGGAAATCCTCGGCAACAAGCCGCCGGTGCCGGTGTCGCTGTCTAAGGTCAGCTAAGTCCGATGCCGCCTTCGCGGCCGGCCTGGCCGCGGTGGCGGAGGAAATGGTCGGCGAGGACGCACGCCATCATGGCCTCGCCGATGGGAACGGCGCGGATGCCGACGCAGGGGTCGTGCCGGCCCTTGGTGACGATGTCGGTGTTCTCGTTGTGCACCGTCACAGTCTCGCGCGGCGTGATGATCGACGAGGTCGGCTTCACGGCGAAGCGCACGACGATGGGGTCGCCATTGGAGATGCCGCCGAGGATGCCGCCGGCGCGATTGGTCTTGAACCACGGCGCGGCCTCGCCGGCGCGCATCTCGTCGGCATTGTCCCAGCCGGTCAGGCTGGCGGCGGCGAAGCCCTCGCCGATCTCGACGCCCTTGACGGCGTTGATCGACATCATGGCCGAGGCGAGGTCGGCGCTGAGCTTGCCGTAGATGGGCGCGCCCCAGCCGGGCGGCACGCCTTCGGCCACGACCTCGACCACGGCACCGACGGAGTTGCCGCCCTTGCGGATGGTGTCGAGATAGGGCGCCCATTCGGCAGCGGCATCCTTGTCGCCGCAGAAGAAGGGGTTACGGTTGACCTCGTCCCAGTCGAAATTGGCCGGGTCGATCTGGTAGGGGCCCATCTGCACCAGCGAGGCGCGGATGCGCACGCCGGGGATCACCTGGCGGGCGACGGCGCCGGCGGCGACGCGCGCCGCCGTCTCGCGGGCCGAGGCGCGGCCCGAGCCCTTGTAGTCGCGGATGCCGTATTTCTGGAGATAGGTGAAGTCGGCGTGGCCGGGGCGGAACTTGTCCTTGATCTCGGCATAGTCCTTGGAGCGCTGGTCGGTGTTCTCGATGAGCAGCGAAATGGGCGTGCCGGTGGTCTTCACCACGCCGTCGGCCTCGTCCTCGAAGGTGCCGGAGAGAATCCTGACCTTGTCCTCCTCGCGCCGCTGGGTGGTGTATTTCGACTGGCCGGGGCGGCGGCGGTCGAGATCGCGCTGGATCATCGCCGCGCTGAGCGGCAGCCCCGGCGGGCAGCCGTCGACGACGACGCCGAGCGCCGGCCCGTGGCTTTCGCCCCAGGTGGTGAAGCGGAACATGTGGCCGAAAGTGTTGAACGACATGAGGCTTCTCCGCTGCTTGGCAGGGTTCTAGGTGCGGGGGCGCACAGCGTCAATCGAGCCAGTTCTCGACGCGGAGGTCGGGCACGCGCGAGAACGCGCGGACATATGCCCGGGGGCGGCGGATTTCAATCGTCCCAGCTTTGCCCGGCGGGATAGACGGCGGACTTGCCATCCTTGAAATGGACCACCGAATCCTGCGGGGGGAACCAGTTGACGGCGCGCTCCTGCGGCAGGCCCTCGATGAGGTGGCGCAGGATGCGCAGGATACCGCCATGCGAGACGATGACGGCAGGGCCGGTGAGGCGCGTGGCGAAATCGCGGACGCGGGCCGTCACGTCCTCGTAGCTCTCGCCTTCGGGCGGGCGGAACTGCCAGAAGCCGGCGTCGCGCTCGCCGGCGATGGCCATCTCGCCGACCAGCTCGTGGTGCAGGCGGCCCTCGTGGATGCCGAAGGAAATCTCGATGAGGCGCGGGTCGACAGCGACCTCGGGCAGCGGCGCGGGGAGGCGCGAGCGCACGAGAGTCATGGTTTCGCGGGTGCGCCAGAGGGGCGAGACGTACCATGAGAAATCGCCCGGCGCGCGGCCGCTGCGCTGGAGCAATTCGCCGAGCAGCGCGCCGTTGAGCGCCGCTTGGCCACGGCCGCGGTCGTTGAGCGGGATGTCGCGGGCGCCCTGGTAGCGGCCTTCGGCGTTCCAGTCCGTCTCGCCGTGGCGGACGAAATAGAGTTCGGGCCAGGTGGTATCGGCCATAGACTGACTCAGGCGGTAGGAGTGGACTCGGCGTCCATCAGCTTCATGCCGACGACGTTGAAGCCGGCGTCGACATAGTGGATCTCGCCGGTGACACCGGAGGCGAGGTCCGAGAGCAGGTAGAGGCCGGCGCGGCCGACATCGTCGATGTCGACGTTGCGGCGCAGCGCGGCGTTGGCCTCCTGCCAGTGCAGCATGTCGCGCAGGCCGGAAATACCCGAGGCGGCGAGCGTCTTGATGGCGCCGGCCGAGATGGCGTTGACGCGCACGCCCGACCTGCCGAGATCGACCGCGAGATAGCGCACCGAGGCCTCGAGCGCGGCCTTGGCGACGCCCATGACGTTGTAGTTGGGGATGTAGCGCTGCGAGCCGTAATAGGTGAGCGTCAGGAGCGCGCTGCCCGGCGCCATCAGCGGCTCGGCGCGACGGGCGACGGCGGTGAAGGAATAGACCGAGATGTTCATGGTCAGCGCGAAATTCTCGGCGCTGGTGTCGATATAGCGGCCGTCGAGCTCGTCCTTGTTGGAAAAGCCGATGGCGTGGACGAGGAAATCGAGCCGGCCCCAGCGTTCCTTGATCTGGCGGAAGGTCTCGTCCATTGCTGCGTCGTCGGTGACGTCGCATTCGACGAGGAAATCGGAACCGACCTCGGCGGCGAGCGGCTCGACGCGCTTCTTGAGCGCCTCGCCCTGGTAGGAGAAGGCGATCTCGGCACCCTGCCCGCTGAGGGCCTTGGCGATGCCCCAGCCAATGGAGCGGTTGTTGGCGACTCCCATGATCAGCCCGCGCTTGCCTGCCATCAGTCCGTCGCTCATGGGGTTCTCCCTTTTGAAGTCCGCAGGCTTGTGCCATAGCACAGCCCCATGAACAATTCCCAGGTCGTTGCGGGCCTTGCGCGCCTCGTCGGCGAAGGCGCGGTGATCGCCGACGCGGCGGCCATGCCGGCCTATCTCAACGAGCCCCGGCGGCGCTACCACGCCGGCGCGGCGGCGGTGGTGCGGCCTGCCGACGTGGCCCAGGTGCGGGCCATAGCGCGCTGGGCCAATGAGAACGGCGTGCCGCTGATACCGCAGGGCGGCAATACCGGCCTCGTCGGCGCGCAGGTGCCGCGACGCGGCGACGAGGTGATCGTGTCACTCGCCCGGCTCGACGGGGTGCGCGAGGTGAACGCAGCGGCCGGGCACATGACGGTCGAGGCCGGGGTCATCCTGCAGAGGGCGCACGAGGCTGCCGAGGCGGCGGGCGCGATGTTCCCGCTATGGCTCGCGAGCCAGGGCTCGGCGCGCATCGGCGGGCTGCTGTCGTCGAATGCCGGCGGCATCCAGGTGCTGGCCTATGGCAATGCGCGCGAGCTGTGCCTCGGGGTCGAGGCGGTGCTGGCCGACGGGCGGCTCTATCGCGGACTCAACGCGCTCAAGAAAGACAATACCGGCTACGACCTCAAGGACCTGTTCATCGGGGCCGAGGGCACGCTCGGCATCATCACCGCGGCGACGCTCAAGCTGTTTACGCGGCCGGCAGGGTATGAAACGGCGTTCTGCTCGGTCGGCGGACCCGCGGCGGCACTGGAGCTGTTCTATGCGCTGCGCGACCGGACCGGCACGCAGCTCACCGCGTTCGAGCTCATGCCGCGCTTCGGGCTGGAGCTGCAGCTCAAGCACGGGATGCTCGCGCACGATCCCGCCGCCGGCCCGTCGCCCTGGTACGCGCTGGTCGAGCTCAGCCGCAGGCCGGGCGACGCGCCGGGCACACTGGAGGCGGCACTCGAGGCAGCGTTCGCGCGCGGCCTGCTCACCGACGCCAGCATCGCCCAGTCGGAAGCCGAGCGGGCGGCGACGTGGACGGCGCGCGAGCAGATGAGCGAGGTGCAGTCGAAGGAAGGCGCCTCGATCAAGCACGACGTGTCGGTGCCCGTCGCGGCGGTGCCGGAGCTGATCGCAGCCGGCTCGGCGGCGGCGGCGCGCGTCGTCGACGGCATCCGGCCCTGCCCGTTCGGGCACCTGGGCGACGGCAACATCCACTTCAATTTCAGCCAACCGGAAGGGGCCGACGGCAAGGCCTTCATGGCGCGCGAAAGGGACGTGAACGCGGCGATCTACGCGGTGGTGGGGCGGCTCGGCGGCTCGATCTCGGCCGAGCACGGTATCGGCCAGCTCAAGCGCGAGCTGCTGGCGAGGCTCAAGGATCCGGTGGCGCTCGACATGATGGCCGCCATCAAGCGCGCGCTCGATCCCAACGGCATCATGAATCCGGGCAAGCTGCTGGGCGATTGACGCGCACAGGCCTGTGCCCTCTTGAAAGCCACACCGGATGCGCCAAGTGAGGCGCCAGTCTGATCTTGTCGCGTTTCCGAACCGGAAAGGCCCCGCATATGCTCCTCGACATCGGCTTTCTCGACGACACGACGCGCCCGACCGTGCCGAAGCTCGAAAACCTGACGCGTGCCCAGAAGGCGGCCGGCGAGCACCTCAAGGAAATCCACGACCTGCTGCGCGCCAATGTCGCGAGCATCGAGACGCTGATCCAGCGCGCCGCCGAAGGGCTGGCGAGCCGCGACGACATCGCCGCCGAGACGGCGGAAATGGCGATGGTCGCCAATTTCCGGCGCTTCGGAAACCTGTGCGGGCAGTATTGCCAGTTCGTGCACGGCCACCATTCGCTGGAGGACCAGCATGTGTTCCCACAGCTCGCGGCGGTTTCGGACGGCTATCGGCGCGTCACCGAGCGGCTGGTGGCCGAGCACGAGGTGGTGCACGCGCTGCTCGAACGCCAGATCGACGCGCTGAACGCGCTGGCGACGGCGCCGACGCCGGAGAATTTCGCGGCGGCGCGCGAGGTGTTCGCGGCGCTCAAGGACGTGTTGCTGTCGCATCTGGGCTATGAGGAAGACCAGATCGGCGATGCACTGGGCTATTACGGGGTGATGTGAGGGCGCCGCCCCGCTGGCGCCCCCTAGAACAGGTCGAGCTGGCCGGGCGCTGCCGGCGCGGGCGGATCGTGCTTCGGCTCGGCGGCGGGGACGATGAGGTCGGGACCCTCGGCGGCGGCGTTGCCGATGGCCTTGCCAACCGGATGGTATTTCATGGTGCCCGGGGGCGGCGGGACGGTGAGGGTGACGGCCTCTTTCGTGTCGACGTCGCGGGTGTTGAGCCAGGCGTCGATGGCGGCGCGGCCGCGCAGGATGGCCGGCATGCGGTCGTAGACGCCGGAGATTTCGAGGTTCGGCGCGACGGTGACGATGCACACCGTGTCCACCTCCTCGCCGTTCGGGCCGGCCCAGGTGGAATAGAGGCCGGCAAAGGCCATCGTGTCGGTCTCGGCGGAGGTGATGTAGTAGGGCTGGCGCTTGCCGTCGGCGGCCTTCATCCACTCATAATAGCCGCTGGCCGGCACGATGCAGCGGCTGTTGCGCACCGCATCGCGAAAGCTGGGCTTGTGCGCCATCGACTCGGCGCGAGCGTTGATGAGCAGCGGAAAGTCCTTCGGATCCTTCACCCAGCCCGGGACGAGCCCCCAGCGGAAGAGCTCGGCCGTGCGCCGCCCCTCGCGCTCGAGGATGGTGACGACGGGCTGCGTCGGCGTGATGTTGTAGCGGGGCGGATAGGCCATCTCGTTCAGCACGCTGAACAGAACGGCCATCGCCTCGGGCGGCAGCAGCAGGGCGTAGCGTCCACACATGGCGGCGGAAGCTAGAGGCTTGCGGCGCAAACGGCAAATGCCCAAAAGCGGCACATGACCCAGTTGCTTGCCGCGAGCGTCGCCATCGTCAGGCGCGAAGAGGTGCTGCTCATCCAGCGCAACCGCGCGCCCTCGGCGGGGCTGTGGACGCTGCCGGGCGGGCGGCTGGAGCCGGGCGAAACGGCCGAGCAGTGCGCTATCCGCGAGCTCGGCGAGGAGCTGGGGCTCGAGGTGTTCGCGCTGCGGCCGCTGCTTGTCCTGCGCTTCGGGCAGTTTCACCTGCAGACCTTTGCGACGGAGGGGTTTGCGGGTGCGATCGTGCCGGCGCCGGCGGAAATCCGCGGCTGGCGCTGGGTGCGGCCCGAGCAGATCGGGGGACTGGCAACGACGCCGCGGCTCGACGAGGTGGTGGCCGCCGCCTTCCGGCTGTTCGCGCGCAACTGAGACGCCTTGCGCCCGCCATCATCGTCCGCCTAGGAATCGCTCATGCGCAAGCTCGTTGCCGTTGCCCTGCTGGTCCTTGCCGCCGCCCTGCCGCAGCCGGCGGCGGCGATCGACCCGCCCTACGAGCCGCAGATGGAGCGACTGGCCGAGATTCTGGGCAGCCTCTATTTCCTCAACCCGCTCTGCGCCGGGGGCGGCACCGACTGGCGGGAGCAACTGGCCGAGTTGGTGATGCTCGACCAGCCCGACGAGGACCGCCAGCAGCGGCTCTACGGCGCCTTCAACGGCGGCTACCTCGCCTATTCTCGACTCTACCGGAGTTGCACCGCCTCGGCACGCGAGGCGCTGACGCGGCTCATCGTCGAGGCCGAGGGGACGGCACGCGACATCCATGCGCGCTACGCGGAATAGGCGCCGGCACCCCGCGTTAACGACAATGCGACGCGCGAAATTAACCTTCCGGTGACGTGCCCCGCCATCGCCACACAGTGCGTGCTAGTCGATGCGCGATGCGCAGCAGCAAAAATTCCATTCCGGCGTTCGGCGCCGCCGCCGGCCGCGACGAGCAGCGCGAGGAGCGCCAGCTCGCGCTCGAATATCTGGCCGAAGCGTGGAACACCGCCGAGGACGAGGGGGTGGAGACGCTGGCGCTGGCCCATGCCTCGCTGTTCGCCGCCATCGCCACGCTGGTGCGCGCGCATGGCGAGGAGGCGGCGGCGCTGATGGTCACCGCCCTGCCCGAGCGCATCCGCAACGGCGAATACAATCTCGACCGCATGACGCACTGAGGGATTTCCCAGCAGTGGGCCCTTCCACCGGTGTCATTCCCGCGCCGGCGGGAATGACAGACTGAAGGGGCGATGGGGAGGCGGCGGCCGCTACGCCTCCGGCGCCAGCGTTTCGACGAAGCGGATGGGGCGGCCGCCGGGCGGCGCCATCAGCTCGCCCTGCCACATCACCGTCGTGCCGCGCAGCACCGTGCCGACCGGCCAGCCGGTGACGGCGACGCCGTCATAGGGCGTCCATTTCGCCTTGCCGGCGATCCAGGCGCTGGTGATGGTCTCGCGGCGGCCCAGGTCGACGATGGTGAGGTCGGCGTCGTAGCCGGCGGCGATGCGGCCCTTGCGGGCGATGCCGTAGACGCGCGAGGGGCCGTGGCTGGTGAGATCGACCAGGCGTTCTAGGCTCAGGCGCCCGGCATTGACGTGGTCGAGCATGATCGGCACCAGCGTCTGCACGCCGGTCATGCCCGAGGGCGAACTGGGATAGGGCTTCTGCTTTTCCTCGAGCGCGTGCGGCGCGTGGTCGGAGCCGAGCACATCGACGGTGCCGTTGGCGACGCCAGCCCAGATGGCGGCGCGGTGTGCCTTGTCGCGCACCGGCGGGTTCATCTGCGCGATGGTGCCGAGCCGGTCATAGGCGGTCTCATCGAGGGTGAGGTGGTGCGGCGTCGCCTCGACGGTCGCCACGTCCTTGTGGTCGGCGAGAAAGGCCATCTCCTCGCCGGTGGAGATGTGCAGCACGTGGATGCGCTTGCCATAATGGCGGGCCAGCGCCACGAGCCGCTGCGTCGAGCGCAGTGCTGTCTCGGGGTCGCGCCAGACCGGATGCGAGCGCGGGTCGCCGGCAATGCGCAGGTCCTTGCGCTCATCGAGCCGGTATTCGTCCTCGGAATGGAAGGCGGCGCGGCGCGAGATGACGCTGAGGATGGCGCCGAGCCCGGCGTCGTCGGGCACCAGCAGGCTGCCGGTCGAGGAGCCGATGAACACCTTGACGCCGGCGCAGCCGGGCAGCCGCTCCAGCACGGGCAATTCGGCGACGTTCTCGTGCGTGCCGCCGATGAAGAAGGCGAAATCGCAGTGCATGCGGCCGTCGGCGCGCGCCAGCTTGTCGGCGAAGGTCTCGCGGGTGACGGTGAGCGGCTTGGTGTTGGGCATCTCGAAGACGCCGGTGACGCCGCCCATCACGGCCGAGAGCGAGCCAGTGGCGAGGTCTTCCTTGTGCTCGAGGCCGGGCTCGCGGAAATGCACCTGGGTGTCGATGACGCCGGGGAGGATGTGCAGCCCCCGGCAGTCGGTGACCGAATCGGCGGTATCGGCGGACAATGCGCCGAGCGCCGCGATGCGGCCGTTGCGGATGCCGATGTCGGCGGGATGGCTGCCGTCCTGGTTGACGACGGTGCCGTTCTTGAAGATCGCGTCATAGTGCGCCATGTCTCAGTCCCTTACTGGATGGCCGAAATGCCTACAATCCTCCGTCCGTCGCGTGCGCTGTTCCGGTTCTCGGGCGCGGACGCGCAGAAACTGCTGTTCGACGTGGTGACCGGGCGGCTGGTGGCCGAGGTGGGCCCGCCCCTGTGGTGGGCGCTGCTGTCGCCGCAGGGCAAGATCCAGGCCGAGGGGCTCAGCACCTATGCCGACGGCGCCTTCTGGCTCGACGTGGACGCGGGCGTCGCCGCGGCGTTCTTCAAGCGCATGCGCATGTACAGGCTGCGGGCCGCGGTCGAGATCGCGGATCTCGGCGAAACGCACGCCGTGGGTTGGGGCGGCGGCGCCGTGCACCAGCGGGTGATCGGCACACGGGCCGAGGCGGCGGGCTGGGCGGCGGCCGACGACAGCTACGACGCGGCGCGAATCGGCGAGGGCATCGCCGAGCTGGGTGCGGATTTCGGTGCCGACGAGATGTTTCCCCACGACATCGGCATGGACCTCCTGGGCGGGGTGGATTTCAGGAAGGGCTGCTATGTCGGCCAGGAGGTCGTGAGCCGCATGCAGCATCGCGGCACGGCGCGGCGGCGGCCGGTGATCGTCTCCGGGATCGCGGCGCCGGCAGGCTCGGCGGTGGTCGCGGGCGGGCGCGAGGCGGGCAAGCTCGGCAAGATCGTCGGCGAACAGGCGGTGGCGGTGGTGCGGCTCGATCGCTTCGACGGCGGCGCGGTGACGGTCGACGGCAGGCCGGTGCGCGTCAGCCTGCCCGGCTGGGCGACCTATGCCCTTGGGGAATCGCCGCGCGCCGACTAGCGTTTCGCTCCCCAGGGCGAGAAGATCATGGCGCGAAACAAGGAACGGGCGTGGCAGCGCATGCTGTCGGGGCGGCGGCTCGACATCCTCGACCCTTCTCCCGTCGATGTCGAATTGAGCGATATCGCGCACGGCCTCGCGCGGGTGGCGCGCTGGAACGGGCAGACGCGCGGCGACTATCCGTTCTCGGTGGCGCAGCATTCGGTGCTGGTGCTCGAAATCTTCACCGCCATGCAGCCCGAGGCCGACGCCAGGGCGCGGCTCTACGCGCTGCTGCACGATGCGCCCGAATATGTGATGGGCGACATCATCTCGCCGTTCAAGGCGGCGATGGGCGGCAATTACAAAGAGGTGGAGGCGCGGCTGCTCGGCGCGGTGCACCTGCATTTTGCGCTCAACGCCACGCCGCCCGTGGCGCTGCACCGGCAGATCAAGCGGGCCGACCGCGAGGCCGCCTTCCACGAGGCGGTGCAGCTCGCCGGCTTCGCGCCCGAGGAGGCGCGCCGCTTCTTCGGCGAGCCGAGCCTTGCGGCGTTCGACCTCGACGGCTTCGAGCACTTGCTGCGGCCCTGGCCGACGCGCGAGGCGCATGACCGCTTCGTCGACGCGGTGGACATGCTGGCGACGGCCCTCCACAGCCAATCGTGAAATTAAGGTAAACGACTGTTCCGTTTTGACACAGTGCGGCCGGCTATGGTTGATGGATGGTTAACCATCACCCGCGCCGGGAGGCCACAATGCCCGATATCGCCCGCATGACCGCTTTTGGCGGGCTGACGGCCGGCGTGCTGGCGCTGGTCGCCGCCGCGCCGCCCGCCATGCGCGCCGTGGCCGACGAGCCGCGCCAG
>JBDHTK010000030.1:0-17710 GCA_039808625.1 Devosia sp. | reverse complement strand
CTCGGTGACGGCCGCCACCGAGGCCTTCGCCGTCATGGCCGAGTTCGGCGGCAAGGATGTCGTCGGCGACATCACCGCCATCCCCGAGGGCACCTTCTACACCGCGCTGCAGACGCAGTAGGGGCCGCTTCGTCAGGCCGGGGCGCTCGCCGCGCCGGCCTGCACGCCCTCGATCTCGGTGACGATCCGCACCAGGTCGGTCGGCGTGCGCGCGTCGCGCGGCACGCCGAAGGTGACGTCGGCGACGACGCGCACCGGCCGGTCGGCCAGCACCACGGCACGGTCGGCCAGCACCGCGGCATCCTCGGCGAGATGCGTCACCAGCAGCACGGTGGGCTCGTGCGTCGCGATCAGCTCCTTGAGCACCGACTGGATGTCGCGCACCAGCGAGCGGTCGAGCGACACGAAGGGCTCGTCGAGCAGCAGCAGCCGCGGATTGACCGAGAACGCCCGCGCCAGCGCCACGCGCCTTTGCATGCCGCCCGACAGCTGGTGCGGAAACGCCGTCTCGAAGCCGCCAAGGCCCACCCGGCCGAGCGCCGCATCGGCCTCCGCCGCCGTCGTTGCCGCGCGCACCGCGCGGATGTTCTCGCGGGCGCTGAGCCAGGGCAGCAGCCGTGCGTCCTGGAAGACGAAGCCGGCGGGCGGCGCCTCGGCGGCCGGCACGCCGTCGATGGCGATGCGCCCCTCATAGGCGGTGTCGATGCCGGCGACGAGCCGCAGCAGCGTCGACTTGCCGACGCCGCTCGGCCCGACCAGCGCCACGACGCTCGAGGGCGCGACGTCCAGCCTGAAATCGCTGAACAGCGGCGCATGCGCCGTGTCGAACCGCTTGGCGCGGATGGCGAGGCTCAGCTGCGGTCCGCGCGCCATCTGAGGACCCGTCCTTCCACCGGGCGCAGCACGAGATATTCGAAGACGAAGACGACGATGATGAAGGCGATGGTGTAGGCGAAGATGCCGGTGATGTCGAAGAACTGGAAGAAGGTCTGGATGCGGAAGCCGATGCCCCCGTCGCTGCCCAGCAGCTCGAAGACCAGCACGATCTTCCAGATCAGCGCCAGCCCGGTGCGCGCCGCCGCGAGGACGAACGGCATGAGCTGCGGCGTGGTGATGAGCCTGAGGCGCCGCCCGGCCGGCATGCGGAAGGCGAGGGCCAGCTCGTCGTAGTCGCGCGAAAAGCTCATCACCCCCTCGCGGATGGTGGTGACCACCACCGGCAGCTTGTTGAGCGTCACCGCGAGGATCAGCGCGAATTCGGTGAGCCCCAGCCAGATATAGAGGATCACCGCAATGACGATCGCCGGCACGTTGAGCCCGATCACCACCCAGCTCGAGAGCAGCCGGTCGAGCACGCGGTTGCGCCCCATCGCGATGCCGATGGCGGTGCCCAGCACCATCGCCACCACGAACGAGATGGCGGTGCGGCTCAGCGTCTTGCCCATGTCCGAGAGCAGCCGCCCGTCCACCGTGAGGCTCCACATCTCGCCGACGACGACGAGCGGCGAGGGCATGAGCCGCGACGGAAACAGCGTGGCGACGATCTGCCAGAAGACGACGAGCAGCACGAGGCTCGCCGCCTCGAGCGGCAGGCCGAACAGCCGCTGCCCCGCCATCCGGCGGGGGCGCGTCGCACCGTGCGGGCTCGCCGTCTGCTCGCTCATCGCTCGACTGTCCGATGGCCATCGGGTGGGGACGCGAGACGCCGGACGGCGCGCGCGGCGCGGCTGTTGACCTGTCGTCGCATGGAGCGCAGCTTGACATCGGCCGGCGGGACTCGCAATGCCAAAGCGGCCGAAGGCAGGGGAGGGGGCAATGCGCCGAGGGTCGCCGCGAAGCGTCGGAAGCCGCGCCCCGCGCCGCCTCGCGGCGCTGCTCGTCGCCGCCCTCGCCGCCACCGCCGCGCCGGCCGAGGAGCGCGGCCCGGCGAGCGCCACCGGCAGCGACAGCCTCACCCTCAACGGCCATGCCTATGCGCTGTTCGGCATTGACGGGCTCGGCTTCAACCAGAGCTGCCTCGTCGATGGCCAGCCCTTCGCCTGCGGCGTCGCGGCCACCCGTGCGCTGCAGACCCTGCTCGCCGCCGCGCCGGTTGCCTGCACGCCCAACACTGAGGGCGAGGCGCTGTGCACCGGCGCCGACGGCGACATCGCGCTGGCCCTCGTCACCCAGGGCTGGGCCGTCGCCGATCCGGCCGGGGCCGAGGCCTATGGCGCCGCCGAGGCCGCCGCCCGTGCCGCCGGCGCCGGCGCCTGGGCCGGCCAGTTCCTCGCGCCCGCCGCCTACCACGAGCTGATCGCCGCCACCGAGGCGCGCTATGCCGAGGCGGCGGCCGAAACCGTGCGCGCCGCGGCCGAAGCCGGCCTCGTCGCCGGTACGCTGGACCTGCGCGGCCTCGTCGCCCCCGTGCCGACGGAAACCACGGCCGGCGACCTGCCTCCCCGGGCGCTGCGCCTCGCCGCCTTCGGGCCGGGGCGCATCGCTGCCGCCGTGCCGGCGCCCGGCATCTTCACCTGGCCGGCCGTCGCCGCGGCGCTCGAAGCCGAGCGGCAGGCAGCCATCGCGACGCTCGCCGCCGATCTCGCCGCGCCCGTCTGGCAGGCCCTTGCCGAGCGCCCGGCCCGGACCGTCGCCACCGCCGATGCCGCCGCCTTCTACGCCGCGCTCAACGACAGCGCCGCCGCCTGGCGCCGCGCCGGCCGCCAGCCGCTCCTTTATGTCATGGCGCCCGACCTGCCGGCCTGGGTGCGCGACTGGTTCGGCGGCCATCCGCCCGCCGGCGCCACCGTCACCCGCCATGCCGGCAATGCCAGCCCCGCCTATCTGGGCACCATCGACGGCATCGACGTCTATCTGGGGGCCGGCAGCGCGCGCGCCGCACTGCTCGTCCCTGCCGACCTCCTGGCAGCCGTGACCTATCGGCGCGACGCCGCGGGACATGTGCTGGCGCTCGACGCGCCGGCCACGCCCGGGGCCTGGACGCTGCGCTACGCGGCGGCGCTCGGCTGGCGCGACGATCCCGTCCTCTGGCTGGCCTTCCCCCGCCGCGCCGCGCCCACCCCCGATGCCGGCTGACCCGATGCGCGCCACCACCCCCGACGGAAGCCGCCCATGAACCGCCTTTTCGCCGCGCTGCTGGCCGCCGCCCTCGTCGCCCTTGCCGGTTTCGCCATCGTCGTCTTCACCGCCAGCGGCCCGCCGGCGCCCGGCCCGGAACCCGCAGCGCCGGCCGCGCCCGTCGCCATCGCGCCGGGCGCCGCGGCGCGCTTCGACGCCTGGGCCGCGCCGCTGCGCGCGGATGGCCTCACCGTCACGGCCGAGGGCATGGCCGAGGCCGGCGACACCGTGACCCTCGCCAACCTCGCCATTGCCGGCCCCGACGAGACCCCCG
Organism: Devosia sp.; assembly: GCA_039808625.1. GTDB lineage: Bacteria > Pseudomonadota > Alphaproteobacteria > Rhizobiales > Devosiaceae > Devosia_A. The sequence goes on along the minus strand of JBDHTK010000030.1, from coordinate 14,319 downwards.
GCTGGCGCTGGACCGCCGAGCGTGCCGCACTCTACGACAAGGAGCTCTTCCACCTGCAGGCGGCCGGTGCCACGGCCTTCACCGTCACCACGGCGGCGGGCGCCGATACCGTCTGGTCCGGCCGCGCCGACGCCATCGGCGTCGCCATGACGCGCGACCCGCGCGACGCGCTCGGCCGCACCATCATCCTGCGCGTCAACGGCCTCGCGCTGGCGCCCGCCGGCACCGACGCGGCCCCCATGACCCTCGCCGATGGCCAGCTGCGCATCCTGCGCCAGGGCGGCACCGGCCTGCTCGCCGCCGGCACCGACATCGCCCTGCGCCTCACCGACCTCACCGTGCCGCCGGCCGCCGGCACCGCCTATGGCAGCCGCGTCAAATCCTTCACGGCACAGCTTCTCGTCGACCGGCCGGTCACCCGCTACTCGCTGCGCGACGCCTTCGACTATCTGGCGCGGCGCGACCAGACGCTCGTCGAGCTCGGCGCCGTCGCGCTCGACTGGGGCACGCTGCACGCCATCGGCAAGGGGGCTTTCGGCCTCAGCCTCGCCGGCGCGCCGCGCGGCCGCTTCGAGGTCACGCTGCGCGACCCCCTCGGCCTGCTCGACGCCCTCGCCGCTGCGTCCGCCGCCCTGCCGGCGACCCTGGCCGACACCTATGCCGCATTGCTGCTCGCCCTCGGCGCCGCCGGCGGCGACAGCCTGCCGCTCGCCGTCGCCGTCACGGGCGGCGCCTTCGTCCTCGCGGCGCCGGGCGGCGACATCGCCCTCGGCCCGGCCCCTTCCGTGCCGCCGCCGCAATGACCCCCTTCACATCGCGCCCATCGGGCGTATGCTTCGCCCCCGTCAATCCGGCACCCCGACAAGAGGAGGACGCGATGCCCGACCGTCGCAGCATTCTTCTGGGTCTGGCCGCCGCCGCCGCGCTGCCGGCCCGGCAGGCCCTCGCCAACGACCCGCAGCGCATGTTCTTCTACGACCTCTACGTCAAGGGCACGACGACGCTCTCCGAGCGCGTCCTCACGCTCAACGGCACGCCGGTCGAGATCGTCGGCTTCATGGCGCCGCCGCTCAAGGCCGAGTCGCCCTTCTTCGTGCTGACCGACATCCCGATGGAGACCTGCCCGTTCTGCGACGACATCGCGCTGTGGCCCGACAACATCATCTACGTGACCAGCGATGCCGAGCTGCCGATGGTGCCCTTCGACCGCCAGATCCGCGTCTCCGGCACGCTCGATGTCGGCGAGGCGCTGGACGAGGAGACCGGCTTCGTCAGCCTCGTGCGCCTTCAGCACGCCGCCGTGATCCGGTCCTAGGCCGCCCGTGCCGACGCTCGCCGCCGCCGGCGTGAGCCTCGCCTTCGCCGATTCCGGCGGCGCGCGCTTCGCCGTGCTCGACGCCATCGACTTTGCGCCCCAGGGCGGGCGCATCACCGCCGTCAGCGGCCCCTCGGGCTCCGGCAAGTCGACCCTGCTCTACGTGCTGGCGGGGCTGCTGCCACCCGATACCGGCACGGTGCGCTGCGCCGAAACCGACCTCTACGCCCTCTCCGAGCGGCGCCGCGACGCCTGGCGGCGCGCCCATGTCGGCTTCATTTTCCAGGATTTCCACCTGATCGAGGAGCTCTCCCCGCTCGCCAACGCCACCCTGCCGGCGAGCTTCGGGCCGGCGCCGGGCGTGCGCGAGCGCGCCACGCGCCTGCTGCGCGAGCTCGGCGTGCCGGCCGAGCGCCACACCATCGCCCAGCTCTCGCGCGGCGAGCGCCAGCGCGTCGCCGTGGCCCGCGCCCTCGCCTTCGACCCGCCGGTGATCCTCGCCGACGAGCCCAGCGCCTCGCTCGACGGCGCCGCCACCGCCGAGCTCACCGCCATCCTCGCCGGCCTCGCCGCCGAGGGGCGCACCGTGGTGGTGGCGACCCACGATCCCGACATCCTCGCCGCCGCGCACGCCACCTACGTGCTCCAGCACGGGCACCTCGCGGCGCGCCTCGCGGGGGCGGCGGCGTGATCAATCCCTTCCCGCTGGTCTGGGCCATCATGCGGCGCCACGCCGTGGTCTCGGTCACCTTCGTGCTGCTCATCGCGCTGGCCGTCGGCATCGGCGCCGCCATCACGGCGCAGGAGCGCGCGCTGCGCACCGGCAGCGCTCGCGCCGCCGACAAGTTCGACCTCATCGTCGGCGCCCCGGGCAGCCAGATCGACCTGCTGCTGCGCGTCGTCTTCCTCCAGCACGGCGCCGTCGAGCTGCTCTCCGGCGAGGCCGAGCGGAAACTGCTCGCCGACGAGCGGGCCGCCTTCGTCGCGCCCATCGGCTTCGGCGATTCCTATGCGGGCCATCCCGTCATCGGCACCATCCCGGCGCTGGTGCTGCACCTGTCGGGGGATCGGCTCGCCGAGGGGCGCAATTTTGCAACGCCGTTCGAGGCGGTCATCGGCGCCGACTCGCCGCTGGCCGTCGGCGACAGCTTCCGCGTCACGCACGGCCTCGAGGAAGCCGAGGGCGAGGACGCGGGCGAGGGCCACGACGCGCATCTGCACGACCAGCAGATTACCGTCGTCGGCCGCCTCGCCCCCACCGGCACGCCCTGGGACCGGGCCCTGCTGACGCCTATCGAGCTCACCTGGATGCTGCACGAGCTGGGCACCGGCCACGGCGACGGGCCGGTGACGCGCATCGGCCCGCCCTTCGACCTCGCCAGCGTCCCCGGCATCCCCGCCGCCGTGGTGAAGCCGGCGACGATGGCCGCCGCCTACGGCCTGCGCAGCGAATATCGCACCACCAGCACCACCGCCTTCTTCCCCGCCGAGGTGCTGGTGCAGCTCTACGAGCTCATCGGCGACGTGCGCGTGGTGATGAGCGGGCTCGCCCTTGCCACCGAAGTGCTGCTGGTCGCGTCCGTGCTCGCCGGTATCCTGATGCTCATGCGGCTCTACCGCCAGCGCTTCGCCGTGCTGCGCGCGCTCGGCGCCTCGCGCCTCTACGTGCTCGCCGTCGCCTGGTGCTTCAGCTTCGGGCTCATCGCGGCGGGCAGCCTGCTCGGGCTCGCCGTCGCCGCCGCCTTCGTCGGCGTCGTCTCGGGCCTCTTCAGCCGCGCCAGCGGCATCGCCATGACGACGACCATCGGCTGGCCCGAATTCTGGCTGGCCCTGAGCCTCGCCGCGGTCGGCGCCGTGCTCGCCCTGTTGCCGGCGGCGCTGCTCTATCGCCGCCCGGTGGTCGAGGCCCTGCGCAGCGCCTGAGCGCTCCCGCCGGGCCTCGGCGTGGAAACTCCCCTATGCCGATCGGCTTTCGCCCGACTAATACGTTCGTCTAATTCCCTTAAGTTTTTCGCCGGGGCTATTCGCTTGCCCCCCCTTCACCTCGATGTTACCGTCCCAGTTCCCCACCGCGCCTTGGGAGGAGTCTGTAGCGGCTGCGCCGTGGCGGGCTCTGCCCCTTGTGGGTCGGGTGCGGCGGGGATCATGAGGAATCCACTGGGAGAGTTATATGCCTAATGTGAGGTCAACAACTCGGCTGGCGCTGGGGTTGGGGACTGCGGTTGCCACGCTGTGGGCGTTGGCATTACCTGCGGTCGCCCAAGTCCAGTCGACTTTCAATCTGAACTGGTCGAACGACCGCCTGCTCAAGGCCGACAACGAGCCGGCCAACTGGCTCATGCAGGGCAAGGACGTCCAGGCCCATCGCTACTCGCCGCTGACCCAGATCAACCGCGACAGCGTTTCCGGCCTGCACATGGTGTGGGCCCTGTCGCTGGGCGGTGCCAACGATGTGTCGGGCGCCAACGGGCCGAACATCATGGCCACGCCGATGGTGGACAACGGCATCATGTACACGATCTCGTCCTGGGGTCGCGTCTTCAAGATCGACGTCCGCAATCCGCAGGCCGCCGACCTGCTGTGGATCTCCGACCCGGAGATCGAGCACGAGGGCAACGACCCGCAGACGCGCGGCATCGCCCTTTACGGCACCAACATCATCAACCCGCTGCGTGACGGGCGCCTCGTGGCGCATGACCGCGACAGCGGCGAGATCCTGTGGGACAAGCAGATGGCCGTGACCACCGAATATGGTGGCCAGGAGCGCTTCAACGCCGCCCCCCTCTGCATCGAGAACAAGTGCATGGTCGCCAACGCCACCGGCGACGGCGGCACCCGCGGCTGGCTGGCCGCGGCCGATCCGACCACCGGCGAGGAGCTGTGGCGCACCTACGTCGTGCCGGCGCCGGGCGAGCCGGGTTCGGAAACCTGGCAGGACACCGCCCAGACCGCCTGGACCCGTGGCGGCGGCGGCATGTGGACCACCGGCTCCTACGACCCGGTGAACCGCAACATCATCTGGGGTACGGGCAACCCGGTTCCCAGCTACGATCCCGAGTTCCGTCCCGGCGACAACCTCTTCACCGATTCGACCGTCGCCTTCGACATCGATACCGGCAAGATGAAATGGTACTTCCAGCTCACGCCGAACGATGGCTGGGACTATGACGAGAACGGCGTCAACTTCGTCTTCGACGCCCCGATCGACGGCGAGATGGTCCACCAGATCGGTCACTTCGGCCGCAACGGCTTCTACTACAACTGGAACGCCGCCGACGGCTCGTTCATCAACGGCAGCCAGTGGGTCAACGAGGTGACCTGGACCAAGGGTCTCGACCCCAAGACCGGCCTGCCGCTCGAGTACAACCCCGAGCTCGCCGTGCAGACCTACATCCCCGAGACCCGCGCCCTGCGCGAGGACTTCGGCACCGAGGTCACCACCTGCCCGACCTGGCATGGCGGCACGGCGCATCAGCCGCCGGCCTTCAACCCGGTCAAGTACATCGCCTACACGGTCTCGACCGAGGGCTGCTTCACCCAGGACATGACCAAGGCGTCGATCACCGAGCCCCCGCCGCCCGCCGGCCAGGGCACGCTGAAGGACGTCAACGGCACCATCTCCAACCTCTACTACGGCGCCATCACCGCCGTGGACGTGCGGACGGGCAAGGTGCTGGCCAAGGTCAACGTCGACGAGGAGATCCGCTCGGGCATGCTGGCCACCGCCGGCGGCTTGGTGTTCACCGCGCTGACCAATGGCGATTTCGTCGCCCTCAACGACGAGACGCTCGAGCAGCTCTGGCACTTCAACCTCGGCACGCCGCTCAAGGCGCCGCCGATGACCTACGCGGTCAACGGGCGCCAGTACGTCGCCCTGCAGACCTCGGGCCTGCACGTGCACCCCAAGCGGTTCACGGACCTGCAGCACTCCGAGTATCTGTTCGTCTTCGCGCTGGACAACTGATCCGGCGGGACGCGCATCCGAAAGCGAGGCGGCCGGCATAGTCCGGCCGCTTTTCTCGTTTCCACTGGTTCCTGTCGAAAGCGGAGAAAGGCGCGATGCGGTCCGTTCGCCAAAACGCTCTTTGGGCGGTCCTCGCCGGCCTCGCCCTGCTCTTCGCGCCGGGGCTGGCCGCGGCGCAGGATGCGGCGCCGCCCGCCGATGACGGCAAGCGCCTGACGCTGCGCAGCCTGACGCTCGGCGCCACGCTCGACGAGATGCCCGACTGGCTGGCCTTCCGCGACTATGCCTGCGGCAGCAATGGCGGCCCGCCGCTGCGCAAGCTCTCCGGCTGGGCCGATTTCGCCCAGTGCAAGCCTGACGCCAACGGCCTCTACGAGATCTATTTCGAATACGACAACGAAGCCGAGTACATCCTGCGTGCCCTCGACGACCCGCGTGCCACGCGCTTCGTCGGCACCACCGAGCAGGGCTTTCCCGTCATCACCTCGGCGCTGTTTTCCGAGGATGGCGTGCTGCGCGGCCTGCGCATGATCACCGACCCGCGCGCCGACTACACCGCCGACCAGTTCTTCGACCTGACCAATCTGCGCGAGCGCCAGGACTTCTATCTGCTCGGGCCCTTCGTCGGCGGCCAGGTGGGCATCAGCGCCACTACCGATTGCGTCAACCTCCCGCTGGCCGAGGGCGAATCCAAGATCGGCCCGACCTATATGAAGCTCGACTGCGATCGCGTCGCCGACGGCGTGCACTACATCCTGAAGACGCGCTACTATCGCAAGCCCGGCCAGTACGCGCGCGATCCGCGCACCGGCGCCATGACGCAGGGCCAGTACGAAAGCTCGACGGTATTCGAGGAATATCAGCTCGGCTACGGCCCGCCGGCCTGAGCCGCCGCGCCCGCGCTCACTCGCCGCTATATTCGGTGCCGTCCGGCAGCACCGTCTTGTCCCACAGCGCCTCCTCGACGCTGGCCTTGCTGAGGATCGCCTGCATCAGGTAGGCGCGGCGCAGGTCGGCGCGCACCAGCGTCGCCCCGGTCAGGTCGGCGCGCAGGAAATTGGCGCCGGCGAGATTGGCGCCGGTGAAGTCGACATTCTTGAACACCGCCTCCGGCAGCACCGCGTAATAGAGGTTGGCGCCGGCGAAATTGGCGTCCGAGGCGTGGAAGCGGTCGGCCCGCACATAGGCGACGATGGCGTCGCTGAAATCCGCCCGCGCCGCCCGCGTCAGCCTTAGATCGGCGTTCTGCAGGTTGGCGCCGGCGAGCTTGGCGCCGGTGAGGTCCGCCGTCTGCAGGCGGATACCGGTCATCGTCGCGGCGCTGAGGTCGGCCGTGGCGAAGATCGCGCCATAGGCGAGCACTCCCGTCAGCGTCGCCCCGGCGAGCTTGGCGCGGCGCAGATTGGCGAGGTTGAGGTTGGCATCGGTCAGGTCGGCACCGCTCAGGTCGGCATTCGCCAGGGTGGCCTCGTGCAGCGTCGCGCCGGTCAGCGTCGCGCCCGCCAGGTTGGCGCCGGTGAGGTCGCGCCGCTTGAGCTCGGCATGGTCGAGATCGCAGCCGGGGCAGTCATTGCTGCGCCCGGCGAGGAAGTCGGCGCGCTGGTCGGCCAGCGCCGGGGCGGTGCCGGCCAGGAGGCCGGCGCCGAGGACGAGGGCGGCGGCCGCAGCCCGAAGCACCGGAGCAGGGTTGACGGGCTGCGTGCGCATGATGTTGCCCCGCTGGGCTCAGTTGGTGAGGGGCGGCAGGACGATATTGGCGATCGCGGCGGGGTCCGCCGGGAACTCCGCGTCGCCGGCCGGCACGCGGTTGCGCGACATGAGATAGGCGGTGATGTCGGCATAGGTCTCGGGCGTCAGCGAGCCCGGATCGCCTTGCGGCATGTTGCTGCTGATGAAGCTGAAGAACGGCTCCGGCGAGCCCACGAACCAGCGCTCCCGGAAGCCCTTGCCGGCGAGGGCCGGCGTTTCGCCGCCGCCGCCCAGCGTCGTGCCGTGGCATACCGAGCAATCGTCCGTATAGGCCGTCTTGCCGCGCGCCGCCTGCTCCTCGGTATAGCTCATCACCGTGCCCGGCGGGATCGTTACCGCCGCATCGCCTTCGCCCGAGGCCGCGCTCGCCGGCGCTTCGGCCGAGCTGGCCGGCGGGGCGCTCGACGAGCTGTCCTGGCCGGTGCCGGCCACCGGAGCGAGCATCAGGGCCGCCGCGACCACGGGCAGGCCGTGCCGCAGGATCGAAACTGTTTTCCACCCGCGCGACAATGCCGTTGAAGAACGCATGACAGAGAGCTTTCCTATTCGTGGAGTCAGAAGCGGGAATGATACTCCTTCGCGAGGGTCGGTCAACCGCTTCGCGCCCGCTTGTGCGCCCCGCATGCGCTTTGACCGGCGGCGCGGCGAAGATGGACAGCGCCCGGCTTTTGCCCTAGGAAAGGCGCCCCGCACCGTCGCGTCCATGCCGGTCGATCGACGGCGATCAACCACCCGTTCTGCGCCCGATGACGCCTCTCATAGACGTTCGTTCCCTGCGTAAGCGTTTCGGTGCCGTGCTGGCGGTCGACGACCTCAGCTTCACGGTCGGGCGCGGCGAGGTGCTGGGCTTTCTCGGCCCCAACGGCGCCGGCAAGTCCACCACCATGCGCATCATCGCCGGCTTCATCGCGCCCAGCGCCGGCACCGCGCTGGTGTGCGGCGAGGATGTGCGCGTCAACCCCATCGCGGCCAAGCGCCATATCGGCTATGTGCCTGAAGGCTCACCGCTTTATGGCGACATGACGCCCGAGGGCTTTCTCGATTTCATCTGTCGCGTCCGCCAGATGCCGGCCGCCGCGCGCCGCCGCGCCGTCGCCTCGGCCATCGAACGCGTCGAACTCGGCGAGGTGCTGCACCGCCGCCTCGACACGCTCTCCAAGGGCTTCCGCCGCCGCGTCGGCCTCGCCCAGGCGATCCTGCACGATCCCGACGTGCTGATCCTCGACGAGCCCACCGACGGGCTCGACCCCAACCAGAAGCACCTGGTGCGCGAGCTCATCCGTTCGATGGGCGACAGCAAGGCGATCATCGTCTCCACCCACATCCTCGAGGAGGTCGACGCCGTCTGCGACCGCGCCCTCATCATCGATCACGGCCGCGTCGTCAGCGACGGCACGCCGCTCGAGCTGCACGCCCGTTCGCCCGACTATAACGCCGTTTCGCTGCGCGTGCCGGCGGCCGACGCGGCGCGCGCCACGACGCTCCTCGCCGCCCTGGCGGATGTCGCCGGCGTCGAGACGCTCGGCGCCGCGCAGGGACGCACGCACCTGCTCGTGCGCCCGCGCGAAAATGCCTTCATCGCCGAGGCCGTCGGCGCCGCCGTCCATGCCTCGGGCATCGTCGCCACCGACATGCACAGCGAGATCGGCACGCTCGACGGCGTCTTCCGGGCGCTCACCACCGAACCCGGCCGCCAGGAGGAAGGCTCATGCGCGTAACCCTGGCGATTGCCCGCCGCGAGCTCGTCGCCTATTTCGCCACCCCGCTCGCCTATGTCTTCCTCGTCGCCTTCGTCGCCGCCACCGGTACGGCGACGTTCTATTTCGGCCAGTTCATGGCCCGCCGCCAGGCCGACCTCACGCCCTTCTTCGATTTCCACCCCTGGCTCTATCTCGTCTTCATCCCCGCCGTCGGCATGCGGCTATGGGCCGAGGAGCGGCGGCAGGGCACCAGCGAGCTGCTGATGACGCTGCCGGTCACCGCCTGGCAGGCCGTGCTCGGCAAGTTCCTCGCCGCCTGGGCCTTTGTCGGCATCGCGCTGGCGCTCACCTTCCCGATCTGGATTTCGGTCAATTATCTCGGCGATCCCGACAATGGCGTGATCCTCGCGGGCTACCTCGCCAGCCTGCTCATGGCCGGCGCCCTCGTCGCCATCGCCTCCTTCACCTCGTCGCTGACCAGCAGCCAGGTGATCGCCTTCGTCTTCGGCATCGCCGCGAGCTTCCTCCTGATGATGAGCGGCCTGCAGCTCGTGCTCAACCTGTTCACCGGCTGGGCGCCGCAATATGTCGTCGATCTGGTCGCCTCGTTCTCACTGCTGACCCATTTCGATGCCATCGCACGCGGCGTGCTCGACCTGCGCGCGATCGTCTTTTTCGCGATCCTCATCCTCTTGTTCCTGTTCCTGAATCGCCAGGTCGTCGACGTGTGGAAGATGAGCTGATGGGCAACTGGATCAAGACCGCGGATCGGGCAACCCTGGGCGTCGTCGGCGCCGTCCTCGCCATCGTGCTGTTCCTCGCCACCAACATGATCGCCTCGCTCGGCCTCGGCAATGCCCGGCTCGATCTCACCGAGAACCACATCTACACCGTCTCGCAGTCGACCCGCGACGTGCTCGCCGCGCTCGAGGAGCCGGTGACGCTGCGCTTCTATCGCTCCTCGGCGCTGGTCGAGGAGGCGCCCAGCCTGCGCGTCTATTCCGACCGCATCCGGCAATTGCTGCGCTCCTACGAGCAGCTGGCCGGCGGCAAGCTCAAGGTCGAGCAGCTCGACCCCATCCCCTTCTCCGCTCTCGAGGACGAGGCCATCGGCTATTCGCTCGCCGCCTTCAACCTCTCCGTCGCCGGCGAGCAGGGCTATTTCGGCCTCGTCGGCACCAATACCGTCGATGGCGTCGAGACCATCCCGGCGCTGACCCCGGCGCGCGAGAACTATCTCGAATATGATCTCACCCGCCTCATCGCGCGCCTCGCCCAGCCGGTCGCGCCCAAGGTCGGCATCATCGACGGGCTGAGTCTCATGGGCGATCCGGTGACGCAGCGCCGCCCCGCCGCCGTCATTTCGCGCATCGCCAAGGACTACGAACTGGTGCCGCTCTACCCCGACGCCACCGCCGTGCCCGAGGGGCTGAGCGCCCTCATCGTCGTCCACCCCTACAACCTCACGCCCTCGGCGCTCTATGCCATCGACCAGTACGCCATCCGCGGCGGCGGCGTGCTGGTCTTCCTCGACGTCATCGCCGAGCACGACGTGCGCAGCCAGACGACGCCGACCAATCCGGCCAATCCCAGCTCCACCCTCGAGCCGGTGCTTGCCGCCTGGGGGCTGACGATGGACCCCAGAAGTGTCGTCGGCGATCTCAGCATGGCCATCAAGATCCGCGGCCGCGCTGGGTCGCAGATGGTGCTCGCCGACTATCCGCCCTGGATGATCGTCGATCGCGACAATCTCAACCCCGACGACGTGGTCACCGGCCAGCTGTCCATCATGCGCATCGCCACTGCCGGTGCGCTGGAGCCCCGTGCCGGCGCCACCACCACGGCGACGCCGCTCATCGAGACCACGCCGGCCAGCAAGCTCTTCGACCAGGCCGAGGTGCTGCGCCGCGACGATCCCACCGTGCTCACCGCCGACTACGTGCCCTCGGGGGTGAGCCGCATGCTCGCCGCCCGGGTGACCGGCGAGGTCGACACGGCCTTTCCCGACGGCGCGCCGCCGCCCCCGCCGCCGGCCGAGAATGCCGACGCGCCGCTGCCCCCGCCGCCCCTCGTCAGCCATTCGCAAAAGCCGCTCAACGTCATCGTCGTCGCCGACACCGACATCCTGTCCGACGATCTCAACGTCAATCCGGCCGGCCAGCAGACCACCCAGAACGCCGATTTCGTCGTCAACGCCCTCGACAGCCTCACCGGCGGCGGCCAGCTCATCGCGCTGCGTGGGCAGGGCATCTCGTTCCGGCCGTTCACCACCGTCGACGCCATCGAGGCGGCCGCCAACGAGAAATACCGCGCCACCGAAGCCCGCCTGCAGGCCGAGCTCAAGGACACGCAGGACAAGCTCGCCGCGCTGCTCGTGCAGAATGGCGGGGTCGACGCCGCCGGCCAGCCGCTCGAGGTCTCGGCCGACCAGCAGCAGGCCATCGCCGAGTTCAACCAGCGCCTCGTCGAGGTGCGCCAGCAGCTGCGCGACGTGCGCGGCGCCCTGCGTGCCGAGATCGACGCCCTCGGCGACCGCCTGCGCCTCATCAACATCTTCGCCGTGCCGGCGCTCATCGTGCTCGTCGGTATCGCCGTCTTCGGCTGGCGGCGCTTCCGCCTCGCGCGCTATCTGCGCCGCCGCGCCGCCGCCTGAGGAGGAAAAGCGTGTCACCCCGCGGCTTCGTCATCCTGCTCGCCGTCACCCTTCTCGCCGTGCTCGGCGCGGCGCTGCTCGCCGTGCAGCCGACGCTGTCGGGGGCCGATCCGGTGAGCGGCGAGCCGATGTTTCCCGCCCTCGGCCCGCGTCTCGCCGACGCCGCCACGGTGACGGTGACGACGCCGCAATACGAGGTGAGCTGGGCGCGCCGCGACGGCGCCTGGGTGTCGCCCGAGCGTGGCGACTATCCGGCCCGCGCCAGCCTCGTCGCCGACCTCGTCGTCAATCTCGCGCGCCTCACGCGGCTCGAAGCCAGGACCGCCCGGCCCGACTGGTACCAGTACATCCGCGTCGGCGATCCGACCGCGACCCCGCCCACGGGCGTTGCCCGCGTCACCGTCGCGACCGCTGCCGGCGAGGTGCTGGCCGACGGCGTGCTCGGCGCCCGCAGCTTTTCCATCGCCGCTTCGCATGGCCGCGGCGGCAGCTTCGTGCGCCCCGCCGCCGACGCCCAGAGCTGGCTCGTCGAAGGCACCGCCCCGGTGCCAACCGAGCTGCCCGAATGGTTCGACACGCTGATCGACATTCCGGGCCCCGAGATCGCCGCCATCGCCGTTCTGGAAGGCGATAGAACACTGTTCGAGGTCAACAAGACGGATCGCACCAACGGCATCTATACCCTCGCCTATGCCGATCCCGCCCAGGTGGCGGCCGATGTCGTCGCCAACACCAACACGCTGCGCAGCATGGCCTCGGCGCTGGTCGGCCTGCGCGTGTCCGACGTGCGCGCCCGCGCCAGCGTCGTGCCCGGCGCAGCGGTGCGCATCGACCGCTTCACCACCACCTCCGGCCTGACGCTCGATGTGCAGCTGGTCGAGGCCGATGGCGGCACCTGGGCGCTGTTCACCGCCAGCGCGCCCGCCGGCGGCGAGGGCGCGGCGCGCGCCGCCGAGATCACCGCGCGCACGTCCGACTGGGCTTTCCGGCTCGACGCCAGCCGCGCCACGCGCCTCGGCCAGCCGCTCGCCAATCTCGTGCAGCCGCCGGCCCCGGCGGCGGGCGCGACCGCGCCGTCCGACGCGCCGCCGCTCTTCGTGCCGCCCGGCACCGACCTGCCGGGGCTCAATCTGCTCGGCGCCCCGGCGCCCTGAGCCGCCCTAGCGCAGCAGGCGCGGCAGGCAGGCATCCTCGGCTTCGAACTCGGGATATCTGTTGCAGTTCCACAGCGAGGTTTCCTCTCCCTGCGGGTTGCGGCCGAAGGCGTAGTCCTGCGCCTCGAGCTGCTGGCCCCTGACCGGCATGGCGTTCGGCATCGCCCGCCGGTCCGTCCACACGCCGACGCGGCACACCGTCAGCCCGTCGCATACGGGCCTGGCCAGCGCCTCGAGGTCGCGCGGATCGCGCGTCGCTTCGCGCTCCACCAGCATGGCGCGATACCAGTCGTTGAGTTCGACCACCTCGATGACGAGGCTGCCGGCCTCGGCCGCCACGGCCGGCGCGCCGACGCTGGCCAGCACCATTGCGAGCACTGCTAGACTTCTGAAACGCCGCACCATCGGATCACCGCCCGCACCGGAAAGCCCGCACCGTAGCACGGCCCGGCGGCGCCTGCACGATCGCCTTTGGCAGGGCCGGCCGCCACATTGACAAGCCCGCCGGGCTGGCCGACATAGGCCGCATGTCCCGGATCGTGCGCCAAGGCAGCCACTCCATTAGCTGAGCACCTGGTGCGGCTACCTGCGCGAGCAAGAGCCGCACCAGGCAGGTTCGATCCACTTCCGCAAAGCCCCCGAGCCGTCGCTTCCGCCCTGCCGCCCTCGTGCAGTTGGCCGGCATTGCGCGGCCCCTCGACTTTCCAAGGGACGATTCGCATGACCTTCAAATACAGCTTCACCTTCCCCATCGCCGGCGGCAACAAGCTGCAGCGCGTCAAGGACTGGGCCAGGCAACACGCGCCGGCCATCGAGATGAACCTGCCGCCGCAGACGCCCATCGGCAGCGAGAGCATCACCATCCGTCTCAAATCGGTGGAGGACCGCCAGGCGCTGATCCACAAGCTGGCCCAGGCGCCGCTCTGATCCCGAGCCCGTGGCAGCGGGCTCCGTCCGCTGCCGCACCCCCGCGGGAGTCATGGCCGGCCCGGCCCTGGGGAGCGGCGCTGGAACGGCCGTCCACGCACGGCCGTTCTACGCATCGGCCAGCGGCTCTATCGGCTGCTTTTGCACCGGTTATCCCCAGCCTGAACAAACGCCTTGCGGAATGGCGCTCTACGCGCTTATCCTGATTATGTTCTATTTAAGGCTAATACGATCCTGTTCTATTGCGTATGACGTTCGTGGGAGCGTTTCATGCCACGGCCGGTATTTTGCGGCCTTTTTCAAGCGGCCGCGCTGACTATAGTTCTTTGCTTAAGCCGAGCCGAAACGGCGGCGCAGGAGGCGCCCGCCGTTTCGGCTCCCAATGCTAAAATCGCGTTCGACGCCGGCGCCCTGGAGCTTCCGGCACCTGCCTTCCTGTCGCACGCCGCCGGCACGCTGACCCTGCCGCTCGGCGCCCGCTTCGGCCTGCAGGCCGACCTGTCGCTCACCGCGGCGCCCGGCTTTTCGGCCGGCGGCGCGTTGCATCTGTTCACGCGCGACCCGCAAAGCTACCTGATCGGCGGCGCGCTCGGCATGGTCAGGACGCCCGGCGCGCTGGTCGTCGCCGCCGGCCCCGAGGCCGAGCTCTATTTCGACCGCTGGACGCTCGAGGCGTGGGGCGGCCTGTCCTACACCCATCCGGCCACGGGCGCCGACCGCGTCGCCCCCTTCGTCATGGCCGACGTCGCCGCCTACCCCACCGACAACCTGCGGCTGAGCCTCGGCCTGTCGCTCGTCGACGGCTATGCCGCCATGCATGGCGGCGCCGAATATCTGATCGATACGGCCGGCCTGCC
>JBDHTK010000029.1:0-17735 GCA_039808625.1 Devosia sp. | reverse complement strand
AGCGTGCCCTGCGGGCTGTAGAGGGCGGCGGCCCGCCACTCCTCGGCGGTGGGCAGGCGATAGTCGGTGCAGGGCTGGTCGGGCCTGGCCCGGGCCGACAGCCAGGTGGTGTATTGCAGGGCGTCGAGCCAGGTGACGCCGCCGACCGGGCGGTCGCCGCGGCCGAAGCCGTCGTCGGGCACGTAGCGGCGGCAGATGCTGTCGCGGAAGCAGGCGTCCCACTGGGCGTAGGTGATCTCGGTCGAGGACAGGGCGACGGGCGCCGGGCTGCCGCGCAGCTCGACCATTGTGGGACAGTCGACGCAGGCGAGGAACTGGTTGCTGGCGAGGCGCCGCTGGCGGTCGCGCAGCGCCGTCGCCTCCTCGCTTTCGCCGCTGGCGGTCTGGCGCGGGCCGCCGGGGGTGAGGAAGACGAAATCGCCCTGCAGGCCGTAGCTCACCTGGGCCGGGGCGTCGGGGCGCGCGGCGGGCGGCGGCGTGGTCTTGGGGATGACGGCGAAGACGGGATCGTTGGCATGGCCGCTGAGCCGGGTGGCGCGCGCCACCTGGCCGCGCACGAACTGGGCGATCTCGGTGCCCAGGATGAGCCCGTCGCCATCCATGTCGGCCTCGCCGTCGAGGGCGGCGACGACGGCGCGGGCGAAGGGATTGTCGGCGTCGGGCACGGTCTGGGTGGCGTCGCCGGCGGTGAGGACGAGCCGGGCGTTGTGGGCGAGCAGGTCGAGCGTCCAGTCGGCGGTCGCGGGGCTGAGCGGGGCCGCCTCGGGGCGCGGCACGCGGTTCTCGGCGGCGCGGGTGGGGCTGGGCAGCATGGCCGCCGAGAAGCAGGAGTTGAAGAACATGAAAACGTGCTGGGCTGCGAGGCCGCGCAGCGTCACGTCGAGCTGGTTGACGGAAAAGCCGTTCTCGATGCGGCCGCCGCGCGGGGCGCTGCCGTCGGAGGCGACGAGGTAGCCCTCGGGCGCGGGATTGCCGGCATCGGCATAGCCGTGCGTGGCGATATAGACGACCAGCCGGTCCTCGGCGCGCTTGCCGTAGGTGTCGAAGAAGCGGGTGATGGCCCTGGTCAGCGTCGCGTGGTCGACGCGGCCGACGCGGCTTTCGGGCACGATGGTGAAGTCGCGCCGGGCGAGGACGGCGGTGATCCTGTCATATTCGTCGCCGACGCCCTTGAGGTCGGGCCAGTCGGGGCTGTCGAACTCGGAAATGCCGATGACCAGCGCGTAGGAATGGCCGGCGCCGAGCTGGCGGGCGATCTGCTGCTCGACGCGCTGCTGCATGTCGGTGACCGGCACGATGGCGTAGGCCGAGCCGGCGAGGAGGCTGAGAACGAGGGCGCCGAGCGGCGCCGCAAGCCTAGGCATTGATCGCTCCCGTCGCATCGACCCTCTCCTTCGCCCGTTCGGGCAACGCCGCGCGGGCGTCGCCGGCGCGCACGACATGGATGCGCCAGGCCCGGCGCAGCACCCCGGCGAGGCGCGGCGCCGCGTCGCCGGCGCGCAGCGCGTCGACCGCCTGGTCGAGCAGCGCCTCGATCCGCAGGCCGCGCTCGAGTAGGGCGCCGGCGAGCCGCACCATATCGGCATCGTCGAGCGGTAGGACGGCGACCGGCACGGCATCCTTGGGGGTCGCGGCCAGCGCCGCGACGGCGGCGGCGAGCGCGGCGCCCGCCAGCGGCCGGGGGAAACCGACGCGGCGCTCGCGCTGCACGGCCTCGCCGGCCAGCGCCGCCATCGGCGGGATACTGGCGACGATGTCGCGATCCTTCTGGCGCGCCGCCTCGTCGAGCTCGGCATAGGCCAGCATGTCGGGGTGCAGCAGGCGCCTGGCATCGAAGGGGCCGAGGCGCCAGCCGCCCAGCGCCTTGGCCGCCATCCAGCGGGCATGGGCGAGGCCGGCGAGCCTCTCGGTCTCGGCGGCGTCGAAGGCGGTGCCGGCCGGGCCGGGCCGGGCCAGCATGAAGAGGGTGGCGAGGGCGTAGTCCATCTGGTCGGCGACGTTGCGGTTGTCGTCCTGGGCGGCCTCGGGCAGGCGCTCCCAGGCGACCTCGCTGGGGGCCGGGGCGCTGTCGGCGCCGGCGCGGGCGGCGGCGAGGCCGTCGAGGTAATGCTGGTGCACGGCGCGGGCGCGGCGGTCCATGAGGCGGGCGACGTCGCGGGCGCGCGCCAGATTCTCGGTGGCGGCGACGCGGATCATGCCGGTGACGCCGAGCGGCCGGTCGTGGCCGGCATAGGCGACGATGGGCGGCACCGGCTGGTGCAGGGCCAGCAGCACCTCCTCGACGCGCAGGGCCAGCGCCTCGGCCTCGCCGCCCACGGCGCCGATGCAGTGCATGGCGGCGAGCGGCGGCGCCGCCTCGAGCATGGCGGCGACGGCGCGGTCGAGCCCGTCGGCGGCGGCGCTCATCACGTCGGTGACGTCGATCTCGGCGATGCCGGCGGTGGCGAGGCGCTGCAGCGCGCCGGGGGCAAAGTCGCCGCTGCCGGTGCGCAGGATGGAGATGAGCGGCGGGCCGCTCTCGAGGCCGTAGCCCTGCCGCGCCACGGCGAAGCTCGCCGCCTGCAGGGCGTCGCCGCTGCCGCACAGGCCGATATGGACGCGCGGCGCGCCGCCGAGCGTGAAGCGGCCGGGCATGGCGGCGGCGAGGCCGCGCCGCGCCTGGAGCTGGGTGAGCGAGACGACGGCGAGCTCGCGCCCCTGGCGCATGGCCTGCAGGCGCAGGCGGTGGCTCGACAGGGTACGCACCGAATGCTGTTCCAGCCGGACCAGCAGCTCGCCGCTGCCGGGGGCGGCGAGCGCGGCCTCGGCGATGGCGACATTGGTCAGGTCGTTGCGCGTGGCGGCGGCGAGGAGGCCGGCCCTGCCGGCGCCCAGATGCGCGAGCTGGCGGGCGAGGCGGGCCGGCGCGACGGGGACGATCTCGGCGAAGGGGCGGCGGCGGGCCAGCTCGGCGGCGGCGGCGCGGTCGGGCGCGAGGAAGAAGGGGCCGGCGAAGAGGCGGCGCACCCGCGCCAGCTCGCTGAGGTCGTCATGGACACCGGCGAGGACGACATGGCCGCCGCGCCAGGCGATGTAGCGCAGCCGCGCGGCGCGGCCGACGCTCTCCCACAGAACGAAGGCGGCAAGGCACAGCGCCAGCACGCCGGCGGTGCGGGTGCCGAGCCAGAGCGCCGCGGTGCCGGCGGCGCTTTCGGTGAAGCAGGCCGTGCTGGCGAGGCGCAGGACGAGGTCGAGGGCCGCGGAGAAATGGCGGCGCGCCGTCCACAGCTCGTCGCCGGGCAGCGGCGCCGGGGCGCAGGCCACCAGCCCCCAATAGACCAGGCCGAGCCCGGCCAGCGCGACGACGAGCAGCAGGCCGGCATAGAGCGCCAGGCGGCGCCGGTTCACGCGCCGGCCCCCGCGCGCGGCGCCGGCGTGCAACGCACTGTTTCGGCCATGCTTTTTCCTCCAGAATGCCAAGCCAGCATGGCATGGCGGCGCGGGCGACGAAAGCGGCCGAGGAGGGCAAGGTGAAGGCAATCGCAGGACTGGGCGCCGTGCTGGCCCTCGTCGCGGCCCTGGGCGCGGCCGCGGCGGCCGACAACCCGTTCCTGCCGGCGCAGGATCCGGTGCCGCTCGCCGCCGCCATCGCGGCGGAGACACCGGATTTCGTGCCGCCGCCGGGGGTGACGGGCATCAGCGTGCCGCACCATCTGCTTGCCGCCGACCTCATCGCGCGCGGCTTCTGGGCCGCCTCGGGCGGCGACTACGACCGCATCATCCTCATTTCCCCCGACCATTTCCGCAAGGTGACGAAGCCGTTCGGCACGACGCGCAGCGACCTCGCCACGGTGTTCGGCACGGTGCGCACGGACCAGGCGGGCGTGGCGGCGCTGGCCGCGAACCCGCTGGTCGAGACGCTGCCGGGCGTCGCCCAGGAGCACGGGCTGATGGCGGTGGCGCCGTTCATCGCGCATTTCTTCCCCGCGGCCGAGGTGATCCCGGTGCTGGGCTCGATCAATGCCGGACCGGAGGACTGGCGCGGCATGGCGGCGGCGCTTGCGCCGCTGGTGACGGCGCGCACGCTCGTCGTGCAATCGACCGACTATTCGCATTACCGGCCGCTGGCCGAGGCGGTGGCCCGCGACCAGGAGACGCTCGCTACCATCGCCGCCGGGGCGCCCGAAGGCGTCGACGCGCTGCTGCAGCCGGGGCATATGGATTCGCGCGCCGCGCAATATCTGCAACTGGCGCTGCAGCGGGGACTGGGGGCGCATCCGGTGATCCTCGCCAACCGCAATTCGGCGGAATACGGCACCGGCACCGGCTCGACCACGAGCTATGTGGTGACGGCGTTCGTGCGCGACCCCGCCGCCGGGACGGTGTTCTCCTACCCCGACCAGACGCGCATGATGTTCGGCGGCGACGTGCTGCTCGGGCGCTATTTCCTCGGCGCCCTGCGCAACCCCGCGACGTGGGGCGTGCTGCGCGACACGGTGCTGGCGCTGACGCGCGGCGCGCCGCTGATCGTCAATTTCGAGGGGGTGCTGCTCGACCGCAGGGTGGTGGGCGTCGATTTCGGCGCGCACCTCATGACCAGCGACGACGCGGCGCCGCTGCTGACGGCGCTCAAGGTGGCGGCGGCGAGCCTCGCCAACAATCACGCCAACGACCTGGGGCCGGAGGGGCGCGCCGAGAGCGTGCGGCTGCTGAGGAGCCTCGGTATCGTGCCGCTCGAACATGGCGCCGTCGCCGATCTGGGCGCGTTCCGCCTGCTGGCGCTCAATTTCGTCGGCGGCAAGCTGGTGGGCAACGCCATCGCCGCGCCCGACGGCCTCGATTTCGTGTGCGGGCTGGACGCCGCGCCGCCGCTCGTCGCCTTCGTCCACTGGGGCGACGAATATGTGACGGCGCCGGGCGCCAGGGAGCGCGACATCGCCGACCGGCTGGCGCGCTGCGGCGTGTCGCTGATCGTGGGGGCGCATGCGCATCAGGCCTCGGGGGGACCGGAGCCGCTGCGCGGCGGCGCGGCGCAGATGGTGTTCTCGCTGGGCAATTTCATCTTCGACCAGAGCGCGCCGCGCGGCTCGGGGGCGCTGCTCGAGCTGCGCGTCTTCGGCCAGGGCACGCTGGCGGCGCGGCTGGTGCCGGTGCCCAATCTGTTCGACCTGACGCGGCGCTAGAGCTGGCGCCCTACTCCCACAGCACGTCGTGGTCGGGCGGCATGAAATAGCTCAGATGCACCGGGCGCGAGCCGACTTGGCGGCCGTCGGCGAGCAGCAGCACGAGGTCGAAATCGTGCTCGGAGGTTTCAGGCGCCCTGAGCTGGATGCGCCAGCGCGCGGTGAAGCCGGGCGCCACGTCGCCGGCAAAGGGAATGGCGATGCGGTAATTGTCCTCATCGAGGCGCAGCATGAAGGGGTCGTGCAGCACCGGCACGATCTCGCCGCCCTCGCCGCATTCGGCGTCGTTGGCCACCGAGGCGACGGGCAGCGTCAGCGAGAAGGGCGAGCGCTTATGCGCCACGGCGCCGTCCGCGCCGGTCCAGTCATAGTCGAGCGTGCCCATCACGGCGACCGTGACGGTCATGTAGTCGAGCGAGATGTAGTCGGCGAGCTGGCCGAAATGGCCGGACTGGCGCAATTCGGCAAGGCAGAGCCGCTCGTCGTTGGGATCGGAGCAGGTCAACCGCTCATTGGCCAGCAGATCGACATCGAGCCCGAGCGCGACGAGCGTGTCGGTGACGTCGGCCAGCGTGCTCTGCGCGATGTCGCCAAGGGGCAGCGCCACGGGCGTCCCCTCGGTGCGGCCGTCGACGGCGCCGGCGGTGAAGTTGAGCACCGCGTTGTCGGCCGGGGCCCAGCCGAAATTGTCGATGAAGAAGCGCGGCAGGAACTCGATGATGCCGGCACAGGGATCGCGCGGGAACGGCCTGATCTGCATGGCCGGCTCGGGATTGCGCCGGCTCGTCGCGACGTCGAGGAAGCCGCCGACGATGGAGACGGTATCGGTGGTCGTGTTCTCGAGCTCGAAGACCAGCGAGAGCGGGTCGAAGCGCTCATAGGGGCCGAGAAAGCTGGGCGTGGTCGCGGGGTCGTCGAAGGCTTCCTGCTCGGCCGGCGTCATGGTGATGGGGGCGGCGCCGTGCCAGGCGTCGAGCAGGCGCTGGTCGTCGGGGAAGATGGCGAGGCCCTGCCCGTCGGCGCGGCTGGTGTAGCTCAGCGGGTCGAGGCCGAGCTCGTAATTGTGCGGGCGGCGCTCGGCGACGACGCCGATGCGCAGGCCGTCGACGGCGGGGAAATCGACCATGCGGATGCCGGCGGCCGGCTCGCCGCCGACGAAATCGCCGGCGAGCACCTGGCCGGTGGCGAGCGTCAGCACGCCCTGCCCCTCGCGCTTGCCGGCGCGGAAGCTGCCGACATATTCGTCGCCATTGGCGAGCGACAGCCGCCCCTCGCCCGCCATCAGGCCGGCGTGCCAGCCGCCCGCATAGGCGAAGCCGGTAGCGTCGTGGAAGCTGCCCTGCCCCTCGGCGCGGCCGTCGACGAGGCTGCCGCGATAGGTGGCGACGATGCCAGACGGATCGTAGGCGGCGGCGCCCGGCCGGCGGAAGGTCAGCGTGCCGGTGCCGGTGATGGCGCCGGCGGGAGTGACGCGACCGTCATCGGCCAGCCATTCGAGCTCGAGCCCGAGCGCGGCGATGGGATCGAAGGCGGTGTAGCGCACGCGCTCGAGGCGGCGCGACACCGGGTTCCACATGAGCTGCACCCAGTGGCGCTCGACGCCGGGCGCGCTGCCCGGCACGGCGAGCGGCCGCAGCGCCGCCGGATCGAGCCGGCTGACCGTGCCCGCCCAGCCCGCCGCCGGGACGAGGGCGGTGCCCAGCGCCAGCGCCAGACCCAGACCTGCCAGTAGCTGCCGATGACGCAATGGCCCCTCCCCCGATGCGGCGCCGACACTATGGTGAGACGGCAAGCGAGTCTATCCGGGCGCGCCAGCCGGCCGGATCGAGCACGATGGCTTCGATTGCGCCCGCGGCGGTGGCGACGAGCAGCGTCTTGTCGTCCTGCCAGGCGAGCCACGACGTGGTGCGCGCTGCGCCCGTCGCGGCGGCGGCGAGCGGCGAGTTGTCGGGCACGGCGGGAGCGCCGAGGATGAGCGCGCCCTGCGGCTCGGCAAGCGCGAAGACGGAAAGCCGGTCGGTGGCGCTGAGGATGGCGAGCTTGGTCGAATCCGGCGAGAACGCCACCGTCTTGCTGTCGGGGGCGGGCAGCTCCATGCAGATGGGCCGGGCCGGATCGACGAGGTTGTGGACGATGACGCGCGCGTCCGAGCGCGTGGCGGCGAGCCATTTGCCGTCGGCGCTGACGGCGAGGCTCTTGGCGCCGTTGTTGTCGGTGGTGGGCGCGGCGCCGCAGAGCGGCTGGCCGGCGTCGTAGACGGTGACGCCCTCGGCGCCGGTGCCCAGATTGCGGCGGCGGATGCTGCCGTCGGAATAGGAGATGAAGGCCTCGTTGGCGCCGGGCGCCGCGGCGATCCCCCAGGGCGTCAGCGCCAGCGAGTCCGGGGCGATCTCGGCGCGGCGATACGCGTCGCCCGAAAAGGTGACGATGCGCCCGTCGGTGAGCGGCACGGCGGCGCGGATGTCGCCGCTGAGCGCGGCGAGGCGCGAGAAGGCGGCGTTGTCGATGGCGATGCCGGCGTCGGGCGCGGCGCTGCCGATGGTCCACACGCCGACGCCGCGATTCTCGTAGACGGCGGCGAGGCGGTCGCCGGGCAGCAGCGCCAGCGCGGTGACGCGGGCGGGATAGAGCGCCGGCAGGTCGAGGCGGGGCCGGCCGTCGTCGAACCAGACTGAGACGGTGCCGCTGTCGGTGCCGGCGGCGACGCGGCCGGCGGCGCGGTCGACCGCCAGCGTGGCGAGCGGCGCGGCGGCGGCGCCGGGGCGGAGATAGGCGACGGCGCGGTCGCCGGCGCGCGTCCACAGGCGCACCGGATCGTTGGGCGCAAAGCTCAGCAGCGCCTGGCCGTCCGGGGCCCAGCGGATGCCGGCGACGGGATCGGTGTGGCCGGTCATGGCGGCGACGCGCGCGCCGTGCTCGAAGAGGCAGAGGGCGTCGCCGGCGCAGCCGGCGGCGAGCGTGCCGCCGGCCGGCGCGGCAGCGAGGGCGGTGAGGCCCGGCGCGGGCGAAGAGGCGGCGAGGCGCCCGGTGGCGAGGTCGATCGTGCCCATCGCGTCGGCGCCGCCCAGATAGACGAGGGTGCCGGCCGGCGCGTCCCAGGCCAGCATGCGCACCCGGGCGTCGAGCGCGACGGAACGGGGCGGGGTGGCGGCGTCGGCGTAGAGGGCGACGCCCGCACCGGCCCAGGCGATGGCGAAGCCCGTGCCGTCCGGGGCGAGGGCGATGGCCTCGGCGGTGCCGGTGGCGATGATCGTGTCGGCGCAGGGCAGCGTCGTGCAGTCGCGATAGAGCACGTCGCCCATCAGCCCGCGCAGCAGCAGGCGCTTGCCGTCGCCGCTCACTTCGAGCGTGCCGGCCTGCGGGA
This sequence comes from Devosia sp., assembly GCA_039808625.1. Taxonomy (GTDB): domain Bacteria; phylum Pseudomonadota; class Alphaproteobacteria; order Rhizobiales; family Devosiaceae; genus Devosia_A. The sequence continues at coordinate 9,209 of JBDHTK010000029.1, read as the reverse complement.
AAAAGCCGGTGGCGGGCGCCGCCTGCTGCGTGCCGTCGAGGGCATAGAGCGCGGTGTCGGCGCCGAGCAGCAGCGCGCCGCCGGTGCCGTCGGGTACGAGGCCGATGGGCGCGAGCCCGCCCCTGACCGGGGTCACGCTGCGCGCGCCCGAAGCGGTATCGAGGACGGTGAGCGTATCGTCGGCCATCAGCACGGCGGCATGGCTGGCGTCGAGCCAGCGGGCGTCGATGACGCGCGCGGTGCGCGGGACGAGGGCGAGGGCGTGCGGCGAGACCGCCATCGCCGCCGCCAGCGCGCCGCTGCGCGTCACGGTCGAGGGCAGCGTCTCGTAGGCGGCGAGCGCGGCGGCGGCGGCGGCCTCGGGCCGCCCCTCGCGCAGCGCCGCCTCGGCCTGGGCGAGGCGGAAATTGACCTCGGCCTGGGTCCTCGCGGCGGCGCCGGCCGACCACAGGAAATAGGACGCGGTGGCGCCGGCGACCAGCACCACGCCGGCGATGCCGGCGGCGATGGCGAGGCGGGTGCGGGCGGCACGGGCCCGGCGTTGCGCCGCCACCTCCATGTCGCGCGCGGCGGCGAGATAGGCGGCGTCGACGGAGGTGAGGAAGCCGGCGAATTTTTCGGCGCGCGCCACCTGCTCGACGGCGGCGAGGCGGGCGCCGCGATGCACGACGAACTCGCCGGCGCGGGCGTTGGCCGCCCATTCGCTGGCGGCGCGGCGCAGCGCCTCGATGGTCGCGAGGTCGGCCGAATCCTCGGCCAGCCAGCCGTCGAGCGCGCCCCACTGGCGCAGCAGCGCCTCATGCGCCGGCTCGATGGTGACTTCGCGCGTGGCACTGTCGACGTCGGTGGCGAGCAGGCGCTGGGCGACCATCAGCTCGACCAGCGGGCGCGCCTCCTCGGGCACCTCGGCGAGGCGCGCGACGCGGCGGCGCGGCGCGCCCGTCGCCGGATCGATGCCGGCGAGCCACGGAATGAGGCCGCGGCGCAGGAGGGCGAGGCGGGCGGCGCGATCGCGCGGGATGGCGGCGTTGCCGTCGGCCACCTTGAGCGCCTCCTCGACGGCGGCCTCGATGGCGCCGCGGATGCGGCCGAGCCGCTCATATTCGGCAAGCTGCAGGTCGCCGTCGGCGCCGTAGTCGGTATAAAGCCGTTCCAGCGTGAAGGCGAGGAGCGGCAGCGCGTCCTTGGTGCCGCCCTGCTCGATGTCGGCGAGCAGCGCATCGACCAGCGTTTCCTCGATGACGAGCTTGCGCCCGGCGGCGCTGAGGCGGCGGGCCGGGCCGCGGATGATGTCGCCGAAGCTGCCGGCCGGCAGCGGCGGCAGGTCGACGAGGTGATGGGGCTGGGTGGGGGCGAGCTCGGGGCGCGCCTGCAACTGGTCGAAGCTGTCCGAGCGCACGGTGAAGATCACCAGCACGGCCGGATCGTCGCGGCGGCCGAGCTCGGTCAGGAGCGCAAGGAAGGCGGCCGCCTCGGCGTTGTCGGCGCCGAGCAGCTCCTCGGCCTGGTCGACGGCGATGACGAGGGTGGGTGGCGACCCGCTCGCCACGTCGCCGGCATCGGCGGGCACGGCGAGGTCCTCGAGGATCGGCGCGACGGCAGCAGCGCCGGTCGCCACGGCGTCGCGGATGTCGGCGCGGTTGCGGGTGACGTTGCGGGCCTTGAGCGCCGCCTCGAGCATGGCGGCGAAGCCGTGCTCGCCGGTGAGCGCGGCGCGCCCGGGGCGGATCACCGGCAGGACGTAGAAGTGCCGGCTGTCGCGGCCGAGGCGCGGCAATATGCCGGCGCGCAGGAAGGACGACTTGCCGGCGCCCGAGGCGCCCAGAATGGTGACGAAGCGCGGCGCGGCCGCATCGCGCAGGCCGCGCAGCGCGTCGAGCGTCAGGACGATGGCGCCGTCGCGGCCGAAGAAGATGCCGGCATCGTCCTGATCGAGGGGTTTGAGGCCGCGATAGGGCGCGCGGCCGGGATCGCCGGCGGGCGGCCAGAGGAAGGTGGTGGCGTCGAGCCCGGCCTTTTCGAGGCCGGCGCGCAGCCTTTCGAGGCCGGCGCCGGAGAAGCGGACCGTCGTTTCCGGCTCGTAGCGCGGCGGAGCGATGGTGGTGGACCAGCCGGCGTCCGGGGCGCTCAGATCGACGAGCTGCCACTCGGCGGTGAGCTCCACCGGCAGGTCGGCGAGCGGGGTGGCCTCGACCACGACGCCGAGGATCTGCTTGTTCATCTGCTTGGCGAGCAGGAACTCGGCGAGGCACCATTTCGACCTGGCCCAGGCCGGGCTGATGAGGATGAGGATCAGCTCGCACTGCTCGGCCGCCGCCTTGAGCGCCGCCTGCCAGCGGTCGCCGGCGACGAGGCCGCGGCGCGGATCGAGGTCGAGAAAGACATCGCCCCAGCCCTGCGCGGAGAGCCAGTCGTGGATTGCCAGGGCCTCGGCGTTGTTCGCCGAGGAATGCGAAATGAAGATCTTGCCCAAGGACCAGCCCAAACCGTTAGCGCGCGAGCTTAACCGGGAAAGCACGGCGCGAGAATGGCCCGCTTGCGGCAAAGCGGCGGCCTCACGCAGGCGAGAGTCAGCCGGCGTTCATCGGCCGGGCGGTAAACGCCGGGTCGGCAAAATCAGGAGAATGCGCGGCCGTGGTCGCGGTTTACCCAGAAAAGCCGCAAACGTAAGATGGCCTTCGCGCCAGGGCTTGAGGGATTGGGGAAATGCATCACCTGCATCGTGTCGCCGCGTCGGTTGTGTGCGCGCTGGTCGTGGCTTTCGGCGCGGGAGCGGCCGCGGCGGCCGAGCGCAGCGTGACGCTTATCGAGCGGACCGACCTGCCGGGCGCCGACTACGCCACCATCAAGGGCAGCACCCTCGATGCCTGCTCGGCGGCCTGCACGGATGAGCGCATCTGCCGCGCCTTCACCTTCAACAGCCAGGCGAAATGGTGCTTCCTCAAGGGCAGCGTGCCGGACGCCGCGCCGTTCGAAAAGGCGACCTCGGGCACCATCGCCATGGTGCCGAGCGCCGAGGCCATCGCCAAGGCGCGCGAGAGCGAGCTGCCCTTCCCCGCCGACGACCTCATCTGGTCGGCGCGCTATTTCGCGGCGCAACTGCCTACCACCGACACGCCGCCCACGGGGCTGACCTATGCCGATTTCGTCGCCAATGGCGACGAGGCGCTGGCGGTCGCGGACTGGGCCGGCGCCGCCCTCTCCTATCGCTACGCACTGGCAGTCAACGGCAACGATCCCGCGGTGTGGTACAAGCTCGCGACCGCCGCGCTCGGGCGCGCCGACGCCTCGGCGCAGGCCGGCAACAGCTCGGAGGCCTATGATTCGGGCTCGACCGCGACCTATGCGGCGCTGATGGGCTTTCTGCAGACGGATGCGGTGGACGAGCGGGCGGCCGGGCTCGGCCTGCTCGCGCACGGGCTCGAACGGCGCGACATGTGGCGCGAGGCGATCGCCAGCTATCGCGCGAGCCTCAGGCTCGTCGACGACGCCACGCTGCAGGCCCGGCTCGACAAGGCGGTGGCCGAGCACGGCTTCCGCGTGGTCGACACCAATGTCGATTCGGAAGCGGCGAGCCCGCGCATCTGCGCCGTGTTCTCCTATCCGCTGCCGCCGCCGACCACGGACCTGTCGAGCTATGTGAGCGTCGCCGGCGCCCCGCAGATCGCCGTCGAGAGCGAACAGAGCCAGCTGTGCATCAGCGGCGTCACGCACGGCACGCGCTATGCGCTGACGCTGCGCGCCGGGCTGCCCTCGGCCGATGGCGAGGTGCTGCCGGCCAATGTCGATCTCAACGTCTACGTGCCCGACCGCACGCCTTTCGTCGCCTTCGCCAACACCGCCTATGTGATGCCCGCCGGGCTCGGCGGCGGCCTGCCGATCACCTCGGTCAACGCCCAGAGCGCCGACGTCGTCATCTACCGCATCGGCGACCGCTCCATCGCGGCGGCGGTGCGCAACGGCATCTTCCAGAACGACCTCTCCGGCTATTCGGCCGAGGACGTCGCCTTCCAGTATGGCGACAAGACCTTCGAGGGCACGGTGGACCTGGCCAAGGGCGAGCCCAACGCCATGGTGACGACGGCCATTCCGGTGAGCACGGCACTGGCCGGACTGCAGCCGGGCGCCTATGTGGTGACGGCCAAGGTGACCGGCGGCACCCAGGACTATTGGGCCAGCCTCGCGACGCAGTGGTTCATCGTCACCGATCTGGGGCTGACCACGGTCTCGGGCGAGGACGGCGTGCACGCCTTCGTGCGCTCGCTGACGAGCGCCGCGCCGGTGGCCGGCGTGCCGGTGAAGCTCGTGGCGCGCAACAACGAGGTGCTCGGCAGCGCGACGACCGACGCCGCGGGACGCGCCGATTTCGCGCCGGGCCTCGCCCGCGGCGAAGCCGGCCGTGCGCCGCAACTGCTGGTGGCCGAGACGACCGACGACTACGCCTTCCTCGACCTCACGCGCAGCGCCTTCGACCTCACCGACCGCGGCGTCGAGGGGCGCCCGACGCCGGGGCCGATCGACGTGTTCGCGACCACCGAGCGCGGCGTCTACCGGCCGACCGAAACGGTGTTCCTCACGGCGCTGGTGCGCGACATCAAGGCCAATGCCCTGCACGACCTGCCGATCACCGTCGAGGTGGAGCGGCCGGACGGCGTCATCGCCGACCGCGAGGTGCTGGCCGACAAGGGCGCGGGCGGCTATTTCCTCGCCTATGAGCTGGGCGAGGGCGCCATGCGGGGCTCGTGGCGCCTGCGGCTTTACGCCGACACCAAGGCGCCAGCGCTGACTTCGGTCGGCTTCCTCGTCGAGGATTTCGAGCCCGAGCGGCTGGCCTTCGAGGTGAGCGCGCCGGACGCGCCGATCGCCCCGGAAGCGCCGACGCCCGTCGAGGTGACCGCCCGGTATCTCTACGGCGCCACGGCGCCCGACCTCAGCATCGAGGCCGACACCATCGTGCGGCCGGTGACGGGGCTGGCCGGCTTCCCCGGCTACAGCTTCGGGCGGGAGGACGACACGGCGAGCGCCGACCGGCAGCCGCTCGGCGCCGTCGGCCCCACCGACGCGGAAGGCCACGCCACCGCCGAGGTGACGCTGCCCGCGCCGATGGCGAGCACGCGCCCGATGGAGGCGCAGATCCTGCTCAGGCTGGTCGACACCAATGGCCGCACGGTGGAGCGCAGCCTCAGCCGGCCGGTGCTGGCCGAGGTCGACCGCATCGGCATCAGACCGAAATTCTCCGCCGGCGACGGGCTGGCCGAGGGCAGCGAGGCGGCGTTCGACATCGTCGCCGTGTCGCCCGGGGGCAGGCAGGTGGACAAGGCGGGGCTGACCTGGACGCTGTCGCGCATCGAAACCACCTACCAGTGGTATCGCGCCAACGGCACCTGGCGCTGGGAGCCGATCACCACGCAGCGGCAGGTCGCCGACGGCACGGTGGACGCCCGCGCCGACGGACCGGCGACGATCGCCGCGCCGGTCGATTGGGGCCAGTACCTGCTCGAGATCGAGAGCACGGGCGAGAACGCCACGGCCTCGAGCTACAGCTTCTATGCCGGCTATTATTACGCGCAGGCGGGCTCGGACACGCCGGACACGCTGCGCGCCGTGCTCGACAAGCCGAGCTACAGGATCGGCGAGACCGCCAACCTCAAGCTCGACCCGCAATTCGCCGGCGCGGCGCTGGTGCTGGTGGTCGACGACAGCATCATCGAGATGCACGCCGTGGAGGTGCCGGAAGGCGGCACCACCGTGCCGCTGACGGTGACCGCCGACTGGGGGCCGGGCGCCTATGTGACGGCCCTGCTCTACCGGCCCGCCTCGGCCGCCGAGAAGCGCATGCCGGCGCGGGCGCTGGGCCTCGCCTATGCCGATGTCGATCCGGCCGACCGCCGGCTCGAGACCAGCATCGAGGTGGCGCGCGAGGCGCTGCCGCGCCAGCCGCTCACCGCGACGGTGAAGCTTGCCAATGTGCAGCCGGGCGAGACGGCCTATGTGGCCGTGGCGGCGGTGGATCTCGGCATCCTCAATTTGACGCGCTTCGCGACGCCCGACCCGGATGGCTGGTATTTCGGCCAGCGCCAGCTCGGCGTCGCCTTCCGCGACCTCTACGGCATGCTGATCGACCCGACGCAGGGCACGCCCGGCGCGCTGCATGTGGGCGGCGACGAGTTCGCCTCGCGGCTTTCGACGCCGCCGGCGACCAGCGTGCTGGTGGCGCTGCATTCGGGCATCGTCACGGTGGGCGCCGACGCCACCGCCGAGGTCAGCTTCGACATGCCGGATTTCGCCGGCACGGTGCGGCTGATGGCGATGGCGTGGACCGACAGCGCCGTGGGCCATGCCCAGGCCGACGTGTTCGTGCGTGATCCCGTGGTCGTCACCCTGAGCCCGCCGCGCTTCCTGAGGCTCGACGACGCCTCGCGGCTGCTCGTCGAGGTCAACAATGTCTCGGGGCCGGCCGGCACCTACAGCGTCGAGCTCCTGACCGGCGACGGCCTGAGAACGGACGCCGCCAAAACGACGTTCGAGCTCGACAAGGAGGGGCGTACCGCGCTCAATCTCGGGCTCACCGGCACCGCCATCGGCGACAACGACCTCAAGCTGATCGTGACACAGCCGGACGGCGTGACGATGGTCAAGACGCTGACCCTGGGCGTGCGCCCGGCGGCCAGCGAGGAGACGACGCGCACCCGCCTCAGCATCGGGCCGGGCGAGACGGTCGTGCTCGACAGCGACCGCTTCGCCGGACTCGTGCCGCACACCGGCTCGCTGACGCTGGCGGTCGGGCCCATCGCGCGGCTCGACGTGCCCGGCCTGCTCTACCATCTCGACCGCTACCCCTATGGCTGCGCCGAGCAGGTGGCGAGCCGGGCCATGCCGCTGCTCTATCTCAACGCCGTCGCGTCCGGCCTCGGCATGGGGACGGATGCCGAGCTCGACCGGCGCCTCAGCGACGCCATCGCCGACCTGCTCGCCAAGCAGACCTCGGCGGGCAGCTTCGGGCTGTGGGGCACCTATAGCTGGACGGACCTGTGGCTCGACGCCTTCGTCACCGAGTTCCTGCTGAGGGCCAAGGACGAAGGCCATGCGGTGCCCGAGCAGGCACTGACCATGGCGCTCGACAACCTGGGCAACCAGGTGTCCTACGCGGCCGATTTCGACAAGGGCGGCGAGGACATCGCCTACGCGCTCTACGATCTCGCCCGTGCCGGGCGGGCGGCCATCGGCGACCTGCGCTATTATTTCGAGGCGCGGCTCGACCGCTTCGGCTCGCCCCTCGCCAAGGCCCAGCTCGGCGCCGCGCTCGCCCTTTACGGCGACCGCACCCGCGCCAGCGCGGCCTTCGCGGCGGCGCTCGACGACCTCAAGGTCAAGGACGACCCCAAGGTCTACCGGGCCGACTATGGCAGCCAGTTGCGCGACACCGCCGCGGTGCTGGCGCTGGCCGCCGAGTTCAAGCCTGCCGGCGTCGATCTCGGCGCGCTGGCCGAGCGGCTCGGCGAGCTGCGCGATGCCACGCGCTGGACCTCGACGCAGGAGGATGGCTGGACGCTGGTCGCCGCTGCGAGCCTGGCGCGGGGCACGGCCGACGGCGCCATCACCATCGACGGCGAGGCGCTGACCGGCACGGTCTACCGGCACTACATGCAGGAGGCGTTCGACGACGCCCCGGTGAGCATCGCCAATACCGGCAATGCCGCGACGGAGGCGACGGTGACGGTCACCGGCATCCCCGCCACGCCGCCGCCGGCGAACGCGCACGGCCTCGCCATCGAGCGCAGCTACTACGGCGTCGACGGCACGCCGGCGAGCCTCGACGAGGTGCGCCAGAACGACCGCTTCGTCGTGGTGCTGTCGGTGCGGCCGACGCAGCTCGGCTCGGGGAGCTATCTCATCGTCGACCCGCTGCCGGCGGGCTTCGAGATCGAGAACCCCGACCTGTCGCAGGCCGAGGGCGTGGGCGAGCTGAACTGGATCAGCGTCAACACGCCGACGCATGTGGAATCGCGCACCGACCGCTACGTCGCCGCCTTCCGCTACACCGCGCCGGTCGAGGCGTTCTCGACCGCCTATATGGTGCGCGCCACGGCGCCGGGAACGTTCGTCCTGCCCGGCGCCACGGCCGAGGACATGTACCGGCCCGAGTTCCGCGGCAACACGGAGGCGGGCGCCATCGAGGTGAAGACGGCCGGGCCATGAGCACGCCCCTCGCCTCGCGGCGGCGCGGCAGGCGGCTGCGCCTCCCCCGCTGGGCCGCCGCCGGGCTGATCGTGTTCGGCGGCCTCGGCGTCGGCGGCGTCGCCTATCTGCGCGGCTATGTCGCCGAGGTGGCGGCCGGCCTGCCGGCGACGCCCGACCCCGCGACGCTGCCGGTGTCGGCGGAGGTGGTGGACCGCGACGGGCAGTTGCTGCGCCCGTTCACGACGCCCGAGGGACGCTGGCGCCTGCCGGTGACGCCGGCCGAAGTGGACCGGCGTTTCATCGACATGCTGATCGCCTATGAGGACCAGCATTTCGCCGCCCATCGCGGCATCGACTGGTCGGGGGTGGCGCGGGCGGCGGGGCAGTTCGTGCTCGCCGGCGGGCGGATCGTCTCGGGCGGCTCGACGCTGACCATGCAGGTGGCACGGCTCATCGAGGCCGAACCGACGCGCTCGATGCCGATGAAGCTGCGCCAGATGATCCATGCCGACCGGCTGGGGCACGAGCTGACGAAGGAGCAGATCCTCACCCTCTACCTGACGCTCGCCCCCTATGGTGGCAATATCGAGGGCATCCGCGCCGCGTCGCTCGCCTATTTCGGCAAGGAGCCGGGGCGGCTCACCACCGCCGAGGCGGCGCTGCTCGTGGCGCTGCCGCAATCGCCGGAGGCGCGGCGGCCGGACCTCCACCCCAGGGCCGCCGAGGCGGCGCGCGACATGGTGCTCGAGCGCATGGTGACGGCCGGGCTGATCGGCGCCGAGGAGGCGGCGGCGGCCAGGCGCGAGGCGGTGCCGACGGCGCGGCGCGAATTCCCCATGCTCGCCGCGCACCTCGCGCAGCAGGCGGTGACGGCCGCCCCGAACGCGCGCACCGTGACGCTCACCGTGAAGCGGCAATTGCAGCAGGCGCTCGAAAGGCTCGGCGCCTCGCGCGCGGCGGCGCTCGGCCCCGAAGTGTCGGTGGCCATCGTCGTCGCCGACCAGCAGAGCGGCGACATCCTCGCCTCG
>JBDHTK010000028.1:0-18882 GCA_039808625.1 Devosia sp. | reverse complement strand
CGTCGTCCCAATGCAGCTCGAGCTCGCGCCGTTCGCGCGCGAGATCGGCACGCTCGGTGTCGGTCTGCGAGGAGACGGAGACATATTCGCCCGCCGCCATCGACATGGCGCCGGCCACCAGCCCGGCGAGGCCGGCGACGACGACCGCGCCGTGATCGGCACCGGCGCTGGCGACGCCGACGAGGATGGAGGCGACGGAGACGATGCCGTCATTGGCGCCGAGCACGGCGGCGCGCAGCCAGCCGATGCGGTGCACCAGATGCGCCTCGGGATGGATCGACCAGGGCTCGGACATCGCCGCCACCTTTGCTGGAGCCGCGCCCTCCTTCATCGCACGCGCCCCGCCGCCTGGCCAGCGGCAAGCCGGCCGAACGGTTCGGCACGGTTCCGGACTCGCCAAGCGGCAAGGCGCGCGGCACAGTGGCGGCAGTTGCAAGGATTTCCCGATTGACGACGACCAGCCTGCCCACCGCGCAGAAGACGGCGCATGCGGTGATTTTCGCGGTGGCGGTGTGCCATCTCATCAACGACGTCATGCAGTCGCTGCTCACGGCGATCTACCCCATTCTCAAGGAGACGCACGGGCTCGACTTCGTGCAGGTGGGGCTCCTGTCGTTCACCTTCCGGGTGACGGCATCGCTGTTGCAGCCGGTCATCGGCTTCCAGACCGACCGGCGCCCGCAGCCCTATTCGCTGGCGGTGGGCATGGGGTTCACGCTGGTCGGGCTGGTGATGCTCGGCTTTGCCGGGAACTACGCGCTGCTGCTTGCCGGCGCGGCGGCCATCGGGCTCGGCTCGGCGGTGTTCCACCCCGAAAGCTCGCGCGTCGCGCGGCTGGCCTCGGGCGGACGCTACGGCTTCGCGCAATCGGCCTTCCAGGTGGGCGGCAATGCCGGCGCCGCGATCGGGCCGCTGCTCGCCGCCTTCGTGGTGGCGCCGCGCGGCCAGAGCGCGTTGGCGTGGTTCGGCTTCGCGGCGCTCGCCGGCATGGTCATCCTCGCCCGGGTGGGGCGCTGGTATGCGGCGCGCCTGCGCGAGGCGGCGCAGCGGCAGGCGCCGGCGCGCCGGCTCGTCTTCGACCGGCGGACGACGGGTGTCGCGCTTGTCGTGCTGGTGCTGCTGACGCTGTCGAAAAACGCCTACACGGCGTCCATCGCCAACTACTTCACCTTCTATCTCATCGAGAAGTTCGGCGTGGACGTGCAGACGAGCCAGATCATGCTGTTCCTCTATCTCGCCGCCTCGGCGGCGGGTGTCTATCTGGGCGGACCGATCGGCGACCGGTTCGGGGCGAAGTTCGTCATCTGGTTCTCGATCCTGGGCGTCCTGCCCTTCGCGCTGGCGCTGCCCTATGCCGACCTCACCTGGGCGATCGTGCTGGTGGTGGTGATCGGCGCCGTGCTGAGCTCCGCCTTCCCGGCCATCGTCGTGTTCGCTCAGGAGCTGATGCCGGGGCGCGTCGGCACGGTGGCGGGCATGTTCTTCGGCTTCGCCTTCGGCATGGGCGGCATCGCCGCGGCGCTGATGGGGGCGCTCGCCGACGCGCGGGGCATCGACTTCGTGTTCCAGATCACGAGCTACCTGCCGCTGTTCGGCCTGCTCACCGTGTTCCTGCCGGACATGAAGAAGGCTGGACGCTAGCCGATCATGATGGCGCGGAAGTCGTTGACGTTGGTCCCGGTGGGGCCGGTGACGAACAGATCGCCCACGGCGTGAAAGGCGGTCCAGGCGTCGTTGCCGGCCAGCGCGGCGCGCGGATCGATGCCGGCGGCGCGCATGCGGGCCGCGCTGGTGCCGTCGGCGACGGCGCCGGCATTGTCCTCGGAGCCGTCGATGCCGTCCGTATCGGCGGCGAGCGCCGCGATGCCGGGGAGGCCATCGATGGCGAGCGCGAAGGCGAGGAGGAATTCGGCGTTGCGCCCGCCCTTGCCGGTGCCGCGCACCGTCACCGTGGTTTCGCCGCCCGAGAGCAGCAGCGCCGGCCTGGCAAAAGGCCGGTTTCGGCTGGCGACTTCGCGGGCGAGCGCGGCGAGGACGAGCGCCACGTCGCGCGCCTCGCCCTCGATGGCATCGGAGAGGATGTGGGCGGCAAGGCCGTGCGATGCGGCGGCGCGGGCCGCCGCATCGAGCGACAGCGCGGCGGAGGCGACCACCTCGACCGTGTTGCGGGCGAAGCGCGGATCATCGGGGCGCGGCGCCGCATTGGCGTCACCGGCAAGCAGCGCGGCGGCGGCCGGCGGCAGGGCCAGACGGTGGAGCGCGACGAGGCGGCGGACCTCGGCGCGCGAGCCGGCGATGGGCACGGTCGGCCCCGAGGCGACGAGGGCGGGATCGTCGCCGGCGACGTCCGACACGACGAGGGTCGCGACCCGCGCCGGCGCGGCCAGCGCGGCGAGCCGCCCGCCCTTGATGGCGCTCAGCTCGTTGCGGATGAGGTTCATGCCGGCGATGGAGAGGCCGGAGGCGAGCAGCGCCCGCGTCACCGCCTGCTCGTCGGCGAAATCGAGGCCGGGTGCCGGCGCCGGCAGCAGCGCCGAGCCGCCGCCCGAGATCAGCGCCACCACGAGGTCGTCGGGGGACAGGCCGTGCACCGTGGCCATCATGCGACGGGCGGCGAGGTAGCCGGCCTCGTCGGGCACCGGGTGGCTGGCCTCGACCACCTCGATGCGCGCGGTGGGCACGGCGTGGCCGTAGCGGGTGACGACGAGGCCTTCGAGCGGCGCGTCCCAGGCCGCCTCGAAGGCGCGCGCCATGACGGCGGCAGCCTTGCCGGCGCCGACGACGACGGTGCGCCCGCGCGGCTTTTCGGGCAGGTGGGCGAGGATGGCGCGCCCCGGATCGGCCGCGGCGACGGCCACGTGGAACAGCTCCTGCAACAGATCCCGGTTCATTTCGCCCCCGCCAGCCGGCATTGCCTCGACAGGGCGCATCCCTAGAGCATTTCGCCGGGGCGGTGAAACGGTGAAATGGGTTTCGCCGCGGGCCCACCGCAGTCTCGAACAGGAAAGTGGCACCCGCGCGCGCCGGCTGGCGGGCCGCCCTGCTGCGGCGCATTGAACCTTTTCCGGCGGAACCGCGTTTCTGCCCGAAATGCGTCACAGTTACAGGGGCAAGGAAATCATGACTAGAAATGGGCTTTACACCGTGATCGGCGTTCTGGTGGTGGCGGTGCTCGCCCTGGGCGGGTACCTGATCTACCAGCAGTCGCAGCAGCCCTCGCTGCAGGTCAGGGTGGACAGCAACGGCATTCAGGTGGATGGCAATGGCTGACGACGGGACGGCGTCCGTGGTGCTCCAGGCGCTGCTGGACGAGTTGTCCGCACAGGGGCAGGCAGGCATGGGATCGCGCGATCCCGACCGGCTGGCCAGCTATCCTATCAAGGGCACCATCGACGTCGTCGCCCTTGCCGAGGCCGTGGAAACTGCGCTAGGCGGCAGCGCCGCGGACGGCGACGGCAAGAGCCCCGCCGAACTGAATGCCGCCAATGACGGATGAGAACCTGCTGGCCGCCCGGACGGGAAGCGGCAAAGCGTCAAGGCACCTAGACATCACTCCCGGTCGAGTCTCCTCCAACCAAGGGCAATTTCCATGAACCGCAATACCTGGATTATCATCATCGTCGCCGTGATCGTGATCGTCGGCCTCGTGTGGATCTTCAACCGCAACACCACCACCACCGTCGTCGACACGCCGGCGGTATCGAGCGAGGTGGTGAGCTCGTCGGCAGCCCCGCCGCCGGCCAGCTCCGTGCCGCCCGCCACCTCGTCGGTCGAATCGATGATGAGCTCGATCGCCTCCGAAGCCTCGTCGGTGATGTCGGAAGTGCTGTCGTCCGAGCCGCCGACGACCTCGTCGGAGCTGGTGCTCGACACCCCGGCCGCGCAGTAGGCCTCGCATCGAGCCGCAAGGTGGACCCTCGCCGGAGCGCCCGGCGGGGGTTTCGTTCCCGGAGGATATAATCCGGTTCTAGCGGCGGCCCCGGCTCCCGTGCCCGTTCCGGCGGGCTAGATCGCCTCGCCACGGACCGCGTCGCCGATGGCGGCACGCGCTTCCTCGATGGAGCCGAACACCTGCCCGTCGAGCGCGAAGGCGGCGTAGCGGACGGCCAGGAACCGGTAGCCCTGATCGGCGGGGACAACGACGCCGAGGGGCTCGCCATCCACCTCGATGGCGACGGGCCGCGACGCGGGCGGCCGTGAAATCGTCTGATGCTGCATGAATAGCCTCCTGCGGCGCCGGAAGTCGGCGGCCGGGGTGTTAGCGGAACTGTGAGAAGGGGGTGTGACGGTGGGCGCGGCCCGCGATCACATTCGCCAGTTTCGTTGACACCCTTTGGGGGCTCGTACGCATTTGGCCATAAGAGCGGTTCGGAGCTCGAGCGAAGCAATGCGAATCATTTCTTCCGTCCCTTTCCGTTCCGGGCGCCGGAAGGCGCGAGGCCAGACACAAGGCTTGCCTGCCGGCATGGAGGCCGGACAGCAAACCGCTCTGTGGCGATCTCTCGCCACACGCCCAACATGCGCCGCTTCGGGGCAATGCGCAAGCGGCCGCCGTGAACTGTTTTGCCGGCCGCCGGCGAAAACGCGCAAGCGCCTGCCCCGCTCCCTTCCGACTTTCGATCAATTGCGCCGGCGGGGCAGAGGCTTGAAATCGATTGCACGATCTGTTGAGCTTTTGCGCCGGGAGGGCCCGGGGCGTCGCCACGGAGGGGAATCGTGTCTGGACTGGAGCCGCGCGAGAGACCGCGCGCCAAGCCCGGTGCGCCGCGTTCGGACAAGCCGACCCTGCGCACCATCGCCCAGATGACGGGGCTGGCCGTCACCACCATCTCGCGCGCCCTCAACAACGCGCCCGAGCTCAATGCCGAGACGCGCCTCAGGGTGCAGAAGATCGCGGCCGAGATCGGCTATGTGCCCGACCGCACGGCGCTCCGGCTGAAGACCGGGCGCACCCATGTCATCAGCCTCGTGCTCGATCCGCATGACGAGATCCTCAATTTCTCGCAATCGCTCGTGGCCGGGATCAGCGCGGCGCTGCGCGGCACGCCCTATCACCTCGTCATCACGCCGGGATTCCGCGACGGCGCGCCGCTCGATCCGATCCAGTACGTGCTGTCCAACCGCATGGCCGACGGCGTCATTTTTTCGCGCACCGAGCCCGGCGACGCACGTGTGAAGCTGCTGCTCGACAACGACTTCCCGTTCGTGACGCATGGGCGCACGGAGACGGTGGGCGCCCATCCCTATGTCGACTACGACAATTTCGCCTTCGCCTATGAGGGGGTGAAGCGCCTTTACGCCAAGGGGCGCCGGCGGGTGTCGGCGATCGGCGCGCCGGAGCGCTTCACCTTTGCCCGCCACCTGCGGCAGGGCGTGCTGGCGGCGGCGGCGGAAACCGGCATCGCAGCCGAGTTCGAGACGCGCGTGACGCTCGACGACAGCGCCGAGGCGGTGCGGCAGGCGACGGTGGACCGCATCGCCCAGGGCAACCCGCCCGACGCCTATCTCTGTCCCGGCGACGCGGTGGCGCTGGCGGTGATGGCCGGCATTTCCGACGCTGGGCGCGTCATCGGCCGCGACGCGGACCTCGTGACCAAGCAGATGAGCGGCATCTTCTCGCTGGTGCGACCCAAGGTCGACGTCATCAGCGAGGACATTTCGCTGGCCGGCCAGCAGTTGGGCGAGCTGCTGTTGCGGCGGCTGCGCGGCGAGCCGCCCGAAGCGCTGCAGATCCTGCAGATCCCAGAAATCCCGTTCTAGCCCTCGAGCTCCTCGCGCAGCAGCTCGAGAGCCAGCCACTCGTCCTCGGCGGCGGCCTTTTCGGCCTGCGCGGCGGCGAGGCGCTCGGAGGCCGCGGCGAAGGCCTTGGGATCGCGGGCGTAGAGCCCGGCATCGGCGAGGCGGGCGCCGAGCGCCGCCATCTCGGCCTCCAGCGCGGCGATCCTTGCCGGCAGCGTTTCAAGCGCGTGCTTGTGCTTGAAGGAGAGCTTCTGGCGCGGCGCCGGGGCCGTCGCTGCCGGCGTGGCGCGCGGGGCCTTTTCGGCGCGCGAGGCCGCGGGCGTGCCGACGCCGTGGCCGCGCTGGGCCACCATGTCGGAATAGCCGCCGGCATATTCGGTCCAGCGCCCGTCCCCCTCGGCGACGACGAGGCTGGTCGCCACGCGGTCGAGGAAATCCCGGTCGTGGCTGACGACGATCACCGTGCCGGGATAGTCGCCCAGCATCTCCTGCAGCAGATCGAGGGTTTCGAGGTCGAGGTCGTTGGTCGGCTCGTCGAGGACCAGCAGGTTCGAGGGCAGCGCCAGGAGCCGCGCCAGCGCCAGCCGGCCGCGCTCGCCGCCCGAGAGCTTGCCGACCGCCGTGCCCGCCTGCTCGGGCGTGAACAGGAAGTCCTTCATGTAGCCCATGACGTGGCGCGGCTGGCCGCCGACCAGCAGCGTGTCGGAGCCGCCGGCCGTCAGGGCCTGCTTGAGGGTCGTCGCCGGATCGAGGCTGGCGCGGCGCTGGTCGAGCGTTGCGAGCTCGATGCCGCTGCCCAGGCGGACGCGGCCGGAATCGGGTTCCAGCGCACCGGTGAGCAGGCGGATGAGCGTGGTCTTGCCGGCGCCGTTGGCGCCGACGATGCCAAGTCGGTCGCCGCGCAGCACGCGGGTCGAGAAATCGCGCACGATGACGCGCTCGCCGAAGCGCTTGGAGATGTTCTCGGCTTCGAGCACGAGGCGGCCGGAGAGGTCGGCCTCGGTGACGGCGAGCTTCACCGTGCCGACCTGGCGCTTCTGCTCGCGCCGTTCCCGGCGCAGGTCGGCGAGGCCCTGCAGGCGGCGGACGTTGCGCTTGCGGCGGGCGGTGACGCCGTAGCGCAGCCAATGCTCCTCGCGCACGATCTGGCGGTCGAGCTTGTGGCGCGCCGTCTCCTCTTCCTCGAGCACGCCGTCGCGCCAGTCCTCGAAGGCGGCGAAGCCGCGGTCGAGCCGGCGCGCCGTGCCGCGGTCGAGCCAGACGGTGGCGCGGGTCAGGTCGGAGAGGAAGCGGCGGTCGTGGCTGACGATGACCAGCGCCGAGCGCAACGCGGCGAGCTCGGCCTCGAGCCATTCGATGGAAGGCAGGTCGAGATGGTTGGTGGGCTCGTCGAGCAGGAGGATGTCGGGCTCGGGGGCCAGCACGCGGGCGAGCGCGGCGCGGCGGGCCTCGCCCCCGGAGAGGCGCGCGGGGTCCTCGGCGCCGGTGAGGCCGAGTTGCTCGAGCAGGTAGCGGGCGCGGTGCGGGTCGTTGCCGGCCTCAAGGCCGGCGGCGGCGTAGTCGAGCGTCGTGGCGTAGCCGCCCAGGTCGGGCTCCTGCGGCAGGTAGCGGATGGTGGCGCCGGGCTGCAGGAAGCGGCGGCCGCCATCGGGCTCGATCTCGCCGGCAGCGATGCGCAGCAGCGTCGACTTGCCCGAGCCGTTGCGCCCGACCAGCGCGATCTTGTCGCCGGGCAGCACCGACAGCTCGGCATTGTCGAGCAGGAGGCTCGCGCCGAGCGTCAGGCGGATCGATTGCAGCGCGAGGATGGGGGCGGCGGCCATGAGAGCGTGGGGTCAGGGAGACGGTGCGCCGCCATATGCCACAGCCGCCCCGGCGCGGCCACCCATCATGGGCACGGGGTCGATGCCGAGGCCGTCGACGAGCGGCGCGCCGCCGCGCGCGAAGACGATGCGGCCATCGATGGTGGCGAGGAGGTCGCCGGGCCTCAGATGCGCCATCACGGCGAGGGCCGAGGGCACGTCGAGCAGGTAGAGCGTGCGCGGCTCGAAGGCGCCGGTCTCGAGCTGCGCGGCCTTGCGGGCGGCGAGGGCCATCCTGGCGCGGGCGTCGACGCGGCCGAGATAGGCGATGTCGGTGTCCATGCCGTGGGTGACGGCGTAGTAGCCGACGGCCTGGAAGTCGCTGAAAATGCCGATGTCGTTGGGGATGGCGCGCACGCGATCGTAGCCGGCGGCAGCGGCGCGCGCCCACAGCGGCGAGGCCAGCGGGGTGGGCCAGGTGGCGGACGGCGCCGGCAGCTGCGCCATGAACTTCTGCCAGGCTGGCGCCGAGTCGGCGACCTGGACGACAAAGGCTATGGCGAGGAGCGGCAGCGCCACCCGCGGACGGAAGCGGCGGCCGACAAGGACGACGGCGCCGATGGTGACGAGATAGAGCAGCGGCCAGACGAAGCGGCCGGTGGAGCGGAAGGCGCTGCCGACGGCATTGACGAAGGCGGGCATGGGCAGGGTGCCGAGATCGATGGCCCCGAAGCTGGGCGACCTGGAGACGGCGAAGGCCATGAGGGCGAGGAGCATCGCCATGAGGGGCAGCGCGCGGCGGGACATCGGCTGCCGCGCGCCGGCAAGAGCGGCGACGAGCAGCAGCCCGAGGATGCCGAGGCCGGGAAAGCTCAGACCCTCATAGTCGAAGCGCGTATGCGGCAGCTCGGGGAGAAGCGTCGACCAGCCATAGGTGAGGAGCGGCCAGGCGAGGTTGAGCTTGTAGTCGCCATAGCCGCCGGCGCCATAGGAGCCGATGCCGAAGAAGCCGACGAGGTAGAGCATGGCGAGCGTGGCGCCGCCGAGCAGCGCCGCCTCGGCAGCGGCGCGGCCGGGCGCGAGGCGGCGGCGCCAGAGCCGCTCGACCAGCGCCGCCCCCCAGAGCGCCAGCACCATGGCCAGAAGCGTGGCATGGATGGCGGCCGTCGCGGCGGCGAGCAGCGGCCACATCCACCAGGCCGGCGGCGTGCGGCGCAGATAGAGATAGAGGCCGGCAAGCAGGACGAAATGGCTCGACAGCGCCATGTGCAGCGGCACGCGGAAGAGAAAGGCCGGCGCGATGACGGCGAAGGCGGCGGCGGCGAGCGCCACGCCCCGGCCGGCCGCGAGCGCGCGCGCGACGGCATAGGCAAAGCCGGCCTGCAGCATGAAGCTGGCGAGCAGCCACCAGCCCCAGTACTGGAACGGCTCGGGCAGCAGCGGCGCGGCGAGCTTGAACGGCAGGGCGAGGAGCGGCAGGCCGTCGACGAGGGCGATGGAGTTCGCCAGCTCGATGCCGAGCCGCGGGCTCGCGCCCGGCGGCCAGCCCCAGGGCGCGGCGCGGTAGAACATCCAGCCGAGCTGGTGCATGGCGCGGTCGCCGACGGCGAGCCAGGCGATGTTGGTGGGGGCGAGGACGGTCCAGCCGCAATAGGCGAGGAAGGCCGCGGCGCCGATGGAAAGCGCCACAGCGACAGCGACAAGCTCGCGCAGCCTTTCGGGCACAGGCGCTCCGCACCGGAAGCAGCCGGCGCGGGATGCGCCGGCGGGCTCTGGATCATTGTCGCGCTTTCGAAGCGGAAAAGTCGGCGACTTTTCCCGAAAGCGCTCCGGCTAATGTTGCGTGAACTCGCCCAGTTCCTCAAGCTCGAGGCCGAGGCGGGCGCGCAGGTGCCGGCGCTTGCCGGCGAGGTCGGCGATCGTATAGCTGTCGAGCACCTCGAAGAAGGCGCCGAGCGCCTCGCGCAGGGCGCCGTTGAGGTCGCAATTGTCGGCCAGCGGGCACGCCACGTCGCTGCCGCCGTCGAAGCAGTCCGCCATCGCGAAATTCTCTTCGGTCAGCTTGATGGTGTCGAGCATGGTGATCTCGCTGGCGGGGCGGCCGAGGCGGATGCCGCCCTTGCGGCCGCGCACCGTCTCGAGCAGCCCGGCCTCGACCAGCGGCTTGATGAGCTTGAACAGGAACAGCTCGGAGATCGAATGCGCATGCGCGATGTCGGCGATGCGGCTGAGCTTCGGCGCGTTGACGGCACAATAGACCAAGGTGCGGATGGCGTAGTTGGTCTGGCGGGTGAGTCGCATCGAAAAATCCCCGAAGTGAGTGCGCGTAGTTTATAAGAGTTCTAAACTTCGTCAAGCTAAGGTGAGGCTCACCATCAGGATTTTTGCGCGATGCCCGCCGGGCGCGGGCCCCAATCGAAACGCTTGCAACTCCCCGGCGGGTTGGGCATTGAGGCGATCGCGGCGCGCTTCATGCAGCACCAACCTCGCCGGAAAACAGGAGCCGGGCCTGCGTAGCGTCATCGACGAACTCACCAGCAGGAGCATGCCTTGACGGCAGACGGTGAGCGGGCCCCGGAGGCCCGCCTCGCCGCCGCGCGCGGCATGTTGCACTGGCTGCTCAGGCGGCGCTGGGAGGCGGCCGACGCAGTGGTGGCCCTGAGCGTCGGGCTGGTGCTCGTCATCCTCGGCATCTTCGCGGTGCTCAGCTGGCAGGGCTACCAGCAGACGCTGGACTCGGCGCGGGCCAAGTCGCAGCAGGCCGCCGACCTCGTCGCCGCCCAGGCGGGCTGGATGCTGGGCAGCAGCCTCGGCGCGCTCGAGCTGATCGAATCGAAGCTCGCCTTCGAGCCGGCCGAGCTCGAACCCGAGACCAAGGCGGAGCTCGACGCCGCGCTCGCGGCGCTGCCCGCCGACGCCAGCCTCGGACTCTACGACCCGGCCGGCACGGAACTGCCCAATGGCGGCACCCCTGCCCTGCCGCACTCCATTGCCGGGACCGACTATTTCGCGGCCCTCGCCAACGGCGCCGACTGGACCATCGCGCCGCAGGCGCAGGACGCGACGAGCGGCGCGCCGCTGATCGTGGTGGCGCGGCGGCTGGGCGGTGACATTTTCGCCGGCGTCGCCGTGCTGGCGCTGGACGCGGCGGTGATGGAGCGCTTCTGGGCGCCGCAGCGGCTGGGGGCGGACTCGACGGTGGGCCTCGCCCGCGACGACGGCCGCTTCATCGCGCGCTATCCGCCGCTCACGGCGCCGCTCGACCTGGCGAGCGCCTCGCCGTTCTGGTCGCAGATCGCGGCGGCGCCGCAGGGCACCTACGAATCCGGGCGCTCGCCGGCGGACGGCGTGGCGCGCGTCGTCGGCTTCCGCCACCTGCCGGAATTCGGCGTCGTCGCCTTCGGCTCGATCTCGCAGGACGTGATGCTGGCCGGGCTGTGGAATGCCGTATGGGTGGTGCTGTGGCTGCTGCTGCCGATTGCGCTGGCGCTGCTCGGCGGCTCGCTGTTCGCGGCGCGGCTGCTGCGCCAGAGCGCGCAGACGCAGCGCAAGCTGGCCGGCGCCGTGGCGCACAACGAGGTGCTGTTCCGCGAGATCCACCACCGCGTGAAGAACAATCTGCAATCGGTGGCGGGGCTGTTGCAGATGCAGCCCATCCCGCGCGAGATCAAGGCCAATATGAGCCAGCGCATCGCGGCGATGTCGGCGGTGCACGAGCACATCTACCGCTCGGACGATTTCAGCATCGTGCATGTGCGCGACTATCTGCACACGCTGATCGAGACGATCCGCGCCGGCCACGACCCGGCGGTGGAGGTGCGCGCCGAGCTCGACGACCTGAGCGTGGACAAGGACGCGGCAACGCCGCTCGGGCTGATCCTCAACGAGGTGGTGACCAACGCCTTCAAGCACGCCTTCGAGGACGGGCGGGCGGGGGTGCTGGCGGTGCGCCTCGTCGTCGGCGAGGACGGGCGCGGCCAGCTCACCATCGAGGACAACGGCGTCGGCTTCGACCCCGAGCGGCCGGCCAAGGGCATCGGCCGGCGGCTGATCGGCGCGCTCACCGGCCAGATCGGCGGCGAGGCGAGCTTCGCCAGCATGGCCGGCACGGGCTCGCGCTTTACGCTGCGCTTTCCGCTCGCCGGCGCAGGAACTGCCCCGTAAGCGAGCCCCTGGCCTTAAGCAGCGCGGCGGGCGGCCCCTCGAAGACGACGCGGCCGCCCTCGTTGCCGGCGCCGGGGCCGAGGTCGATGACCCAGTCGGCGCGCGAGATCACGTCGAGATTGTGCTCGATGACGATGACCGAGGAGCCGGCATCGACCAGCCGGTCGAACAGGCCGATGAGCGTATCGACGTCGTGCATGTGCAGGCCCGTGGTCGGCTCGTCGAGCACATAGACATTGCCGGAGGCGCCCAGCTCGGCGGCGAGCTTCAGGCGCTGGCGCTCGCCGCCCGAGAGCGTCGAGAGCGGCTGGCCGAGGGTCAGGTAGCCGAGCCCGACATCGGCCAGCCCCTGGAGCGTGCGGGCGATGGCCGGCTCGGTGAAGAAGGCGACAGCCTCGTCCACCGACATCTCGTAGACATCGGAGATGGAGCGGCCGCGCAGCTTGTGGGCCAGCACCTCGTCGGTGAAGCGCCTGCCGTTGCAGGTCTCGCACACGGTGATCATGGGGTCGAGATGGGCGAGGTCGGTGTAGATGACGCCCAGCCCGCCGCAATCGGGACAGGCGCCCTTGGAGTTGGCCGAGAACAGCGCGGCGTTCTCGCCCGTCGCCCTGGCGAAGGCCTTGCGGACATTGTCGAGGATGCCGGTATAGGTGGCGGTGTTGGAACGGCGCGAGCCGCGGGCGAGGGTCTGGTCGATGATGATGGTGTCGGGATAGGCGGCGGGCAGCGCCGCCTGGATGAGCGACGACTTGCCGGCGCCGGCGACGCCCGTCACCACGGTGAGGACGCCGGCGGGGATGGCGACGGAGACGTCCCGGAGGTTGTTGACGGCGGCCTTCGTGATCTCGAGCGTACCGGTGGGCCGGCGCAGCGCCGTCTTGACCGGCTGGTAGCTGCGGATGTGGTCGCCGGTGAGCGTGCCGGAGGTGAGCAGGCCGGCATAGTCGCCCTCGTAGACGATCTCGCCGCCGCCCGCGCCGGCGAGCGGACCCATGTCGACGATGTGGTCGGCGATGGCCATCATGTCGGGCTTGTGCTCGACGACGAGCACGGTGTTGCCCTTGTCGCGCAGCTGCTGCATGAGGCCGGCGAGGCGGCCGACATCGTGCGGGTGCAGGCCGACGCTGGGCTCGTCGAAGACATAGGTGATGTCGGTGAGCGAGGAGCCCAGGTGCCGCACCATCTTGACGCGCTGGCTCTCGCCGCCCGAGAGGGTGGAGCTCTCGCGGTCGAGGCTCAGATAGCCGAGCCCGATGGTGACGAGGTTGTCGAGCCGGGCCGCGAGGGCGTCGAGCATGGGCTTGAGCTCGGGCGCCGCGATGGTGCGCACGATGGGCACGAGGTCGGAGACCTGCAGCGCCGAGAGCTCGGCGATGTCGTGGCCGTCGATGCGGCTGCCGCGCGCCGCCGCATTGAGGCGCGCGCCCCGGCAGGCGGGACAGAGCTGGCGGGTGAAGATGCGGTCGTATTCGGCACGCACATGCGGCTGCAGGCTGTCGGGGTCCTTGGCGCCGAGGCCCTTCCTGAGCTTGGCGACGACGCCCTCGTAGGTGAGGCCGATCTTGCCGACCTTGACCTTGCGGCCATCGTCGAGGTCGAGGAGGTTGTAGCGCTCCTCCCTCGTGTATTTGCGGATCGGCTTGTCCATGTCGAACAGGCCGGAATTGCGGTAGATCTCCCACCACCAGCCGTCGACGGCGAAGTCCTTGGGGAGCAGCGCGCCCTGGTTGAGCGATTTGGTCTCGTCGAGCACCGCCGCCATGTCCATCGCCGCGACCTGGCCGATGCCCTCGCAATCGGGACACATGCCGCGCGGGTCGTTGTAGGAATAGAGCCCGGGCGGACCGAGGCGCGGCGTGGCGAGGCGCGAGAAGATGACGCGCAGCATCTGCGCCGTGTCGGTGACGGTGGCGACGGTGGAGCGCGAATTGCCGCCCAGCCGCTGCTGGTCGACGATGATGGCGGCCGAGATGTTGTCGAGCTGGTCGGCGTCGGGCTGGCCGTAGTGCGGCATGAACTGCTGGACGAACGCCGGATAGGTCTCGTTGAGGAGGCGCTGGCTCTCGGCGGCGATGGTGCCGAAGACCAGCGACGACTTGCCCGAGCCGGAGACGCCGGTGAACACGGTGATGCGGCGCTTGGGGATGTCGAGCGAGACGTTCTTGAGGTTGTTCTCGCGCGCGCCGCGGATGACGATGGCGCCGTACTGGGCGTCGGGACGGGCCATGCGCGTCAACCGCCGGCGGCCTTGCCGACGAGCGCGGCGAGGGTCTTCTCCTCGGCCGCCGCGAGCTTCACCAGCGCGAAGGAGGTGACCCACATATTGCCGTCGTCGAGCGCCGCATTGGTGTTGAAGCCGAAGGTGGAATAGCGTTCCTTGAACTTGCCGGCCGGCTTGAAGAAGCACAGCGCCTTGCCCGCGGCGTCGGCCCAGGCGGGCATGCCGTACCAGGTCTTGGGCGAGAGGCCGGGGGCGCTGGCCATGACGATCTCGTGCAGGCGCTCGCCCATCGCCTTTTCGGCCGGCGGCAGCTTGGCGAGCGCGGCGCGCAGGTCGGCGAGGCCGTCGGCCTTGCCGCCCTTCCTGCGCTCGCGCCTCGTCTCCTGCAGCGCCTCCAGCTCTTCGGCGGAAAAGACCTGCTTGGCGGGGGCTTTCTTGGCTGGCATTGTGGGTCTCCGGTTGAGGGTCAGTCGATACGGGCGAGCAGCTCCGCGAGGGCGGCGAGCATCTGCGGCCAGGCGGCGCGGGCGCCCTTGTAGGCGGCCTGCATGTCGGGCGGGAAGCCATCCTGCTCGACGCGCAGCAGCGTGCCGGTGGCGGTGGGCGTCAGGGTGAAGGTGACGACGCTGTCGAGGCCGTAGGCCGACCAGGTGTAGGACAGCGTTTTGGGCGGCTCGACGGCGACGACCTCGCAGTCGACGACGACGCGCACGCCGGGCTTCGGCTCGCGGCGCAGGGTGAAGCGATGGCCGGGGACGGGCGCGAAATCGGTCTGCATCAGCCACTCCGCGATGAGATGCGGCTGGGTCAGGGCGCGCCACAGCTTTTCGGGGGGCGCGGCGAGCTCGCGCTCGACGGCGACGACACGGCGCTCGGGGGCAGTCATTGATCCATCCTTGCGATGAGGGAGTCGAGCGCGTCGAGGCGGGTCTCCCAGAAGCTCGTCATGTCGGCCGTCCAGTCGGTCAGCGGCAGGAGCGCCGCGGGCCGGGCGCTGTAGTGGGTCCGGCGCCCGGCGGGCCGGGCCCGCACCAGCCCCGCCTCGCGCAGCAGGCCGAGGTGCTTCGAGACCACCGGCTGGGAGACGCCGGCGCCGGCCGTCAGCTCCGCCACGGTCTTCTCGCCGTCGCGGCAGAGCCGTTCGAACAGCGCCCGCCGCGTGGGATCCGCGAGGGTGCGGAACAGCAGGTCGGGGGCGGCGTGCACGCGATCCATATCCGGTTGGCTATGGATTATCCTATAGCTGCCGGGCTATGGGTGAGTCAAGCGACGACGGTGATCTGCTCGCTGGCGCGGGTGACGCCGGTATAGAGCCAGCGGCGCCGGTCCTCGCGGAAGACGAAGCTTTCGTCGAACAGGTAGACCTTGTCCCACTGCGACCCCTGCGCCTTGTGCACGGTGAGGCAGTAGCCGAAGGTGAACTCGTCGAAACGGCGGCGCTCGGGCCAGCCCAGCT
This sequence comes from Devosia sp., assembly GCA_039808625.1. Classification (GTDB taxonomy): domain Bacteria; phylum Pseudomonadota; class Alphaproteobacteria; order Rhizobiales; family Devosiaceae; genus Devosia_A. Next base: position 3,497 of record JBDHTK010000028.1, on the reverse strand, counting down.
GGTCCTCCTCGCCGGAGAAGAAGGCGGCATGGGTGACGACATGCGCCTTGGTCCTCCTGCCGGTGGCGGTGCTGTCCTCGTCGGGGACGAGGTCCATGGAATAGCGGCTGGAGGAGCGCTTGCGCACGTCCTCGGCCAGCCAGATCTGGCCGTTGAGCAGGCGCTTCTGCGGATTGTTGCGCAGGCATACGAGCCGGTCGCCGGCCACCGGCTCGTGGTGCGGCAGGCCCCTGAGCTCGCGCAGGCGGTCGTTGTAGTCGACGCGCGTCCTGTTGCGGCCGACCAGCACCTGGTCGGCGGCGACGACGGCGTCGCGGTCCACCGCGGCCTTGGGGATGACGACGGAATCGGCGTAGCGGCCATAGTCGAGACGGCCGCCCTCGCGGATCTGCATCGACATGCGGATGATGGGGTTGTCGGCGGCCTGGCGGTGGATCTCGGTGAGCATGATGTCGGGCTCGTGGGCGGTGAAGTAGCCCGCCCCCTGCACCGGCGGGAGCTGGAAGGGATCACCCAGCACCAGTACCTTGGTGCCGAAGCTGAGCAGGTCCGTGGCCAGCGGCTCGTCGACCATCGACACCTCGTCGATGACGACGAGGTCGGCGGTGGCCGCCTCGCTCTCGGGGTCGAGGGCGAAGCGCGGCTCGCCCTCCTTCTCCGAGATCAGCGTGTAGATGAGCGAATGGATGGTGGAGGCGCCGCGGCAGCCCTTCCGGCGCATGACCAGCGCCGCCTTGCCGGTGAAGGCGGCGTATCTGACCGAGCGCACGCCCTCGGCGAGATAGCGCGCCAGCGTCGACTTGCCAGTGCCGGCCCAGCCGAACAGGCGGAACACCTGCGGGCCGTCGCGGTCCTTGAGCCAGGCGCCGACGGCGCGCAGCGCCGCGTCCTGCTGCGGCGACCAGGTGGGCATCAGACGATGGTGGTGCCGATGCTGCCGACGCCGGCGACGGTGCCCTCGAGGCGGTCGCCGCGGCTGACGGCGCCGACGCCGGCCGGCGTGCCGGTGAAGACGAGGTCGCCCGGCATGAGCGTCACGAAGCCGCTGAGATAGGCGATGGCCTCGGGCACCGGCCAGATCATCTCGGCGAGGTCACCGGCCTGGCGCGGCGTGCCGTTGACGCTGAGGGCGATGCGGCCGGAGCGGGGGTGGCCGATGCGGGCGGCCGGCACGAGGTCGCCGATGGGGGCCGAGGCGTCGAAGCCCTTGGCCAGCGCCCAGGGGCGCGCCAGCTTCTTGGCTTCGGCCTGGAGGTCGCGGCGGGTGAGGTCGATGCCCACGGCGTAGCCCCAGACCCGGGCGAGCGCCTCGGCGGGGGCGATGGCGGTGGCCTCGGCGCCGATGGCGACGACCAGCTCGACCTCGTGGTGGAGGTCGGCGGTGGCGGGCGGATAGGGCGTGTCGGCGCCGGCGATGACCAGCGCATCGGCCGGCTTCATGAAGAAGAAGGGCGGCTCGCGCGTGGAGTCGTAGCCCATCTCGCGGGCGTGCTCGGCATAGTTGCGCCCGACGCAGAAGATGCGGCGCACGGGAAAGAAGCCGCCCTCGTCGGCGACGGGAACGACGGGCTGCGGCGGCGGTTCGATGACGTAATCAGGCATGTCGGGCTCTCATGGACGATGGGCCGACCATAACCGAGTGTGCCGCGAAACAAAACGGGAACTTCGGTGTCGCTTGCGCGGCCGGCGCCGGCATGGACAATCGCCGGCGATTTGGGGCGCGAAGGCATGACCGAAACCGATCCGTTCGACGTGAGCAGCGTGCTTGCCGATTTCGACGCGCAGTTCGCCGAACTGTGCGCGGCGAGCGCGCAAACGCGGCAGAGGCTGCGGGCGCAGCGCGACATCGCCTACGGCCCGGCGCCGGCGCAGCGGCTCGACCTCTACTTTCCGCCGGGCGAGGCGGCAGCGCGGCCGATCCACATGTTCATCCACGGCGGCTACTGGCGGGCGCAGGTGAAGGAGGACTATGCGGTCGTCGCCGAGGGCGTCGCCGCGGCGGGCGCCATCGCCGCCATCGTCGAGTACACGCTGATGCCGGGCGCGCGCATGGAGCGGCTGGTCAGCGAGACGCGCGCGGCGCTGGCGTGGCTCGCGGCGCATGCTGCGGCGTTCGGCGGCGATGCCGGCCGGATCACGGCGAGCGGGCATTCGGCGGGCGGCCATCTCGTCACCTATCTGGGCGCGCGCGGGCCGCACGAGGCGGCATTCCCGGCGCCGCGGCCGCAGGCGGTGCTGGCCCTGTCGGGGCTCTTCGACCTCGCCCCGATCACCAGGAGCTACCTGCAGCCGCAACTGCACCTGACGGAAGACGAGGTGGCGCGCTGGTCGCCGCTCGGCGCCACGCCGGCGCCGGGGGTGCGCTTCGGCATCGTCGCCGGCGCGGCGGAAACGGCGCCGTTCCACATGCAGGCGGCGGCCTATGCGGCGCATCTGGCGCGTAGTGGAGCGCCGTTCCGGCGCGTGACCGCGGCGGGCGCGGACCACATGTCACTGCTGCGCCAGATGAGCCGGCCGGGCTCGGCCGCGTGGGCGCTGCTGGCGGCGACGATCGCGGGCTAGATTATTGATTTTGTTGTGTTTCCGAACCAGAAGAGTCTGCAACTTTTCCTGGGGACGCTCTAGGTGCCGCGCGGCTTGGCGCGGCTGGTCGGCTGGGCGTGGATGGGATCGTCGGGCCACGGATGGCGCGGATAGCGGCCGCGCATGTCCTTGGCCACGTCGCGCCACGAGCCGCGCCAGAAGCCGGGCAGGTCGCGCGTCGCCTGGATCGGCCGGTGCGCCGGCGAGAGCAGGATGACGAGCAGCTTCACGCGGCCATTGGCGAGCGTGGGGTGGCGGTCGAGGCCGTAGAGCTCCTGCACGCGGATGGCGAGCGCCGGGCCGTTCTCGGCGGCATAGTCGATGGGGACGCGGCTGCCGGAGGGCGCAACGAAATGCGCGGGCAGCGCCGCCTCGGCCTCGGCGCGCAGGCCATGGGGGATGAGGCCGTCGAGATCGGCAGGGGTGACCTCGCCGAGCGCCGTGCGGCCGACGAGGCGGGCCGCCAGCGCCTCGGGCGCGGGGGCGAAATCGGGGTGGACGTAGCGGATGCGGGCGAGCAGCGCCGCCTGCTCCTTCGACCAGGGCAGGCGGTCGGCGATGTGGGTCGCGAGCAGCCGCGCGGCGGCCTCGGCATCGGGCGGCGGCACCGGCTCGTCGGCGAGCCGCAGCGCCATGTAGGAGCGGCGGCGGCGCGCCCGCACGGCGGCGGCGCCGGCATCCCAATATAGCGTCGTTCCAGTGGTGATGTGCGCGGCAAACAGCGCCTCGACGGCCTCGCGCGAGAGGGCGGCGGCAGCGCGGATGCGGCCGCTGGCGGCGGCGCCGGTGACATCGGTGACGACGAGGAAGGGCGCCGCCGCCAGCGGGTCGGCCGGCTCCAGCGCCGCGGCGCGGCCATTGGCGAGCCGGTAGCGGCCGCGCGCGCCGGCGGCCTCGGCCACGCGGTCGGGAAA
>JBDHTK010000027.1:0-19106 GCA_039808625.1 Devosia sp. | reverse complement strand
ATCGGCGAGCCGGATGAAGGCCAGCGGGTTGGCGGCGTCGACGATCGCGAGCGCGATCGGCTGGCCGTCGACCTCGATGTGGTCGCGGGGTGAGCCGGTCGGCAGCACCTTGCCGGTCACCGCGCCGCCCGGATTGATGTAGTCGAGCTGGATCGCCGAGCCGGCATTGGCGATGCCGGGGATGACCAGGTCGCCATGCGGATCGAACTTGCCGTCGCGGGTCGGCACATGCGCGACGATGACCTTGTTGGTGTTGGTGTTGAGGAAACGCACGGTCGTGCGCTCCCCCGTCGCCGGCACCAGCCCCTCGTCGATCGCGAACGGGCCGACGGCCGAGGAGATGTTGCCGCAATTGCCGGCCCAGTCGATGAGCGGCCGGTCGATCGCCACCTGCCCGAAGGTGTAGGTGACGTCGATATCGGGATCGTCGCTGCGACCGATGATCGCCACCTTGCTGGTGTTCGCGGTGGCGCCGCCCATCCCGTCGACCTGGCGGCGATTGGGATCGGGGCTGCCGTAGGAGGCGAGGATGACCCGCTCGCGCTCGGCGGGATCGGCGGGCAGGTCGTGCGCGTGGAAGAAAAGTCCGCGACTGGTGCCGCCGCGCATGAAGACGGCTGGGATGCGCATGTCTCGATGCTCCTGCTGGCGCCGGCTCACGACAGCAGCTTGCTGACGTCGGCCCCGGTGGCCTCCAGCACGCGCCCGAATACGGAATAGTCGACCTCGCTGCCGATGCCGTGGCGGAACGGCTCGAGCTTGGCCGGGACATGGAAGGGCGCGATGTTGGGGCCGAGATTGACCTCGGGTCCGAGCGCGCGCAGCAGCAGGACCTGGTGGGTGAGCGTTTCCGCCTCGAAGACGAGGGTCTCGAGGCCGACATCCCGCGCCAATTCAGCGACGCGGCCGGCGGTCGGGGCCGTGCCGCCGGGGCCGAAGGCCGCGTCGAGCTGCCAGCGCTCGATGATGACGCGGTTGGCGCCCGCCGCCAGCAGCGCGCGGATCTCGGCGGCGGCCTCGGCCACGTCGAACGATTCGTGCTGGAATTTCTTGCCGTATTCGCACAGCACCTCAAAGCCGCGGTCGCGCGCCAGCCGCACCACCCTGGCGACCTGCGCCGGGCTGAGAGGCACCATCGAGGTCGACACCTCGACCGCGGTCAGCCCGTACTCGCGCATCGTGTCGAGCGCGTATTCGGTCTTGCCGTGCAGGTGCGACACCTCGAGCACCGTGCCGCCGAGGAAGGTGCGCACATCGGCCGCCGCGCAAGCGGCGATCTTCGCGCGCAGCTCGGCCGGATCCATGTACCAGGTCACGAACTGCCGGAACTTCAGATAGTCGAGCAGATGGCCATAGCTGCCGAGAATGGCCTTGATCTCGCCGAGCGGCTGGCCGTCGTCCCGCACCATGGTGAGGCCGGTCTGGCGCGGCTTGCCGGGGCGCTGCGGCAGATGGCTGAAAAACAGCGGATTGGGGTCCATGAAAGCATTCCTCCTTATCGGACTCGGCACGTGATCCACCCGGCCGGGCTGGCATTTTTGCCACGGCAACGGATTTTGTGTTCACTGGTATACATCACTCGTATTTGATAGTATACAACCGAACACCAACAAACGCACCTGCCCTGGAGGGGGCCCTTCATGGATCTCGAGTTGACCGGTAAGACCGCCCTTGTCACGGGTGCGAGCAGCGGCATCGGGCGCGGCACGGCGCTCACGCTTGCGCGGGAGGGCGTCCGGGTCGCGATCCAGGGGCGGGACACCGGCCGGCTCGCCGAGGTGGCCAAGGACATCACCGACGCGGGCGGCGCCGAGCCTGTCGTGATCGCCTGCGAGCTGCTCGAGGCGGATGCCGCGGCGCGCATTGTCGACGCGGCGATCGCCGGCCTCGGCACGCTCGGGATCGTGGTCAACAATGCCGGCGCAAGCTGGCCGCTCGAGATCGACTCAACCGAGCAGGAGTGGTCGGACGCCACGACACTCAACTTTGTCCGCCCGCGTCAGATCGCCTCGCTCGCCATCGCCGAGATGCGCCGGAACCACTGGGGACGCATCGTCAACGTCACGGGAAAATCGGAGAGCGTCATGCTCAACGGCGCGGTGACTGCCAAGGCCGCCGTGCATGCCTGGTCGAAAGGCGTTTCCCGCAAGATCGGCAAGGACGGGATCACCATCAACTGCGTGGCCCCGGGCAAGATCATGAGCGCGCAGATCCTGCGCAACTACACCGAGGAGTTCCGCGCCAGGCAGGCCGCCGAGGATATCCCGGTCGGGCGCTATGGCAGCCCGGCCGACATGGCCAACATGATCACCTATCTCTGCTCGCCGCTCGCCGGCTACATCACCGGCGCGGTCATTCCCGTCGATGGCGGCCTGCGCCGCTACTACTACTGAGCGCGTCGACACGGCCCCAGAAATCGTGGGCGCGAGGAGGAGGAAATAGGATGGTCATCGACCGGATGGCCGCCCTGGTCGAAGGGTGGCTGACAGCAGCGGATGCGTGGCGGCGACGCCACCCCTGGCTCAATGGCGACATCATCGCCTCGACGCTCGTGCTGGTGCTGTCGGTTTATTTCTTCGCCGATTCGGTGCGGCTGGGGCTGAGCAACGGCCAGCAGGCCGCGCCGGGGACGTTTCCGGCGCTGATCTCGGCCGGCATCGCCATCTGCTCGGCAATCTGGCTGATCGGCGCGCTGCTGAAGCTGCGCGCCCCGGACGAGCCGGACGCCGCGCCCTCGCCGGCGGTGGCGCAGGCCGAGGATGGCGACAACGGCGCCGGCGACACCGTGCTTTCCGAATCCGCCAATTGGCGCGTCGTCTTCCTGCTCGCCTGGAGCGCGCTGCTGCTGCCGCTGACCGAGACGATCGGCATGGTGCCGATGCTCTTCGTCTACCTGCTCGGGCTGTTCGTCGTCATCGCGCGCAGCGCGATCTGGAAATCGGCCCTCGTCATCGGCGTGGTGCTGCTGGTCTTCGCCTGGGGCGCCTATGAAGGCCGCATCTACATGCCGGATCCGTTCCGGCTCGGCCGCGCCATCCACAACCTCCTCTCCAGCCTGACCGGGGGCGCGATCTAGGCGATGGATATTCTCGCAGGACTCGCCGGCGGCTTCAGCCTGGTGCTGACGCCCGAACCGCTGATGTACGCGCTGATCGGCTGCGTGCTCGGCATGCTGACCGGCGTCATTCCGGGCTTCGGGCCTTCGGCGGCCACGGCCATGCTGCTGCCGCTCGCCTTCTTTCTCGGGCCGGTGCCCTCGATCATCATGATGGCGGCCATCTATTACGGCTCGATGTATGGCGGCACCATCACCTCGGTGCTGATCAACGTGCCGGGCGAGGTGGCCTCGGTCGTCACCTGCATCGACGGCTACGAGATGACCAAGCAGGGCCAGGCCGGCAAGGCGTTGGCGATCTCGGCCATCGGCTCGTTCATCGGCGGCAGCGTCGCCTTCGTCGGCCTTGTCTTCGCGACGAGCTTCTCGCAATTTGCCGTAGGGCTCGGCCCGCGCGAGCTGTTCGCCATCACCATCTTCGCGCTGGCGCTCATCGTCGGCCTTGCCGACAAATCGCTGGTGAAGGGGCTGGTGGGGGCGGGCGTCGGCCTGTTCATCGGCTTTGTCGGGCTCGATCCGCTGACCGCGCAGGGGCGCTTCACCTTCGGCAACCCCAACCTCGCCGACGGCATCGACTTCATCGTCGTCGCCATCGGCGTCATCGGCCTCGCCGAAATCCTCGACAGCCTCGCGATGCGCACCGTGATCGACTTTTCCGGCAATGTCGGCAAGGTCCGCGTCAGCTGGCGCGATCTCAAGGACAGCGCCGGCGCGATCACCCGCGGCACCGGCCTCGGCTTCTTCATGGGGCTGCTGCCCGGCTCGCCCGCCGCCGCTGCGACCTTCACCTCCTACATGCTCGAAAAGCGCTTCGCCAAGCATCCCGAGACCTTCGGCAAGGGCGCCATCCAGGGCGTTGCCGGCCCGGAGACGACCAACAACGCGCTGGGCATGTCGAACTATATTCCACTTCTGGCGCTCGGCATCCCGTCCTCGACGACCATGGCGATCCTGCTCGGCGCCTTCACCATCAACGGGCTGCAGCCGGGACCGCTGCTCTTCGTCAAGAGCCCCGACATCGCCTGGACCATCATCGCCAGCCTGTTCGTCGCCAATGTGATGCTGTTCATCATGGCGATGCCGCTGGTGCGCGTCTGGACGGCCTTCCTCAAGATTCCGACGCTGGCGCTCTATTGCGCCACCATGGGCTTCATGACCATCGGCGCCTTCAGCGTGCGCAACAATATGATCGACGTGCTGATCATGTGGATCGCGGGGCTGGTCGGCCTCGCCATGAAGCGGCTCGACGTGCCCACGGCGCCGCTCGCGCTGACGCTCGTGCTCGGTCCGATCCTCGAGCAGAACTTCCGCCGCGCGGTGGCGATCGAGCAGGGCGACTATTTCCGGCTGCTCTTCTCCAGCACCGTCTGCCAGGTCATCTACGGCACCCTCTGCGTGCTGCTGCTCATCAAGCTCTGGTCGGTGTTCACCGGCCGCAAGCGGAGTTCCGCCCCCGTGACGCAGTAACGCGCGGACAACCACGAGGTGCGCGCGGGCGCACGCTCACCACCAACCTCAGAGAGGGAGTTTTGACGATGAAGAACCTGCTTAGGGTCGCAGCGCTGTCGACGGTGCTGCTGATCGGCGGCGGCGCTGCCCTTGCCCAGGAAACCTCGTGGCCCGATCCGGGCCAGAGTATCGACCTCTATATCGGCTACGTGCCGGGCGGCGTGAGCGACACCTTCGCCCGCCAGGTGGCGCAGACGCTCGAAAAGCAGACCGGCGTGCGCGTGCAGCCGATCAACCGGCCGGGTGCCGGCACCCAGCTCGCGCAGGCGGCCATGCTGATCGCCCCCAAGAACGGCTACAGCATGTCGCTCATTAACCTGCCGAGCCTGTTGAACTATATCTGGACCGGCGAGGCGGCGCCCTTCACCCAGGCGAACTTCGCGCCCATCGCGCTGCTCGGCTATTCGCCCAACGGCCTGATCGTGCGCGGCGACTCGCCCTATCAGAGCCTCAAGGATCTGGCGGATGCCGCCAGGAATTCGGCGACCCCGATCAATGCCGGCTGGAACGGTTCCTCGGACGACGCCATGGTCATCGCTGGCCTCGAGCAGGCCGCCGGCACCAGCTTCAACAAGGTCGTCTACAATGGCACGCCGGAGAAGATTCAGGGCCTCGCCTCGGGCGACGTCGCGTTCTTCTCGGGTGCGGTGAGCGGCGTGCGCTCGCAGCTCGAAACCGGCGAGTTCCGCATTCTCGCGCAGTGGGGCCCGCAGCGCTCGACGCTCGTGCCCGACGTGCCGACGGCGAGCGAGCAGGGCTTCGACATCACCTACGATTCCTGGATCGGCGTGAGCTTCTCGGCGGAAGTCCCCGCCGACATCCGTGCCGCGGCCACCGAGGCGCTGCGCAAGGTGTCGGAGGATCCGGACTTCATCCGGGCCAATGAATCTTCGTTCATCGAGGTGCGCTTCGTACCCGGTGACGAGGTTCCTGCCATCTGGACCGCGCAGGAAGAGCAGGTCGCGTCCGTGGCCGCGCTGCTCAAGCAGTAAGCGCGGAGCCAGTGAAAATGGCCCGCTCCGCTTCGGCGGGGCGGGCGTCCCATCTGGCGGGCCGCGCCGGCCCTCAGCCGCGGCCCTCGAGATCGACTTTCTGGCTGGCGGCCCACATGGCGAGGCGCGTGGCGCGGGTGCGCGTGAAGTGATGGACGGCGGCGGCGGCGGCGGCATCGCCGTCCTGCGCCTCGATGGCCCTGAGCATGTTGGTGTGCTCCTCGACCGTCTCCTCGAGCCGTCCCGGCACCGACAGGGTCGTCACCGGATAGCGTGCGGTGATCTGGTGCGACAGCCGGTCCATGGTCTCCTCGATCGGCTTGCTCCGGCTCGCCTTCCAGATCGAGCGGAGCACCGAGCGGTTCGTCTCCATCAGCGCCGCCAGGTCGTCCAGCCCCATCTGGCTCAGCGTCTCGAGCCGCGTGCGGATGCGGATTAGGTCGAGCACCGTGCGGCGCTCGGCGGCCAGTCGCGCGCCCAGTCCGGCGAGCAGGACGCGGACGTCGTAGATGTCGAGGATTTCCTCGGGGCTGCGCTCCCACACCACGAGGCCCCGATCGGTGCGCAGCACCAGCCCGTCCTGCTCGAGCCGCGTCAGCGCCTCGCGGATCGGCGTGCGGCTGATGCCGAACATGTCGGCCAGCGTCGCTTCGACGAGCGGAAACCCGGGCGCGAACTCGCCGGCCGCGATGCCGCGCTTCAACTGCTCATAAGGCGAGACGGGGGTGATCCCGGTTCGGGACGCGCCACCGCTCCCGGCTTTCTGACGTGGCATTCGCGCCCTCCATAGGCATCGGATACCACAGGATACGGGGCGCCGGAAGCTTCGCGGCGACCCCGCAATCGCCGCGCGCGCCAGCGCGGCCGATATGGTGCCGCGCCAGCGCCGACAGGGGCGGAGCAGGCCGCCCGCACCGCTGGCCGGGCGCCGTCCGGCGCTGCCGGCACCGCTCCGTCAATTGACCATAGACCATAGATGATATATAATTTTATGGTCTGTTGGAGGAGATGTCATGAAGACTCTACCAAGCCTCGCGATTCTGCTTGTCCTGGGCGCGCTCGGCGCGACGCCGGCCTGGGCCAAGGACACCGTAACCTACGCGTCCCCCATGTTCGCCGAGCCCGGTCGCGGCGAAATGCTGAAGGACTGGCTGACCAAGTTCAACGCCAGCCAGTCGGACATCGAGGTGGAGGCGGTGGCCATACCGTTCTCGAGCTTCGCCAACACCATCTTTACGCAGATGGGCGGCGGGCATGGGCCGGACCTGATCCGCATGAGCATCAACGACTATTACAATGCCGTTGAGTCCGGCGCGCTGGCGGAAATCGAGCTGGACAAGACATATCCGTTCAAGGGGCCGGACAAGTATCTGCTGGTCGACGGCAAGCGCTACGGCGTGCTGTGGGAGCTGTCCGGCTACGGCCTGATCTATAATCCCGCTCTTCTCGCCGGCGACGCGCCGAAGACCTTCGAGGAATTCCTCGAGGCCGCCAAAGCGGCGACCAAGGACGGCAATTTCGGCTATGCCTACCGCACCACCGAGGCCGAGAGCGCCGGCATGTGGTACGATCTGTGCAACTACGTCTATGGCTTCGGCGGTCGCTGGACCGATGGCCACGGCGTGCCGACCATCAACAGCCCCGAGGTCATCAAGGGCATCACCGCCTTCCGCGACGTGTACAATGCCGGCGTGATTCCGAAGGGGGCCGATGCGGCGACCTACCGGCGCATGTTCTGGGAAGGCAAGGTCGCGATGGAGATCGACAACGGTGCCGTGGCGACGATCTTTGCGACGCAGGGCCCCGACATCGACATGCAGGTCACCACGCCGCCCTTCCCTGAAGTGGCGCCCGCGATTATCCTCGAAGCGCTGGTGCTGAACCAGAATTCTACCGTCAAGGACGCGGCCAAGACCTTCATCAAGTGGACGCTCGAGCCGGAGCAGCAGCGGGAGCTGCAGGTCATTCTCGGCGCGACCAGCGTCGGCACCGAGATCGCGCGCTCGCCCGAGGCGGTTGCCGAGCGTCCGTGGCTGACGACGTATGATGAGCTGACGTCGAAGGGTATTCCGATCCTGCCCACCGGCCTCGAGACCAAGAGCGCCGATATTCAGCACATCATCCTGCAGGAAGTGCTCAAGCTCCTCTATTCGGGCGGCGACGTCGCCGCGGGGATGACCGAGGCCCAGAATCAGGTTCTTGCCCTGATCAACTAGGCGCAGGCCGCCTGCGACATGAGGTTGGAGCCCGGCCGGCGATGGTCGGCCGGGCCCGGCACCGGCGGTACGTGGGCCGCATCGGTGCCCACTGCGATGTGTGCCGCTCGGCTGGAGGAGCGAAGATGAGTGCGAGCGGACGTTCGGTAAACTGGCTGCCCTATATCTTCCTCGCCCCGGCGGGGCTCTATCTGCTGGTCTTCCAGGGCATCCCGCTGGTGCAGGAGATGTACCTCAGCGTGACGTCGACGTCGCTGCTGACGCCGCGCAACCACACCTTCGTGGGCTTCGACAACTACGTGTCGCTGTTCAGCAGCCAGCGCTTCGTCGGGACGCTGTGGGTGACGTTCGTCTACACCGTCAGCTGCGTCGTGCTGGCCATCGGGCTAGGCTTCGTGACGGCGCTGCTGCTGGACGCGCCGTTCAGGGGACGCGCCATCGCCCGCACCGTGGTCACCATTCCGTGGGCTGCGCCGCCGGTCGCCGTGGCCATCATCGCCACCTGGATCTTCAACGCCCAATACGGCATCTTCAACCACGCGCAGCGCGCCATCGGCATCCCTGCCTACGAAGGCTGGCTCGATAGCCCGCAATACGCGCTCCCCGCCATCCTGATCACTACCGTATGGCAGATCTTTCCGTTCTCGTCGGTGGTGCTGCTCGCCGCGCTGCAGGGCGTGCCCAAGGAGTTGCGCGAGGCCGCGCAGATCGACGGCGCCAATGCCTGGCACACGCTGCTTGCCGTCGTCTGGCCGGCATTGCGGCCGACCGTCATCCTGCTCGCCCTGTTCGTGACCATCTGGTCGCTGCGGCGTTTCGATCTCATCTGGCTGCTGACCCAGGGTGGCCCCATCGGCTCGACCAATACGCTGGTCATCGATCTCTATCATCGCGCCTTCGTCTCGCGCGACCTGGGGGCCGCCGCCGCCGTCGGCATGGTGGGCCTCGCCATCGCACTGGTCATCACGCTGCTCTACATCCGCGCCAGCCATCGCGCCGACCAAGCGGGGCGCTGACGTGAAGTCCATCAGCCTCCTCACTGTCGTGCGCTACATCGCGGTCGTCGGCCTGCTCTGCGTGGCGGCCTTCCCCGTCTACTGGATGTTCGTGACGTCGCTCACGCCATCCGAGGCGCTGTTTGCAGGACCCAGCTTCCTGCCGCGCCTATCGGAATTCGGCGCCACCTATATCGAGGCGCTGCACGCCATTCCGATTTCCACCTGGCTGCTCAATTCGCTGATCGTGGCCGTCGGCACGACGGTGCTCTCCATCGCGATATCGCTCTATCCGGCCTATGCCCTGTCGCGCTTCCGGTTCCGCGGCAAGGGCCTCGCCGGCATCGCCCTGTTCGCAACGCAGATGCTGCCCGAAGCCATGCTGGTGGTGCCGCTCTATGCGATTTTCGGCCAGTTCAGGCTGCTCAACTCGCTGACCGGACTCATTTTCGTCAACGCCGCCTTCTCCGTGCCGGTGATCATCTGGATCATCAAGGGGGCGATCGACGGCGTGCCGACCGAAATCGAGGAGGCGGCGCGCGTCGACGGCTGCTCGCCGGCCGGCATCGTGCTGCGCATCGTGCTGCCGCTCATCGCTCCCACCCTGGCGGCAGCCGCGGTGATCGCCTTCTTCCACGGCTGGAACGAATACGTATTCGCGCAGACGCTGGTCAGCAGCGAAAGCCTGCGCACCGCCTCGGTGGGGCTGGCCGGCTTTGTCGGCGAGCTGTCCACGCCCATCCACTCCGTGATGGCGGTCTCGGTGATCTATACGGCCCCGGCTATCCTGTTCTACCTGTTCGTGCAGCGCTTCGTGGTCGCGGGCATGACCGCCGGCAGCGTCAAGGGCTGAGCCGCCGGGCGGTGTAAGCCCGTTCCGTGGTCGCCGAACGGCGGGCGCGGATTGCCGCGCCCCCCTTTGGCCGGTAGATAAACCTGATTGACGTGATTACGGCAGGCGGTGAGCTTGGCACTTCCGGAAGACACAAAGCGCAAGTCGACCCTGGCCGCGCGGCGGCGGAGTCTGGTGGATCTGGCCCATGAGGAGTTGCACAAGCGGATTACCGACGGCGAGCTCACCGTGGGCCAGCGACTGGTCATCGACCAGCTGGCCGAGGAATTCGGCACCAGCCTCATTCCGGTGCGCGAGGCGCTGGCGCGGCTCAACGCCGAGCGCCTGGTCACGTTCGAGGCCAACAAGGGCTATCGCGTCGCTCCGGCGCCGGACCAGCTCGAATTGCGCCAGATGTTCGACGCGCGCCTGATGCTCGAGATCGGCTCGCTCGAAGCCGGCATCGAGTCGCTGACGCCGGATCTCGTCGCCGAGCTGGAGGAGATCAACCGGCAGATGCCCAAATCCGTGCGCGGCACGACCTATGAGGGCTATGCCGAGTTCGTTGCCCTCAATGCGCGTTTCCACGACGCGATCGTCAAGCTCTCGGGCAACAAGTTCATCATCGATGCGCATCGCCGGCTCGGCTATCACCAGCGCATCACGCAGGCGCTGCATGGTCGCGGCGTCCCCGATCTGGTCAAGATCGTCGCCGAGCACAAGGCCATCATTGCCGCGCTGAAGCGCCGCTCGATCGACGACGCCCGCGCTGCGCTGCGCAACCACATCGTCGGCGCCGCGAAGCGCCTCTACGACAGCGAGCCGCCGAAAGTCCCGGCCGCCGTGCAGCGGCGCGGTCGCAAGGCCGAGGCGTCCTAGCCGGCGCCGACGATCGGCTGTTGCCGCCGGCGTGCAGGCCCGCGGCAAACCTCCTGGCTGCCGCGGCGGCCGCCGTCGAAAAATCTTTCCGGAAGCGGCTTGCAAAGGCGGCCCACTCATGTAGATCATATATGATCTATTTATGGGGCATGCATCGTGACACACCCAGGCGGCCCGCTGAGCGGCATCACCGTCCTTGACCTGACCCTTGCGCTGGCCGGCCCGCTCTGCACCCAGCGGCTCGGCGACATGGGGGCCGACGTCATCAAGATCGAAGGGCCCGATCGCCCCGACTTCACGCGCGCGGCGCCGATGCGCGACCAGTATCTGGGCGGCGAGACGACGACCTACCTGTCCATCAACCGCAACAAGCGCTCGCTGGCGCTCAACCTCAAGAACGAAGCGGGCAGGGCGCTGTTCTACAAGCTGGTCGAGACGGCTGACGTGGTCATCCAGAATTTCCGGCCGGGCGTCGCCGAGCGGCTCGGCGTCAGCTTCGACAGGCTCAAGGCGATCAACCCGCGGATCGTCTATGTGTCGATCAGTGGCTATGGCGATACCGGCCCGATGGTCGACCGCCCCGGCCAGGACCTGCTGGTCCAGAGCTTTTCCGGCACCACCTACAATGCCGGCCTCGCCGATGGCCTGCCGCACCCCTCGCCGATCTACATCGTCGATGTCGCGGCCAGCCACAATGCGTGCGAGGCGGTGCTGGCCGGCATCATCCAGCGCGACCGGCACGGCATCCCCGTGGAGGCCAAGGTGTCCCTGCTCGCGGCAGTGCTCGAAGTGCAGATCCAGGAGATCACCACCCACTTCAGCACCGGCGCGCGGGCGCCGCGGGGCAAGGCGCCCTACGCCAGCACCTGGATGGAGCCGCCTTACGGCATCTACCGCATGGCCGACGGCTGCATGGCCATCGCGCAATCCTCGCTCTCCGCCATTGCCCAGGTGCTGGGCTCGGCCGACCTCGAGGCACTGGCCGCGGCGCGCCCGCGTCCCGATGACGTCGCGGCCATGACGGCGTGGCGCGACGCGGTTTATCCGATCGTCGCCGCGGCGCTGGCGGAGCGCGAGGTCGAGCCGACCGTCGCGGCGCTGCACGCCGCCGGGGTGTGGGCCGGGCCGGTGCAGGATTATGACGGGCTCGCCCGGCACCCGCAGGCCGACGGCCTTTTCGCCGAGATCGAGCATCCGACCGCCGGCACGATCAGGACGCTGGCGCCCGCCATCCGCTTTTCGACGCAGCCGCAGCCGGCTTTGCGCCCGGCGCCGCGTCTTGGCGCCGACAGCGCCGAGGTCCTCGGTGCAATCGGCATCGATCAGGGCGAGTTCGATCGCCTCAGGCAAAAGGGAGTGGTCGCGTGACCCAGCACATCGAGCTCAACCGGATCGGCGGCAATCTTGCCGAGATCGTCCTCAACCGGCCTGAAAAGCACAATGCGATCAGCCGCGACATGAGCGCCGCCATTCGCGCCGCCCGCCGCGAAATCAACGAGGACGACGCGATCCACGCGGTCATCGTGCGCGGTGCGGGCGAGCGGGCCTTCTGCGCCGGCACCGACATCACCTCGCTCGACACCTTCAAGGACGCCTGGGATTTCCGCAACCGCGTGGACTATGCGACCGAGTTCCGGCGCATCCGCAAGCCGACCATCGCGGCGCTTAAGGGCTGGGCCGTCGGCGGCGGCCTCGAGATCGCCATCAACTGCGACATACGCATCGCGGCGCCCTCGACCAGGATCGGCGCTCCCGAAGTCAAGCATGGCTGGCTGGGCGGCGGCGGCCAGACGCAGATGCTCACGCGCCTCGTCGGCTACGGCAAGGCAATGATGATCTGTCTCACCGGCGACACCTTCGATGCCGAGGAGGCCTATCGCATGGGCGTGCTCGAAAAGCTCGTCGGCGAAGGCGAGGAAGTCGCCGCCGCCCGCGCCATGGCCGAGCGCATCGCCGGACACACGACCATTGCCACCATGACCGTCAAGGAGGGCATCCGCGCCGCCCTCAACGGCATGCTGGATGGCGCCTCCCGCTACGAGAACGACCTGATGATCCTGGCCTTCGCGCTGGGCAACCAGCGCCAGGGCATCGACGCCTTTACCGCGCGCAAGGGCAAGCCGTGATCCCTCGTCCGGCCGATCGATCCGGCGCGAGGGCGCGGCGATGACGAACATCGTTCTTCGCGGCCTGACCTGGGGGCATCGCCGCGCTGTCGGTCCGCTGGCGCCGCTGACCGCCGCGTTCACGGCCAGCCATCCGGACATCGCCGTCGACTGGGCCATTCGGCCGCTGTCGGATTTCGAGCATCAGGGCCTGACCGGGCTTGCCGAGGCGTACGACCTCATCATCTACGATCATCCCTTCAGTGGCTCCATAGTCGAGACGGGCGCCTTCGAGCCGCTCTCGTCGCATCCGCAGACGCGCCTGCGGCTTGCCGATGCGCCGCGCTATCTGGGCGCCTCCCTGTTGAGCTATCGCTGCGGCGGCAGCGTGTTCGGCCTGCCGATCGACGCGGCGACCCAGCACGCCGCCTACCGCGCCGATCTGCTCGTCGCGGCCGGCGAAGCCGTGCCGGCGAGCTGGCAGGAGGCCGTTGCCCTGGGCAGGCGGCTCGCGCCGCGCGGCGTCCGGCTGGGCCTGGCGGTCAGGACCCCGCATGCCGGCCTCGTGCTCGCCGCCCTGATGGCCAACGCCGGCACGCCGTGGCCGACGGCGCCGGATGCGCCGTTTCAAATCGATCGCAGCGGCTTTGTCGAGGCGTATGAAGCGGTGCGCGAGCTGTTCGCCTACTGTCCCGAGGAGTGCCTCGACTGGAATGCCATCGACCTGCACGAGGCGATGGTGACGCAGGACGACATCGCCTACACCCCATGCGTCTATGGCTACGGCACCTATGGCGAGCCCGACTATCCGCGGCGGCTGAGCTTTGCCGATTTCGCCGGGCGCGTCGCGCCCTTCTATGCGGGCTCGGTGCTTGGCGGCACGGCCCTGGCCGTGTCGCGCCGCAGCAGGCACAAGGCTGCCGCCCTCGCCTTCATCGGCTTTGCCGCCACCGCTGCGGGGCAGGTGCTGATGCAGTCCGCGCACGGCCAGCCCGCTCTCGCCGCACTCTGGGCCGCAGGGGAGGCGGACACGATGTTCAACGGCTTTTTCACCGCTGCCCGGCGCTCCATCGAGACGGCCTGGATCCGCCCGAGGCATCGCGGCTATATCGCGTTTCAGGCGGATTTCGGCGGCCTCGTGGCGGACGGCCTGCGGGCCGGAAGGCGGGGCTCCGAGCTGTGGGCAGCGGTCGAGTCGCTGCAGGGCGCAGTCAACACCTAGCCCTCCCGGCGACCGCACCGGTCTCCGCCGCCGTTTCCGAAACGCAGTTGTGCAGCGGTCGCAGACAGGCTAGCTCCCCGGCGGTCGAAGAGGAGCTTTGCGAATGGATCTGGGGATTGCGGGCAAGCGCGCACTGGTCATGTCGTCCAGCACGGGGCTGGGCCTCGCCATTGCCGAGGGGCTGGCCGAGGAGGGCGTCGACGTGCTCATCACCGGGCGCACAGCCGCGGCCCTCGCCACCGCTGCCGCGGCCATCAACGCGCGCTCCGGGGGCCGGGCGCGCCCCCTCGTCGCCGATCTCGCCACCGCCGACGGCCTCGCAGCGCTCACGGCCGAGGCGGCCGGCATCGACATCCTCGTGTGCAATACCGGCGGGCCGCCGCCCATGCGCGCCGCCGACATCGCCGGCAGCGAGTGGCGCCGGCAGCTCGACCTCATGCTGGTGCCGGTGACCGAGATCGCCCGGGCGGCGCTGCCGCAGATGCGCCGCCGCGGCTGGGGGCGCATCCTGACCGTCGCCTCCTCGGGCGTGGTGCAGCCCATCGACAACCTCGCCATCTCCAACGCGCTGCGCGCCGCCGTCACCGGCTGGTCGAAGACGCTGGCCACCGAGGTGGCCGCCGACGGCGTGACGGTCAACGTGCTTCTGCCGGGGCGCATCCGGACCGGCCGCGTGGATGTGGTCAACGCCGCCACGGCCCGGGCCTCGGGCCAGAGCGTCGAGGCCGTCGCCGCGGCGTCGCAGCAGACGATCCCGATGGGTCGCTACGGCCGCCCCGAGGAATTCGCCGCCATGGCCGTGTTTCTCGCCAGCGCGCGCGCCAGCTACGTGACCGGCAGCACCGTGCGGGTCGACGGCGGCATCATCCGCGCGGTGTAGCGCGCGGCGCGCCGGCCTATCTGCCGATAATGCCCAGTATGGTGTTCTTGACGTTGTCGAGGTGCTCCAGCATGGCCTGGCGCGCGCCCTCGCGATCGCGGGCGATCAGCGCGTCGATGATGCGCAGGTGCTCCTCGCGCCGCGGCTCGAAGCGATTCGCCACCTTCTGCAGGTTGAACAGGCGCGTCTTGAGCCGCAGGTCGGCGATGAGCTGCGCCAGCAGGTCGTTGCCGCTCGCATTGGCAATGGTCTGGTGGATGTCGTTGTCGAGCTGCCA
This sequence comes from Devosia sp., assembly GCA_039808625.1. GTDB lineage: Bacteria > Pseudomonadota > Alphaproteobacteria > Rhizobiales > Devosiaceae > Devosia_A. The sequence goes on along the minus strand of JBDHTK010000027.1, from coordinate 4,084 downwards.
GTGCTCGTCGGCCGAGATCGCCCGGGGCGCCACCAGCGCCACCACGCGGGCCCGCAAGTCCTCCAGCACATCGATCGGGATGGCGTTGTAGCCGAGCGCGATGGCTTCGGTCTCGACCAGCCGGCGCACCTGCAGCGCCTCGAGATAATCCTTGACCGTCACCGCCCGCACGAGGAGCGTGCGGCCGCTGCGCACCAGCAGGCCCTCGCCCTCGAGCCGGCCCAGGGCCTCGCGCACCGGCGTGCGCGACAGCCCCAGCGTCTGCGCGAGGCGCGCCTCCTGCAGCACTTCGCCGCCGGCATAGCGATGCGCGATGATGCCCGCGACGATGCGCTCATAGGCGAAATCGACGAGACTGACCGGCTCGCCGGTCTCCGTCTCGCCGGGCTGGGCCGTCGATTTGTCGAGCATGGCGGCTCCTGAACGAGCGCTGTGGCGGGAGCTCATTTTTGTCAAGTGCTACTGCCGATCTGCTGACACCGCAAGGTAAGCCCCCCTCCGTTCGGCCATGTCGGCGGTCCGCCTGCCGCGCCGCGCGGCCAGATTGCGCCGTCCGCAGATTTTATCATCGAATCCTGCCACGTGTACTAGACGTATACAATCAGAATACGATAGCGTCCGGCGTCGACGTGAAGGCAGCCCCCGCGGCAAGCGCGGCGTGCGCGGCAGGCTCACGCGACATGGGGTTGGAATCGCTATGCGCCGCGGCGCGCTGGCGCAGGGATCAGCAAAGGAATGCACATGATCGGGACATTGCAGTGTTTGGGGCGCCGCCTGCGGCCGGCCCTTACGGCCGCCGCGCTGGTGGCGTTCGCCGGCGCCGGCGCGCTGGCGCAGGAAGGCCATCCCGCCGATGCGCCGCTCGTCGTCGCCATGGATGTCGGCTATGCGCCGTGGGCGATGCAGGCGCCCGACGGCACCACGGAAGGCTTCCAGGTCGACGTCATGAACGAGATCGCCCGCCAGCTCGGGCGTCCCGGCATCGAGGTCATCGACACCAACTTCTCGGCGCTGTTCGCCGGCCTCTTCGCCAGCCGCTACGAGCTCATCGGCTCGCCTATCGCCATCACGCCCGAGCGCGCCAAGGAGATGGCCTTCACCGAAGCCTTCGTGACCAACGGCCAGGCCTTCATCACGCTCGCCAGCGAGCCCGACATCCCCGCCGACCTCGAGGTGCTGCGCGGCAAGGAGATCGCCACCAACAGCGGCAGCACGGCCGACAAGTACCTCACCGACAACGCCGCCCAGTATGGCTGGAACGTGCAGCGCTACGACAAGGACACCGACGCCATCCAGGCGGTGATCGCCAATCGCGCCTATGCCGCGCTGACCGACGTCTATCGCGGCCGCTACTCGGTGGCCTCCAACGACCGCATCAAGGTCGGCTACGCCATGAGCACCGACACCCAGGTCGGCCTGGCGCTGCGCCCCGACGACACCGAGTTCCGCGCCGCCGTGGAAAATGCCATCGAGTGCATGAAGCTCTCCGGCAAGTTCGCCGAGATCCACCAGAAGTGGTTCGGGGCGCCGCCGGCCGCCGAAAGCGCGATGAACGCGGTGTTCGTCGGTGTCGGCGCCGTGGGCTTCGAGGGCTACGATGCCACCGCCTACCACGTGCCGTCGTGCAAGTAATGGTCGACGCTGCGAATACGCTCCCCGGCACTGCCGGGGAGCCCCCTGCCGGCCGGCCGCTGCTGCGCATCGAGAACATCCGCAAGTCGTTCGGCGATCTCGAGGTGCTGCGCGACGTGTCGCTGAGCGTTGCCGAGCATCAGGTCGTCGCCGTGATCGGCCCGTCGGGCTCGGGCAAGTCCACCATGCTGCGCTGCATCAACCGGCTCGAGGAGCCCAATAGCGGCCGGATCTTCCTCGGCGACGACGAGATCACGGCGCGTGGCGCCAGGCTCGACAAGCTGCGCCGCAACATCGGCATGGTCTTCCAGCAGTTCAATCTCTATCCCCACCTCAACGCGCGCGACAATGTGGCGCTGGCGCTGCGCAAGGTGCTGAAGCTCGACCGGGCGGCCGCCCATGCGCGCGCCGAAAAGGCGCTGGCGAGCGTCGGGCTGGCCGAGAAGACGCTGGCCTTTCCCGCACAGCTCTCCGGCGGTCAGCAGCAGCGCGTCGGCATCGCGCGCGCCCTGGCGATGGAGCCGCGCGTCGTGCTGTTCGACGAGCCGACCTCGGCGCTCGACCCCGAGCTGGTGTCGGGCGTGCTGGCAGTCATCCGCGACCTCAAGGGGCTGGGCTACACGATGGTGGTGGTGACCCATGAAATGGCGTTCGCCCGCGAGGTGGCCGACCACCTGATCTTCATGGACAAGGGCCAGATCGTCGAGGAGGGCAAGCCCGCCGAGCTCTTCGCCGCGCCGCGCTCCGACCGGCTGCGCGAGTTTCTCTCGAGCGTGCTCGGCCACTAGGACGAGGGCCTCGCCATGGACAATGTCTACCGCTATTTCTTCAACGTCGAGGTGATGCGCCAGAGCCTGCCCTTCGTCCTCAACGGGCTCCTGGTCACCATCGGCATCGCGCTGCTCACCATCGTCATCGGCCTGTCGCTCGGGCTGGCGCTGGCCGTCATCCGCGCCTTCCAGATCCGCGTCCTGAACGTCTTCATCGTCGCCTTCTGCGACGTGTTCCGCGCCATCCCCGCGCTCGTCATCCTGATGCTGGTCTATTTCGCCCTGCCGTCGGTGGGCATCAGCTTCTCGCCCTTCGTCAGCACGCTCCTGACGCTGAGCCTCGTGCTCGCGGCCTTCTCGCTCGAGATTTTCTGGGCCGGCATCACCGCGGTCAATCCCGGCCAGTGGGAGGCGGCGCGCTCGACCGGCCTCAGCTTCGCGCAGACGCTGCGCTACGTGGTCCTCGCGCAGGCGGTGCGCATGGTCATTCCGCCGCTCACCAACCGCACCATCGCCATCACCAAATACACCGCCATCGCCTCGGTCGTTTCCGTGCCCGAGATCCTCAACCAGGCCTCGATGCAGCAGGCGCAGCTCGCCAATCCGACGCCGCTGACGCTCGCCGCCATCCTCTACATCCTCATGTTCCTGCCGATGGTGGTCTTCAGCCGTTATCTCGAACGCCGGCACAGCAGGGGGCGCTGACGATGGACCAGATCATCTCGTCCTATTTCAATCTCGACGTGCTGCGCCAGTCGCTGCCCTATCTGCAGCATGGCCTCATCCTCACCTTCTGGCTGACGCTGGCCATCGTGCCGCTGGCCATGCTGGCCGGCCTCGTCGTCGCCATGCTGTTCGACCTGCGGGTGCGGCTGCTCAACTATGCCCTCATCTTCTATATCGACCTGTTCCGCGCCTTCCCGCCGCTGGTGCTGATCATCTTCATCTTCTTCGGCCTGCCGTTCCTGGGCATCCGCTTCTCCGAATTCACCTCCTTCGTCCTCGCCTCGACGCTCAACGGCGCCGCCTATTTCGGCGAGATCTTCCGCGCCGGCATCGCCTCGATCCCGCGCGGCCAGTACGAGGCGGCGATTTCGACCGGCCTCAGGCCGGTGCAGGCGATGGCCTATGTCGTGCTGCCGCAGGCCGTGCGCAACGTGCTGGCGCCGCTCACCGGCAATGTCATCGAGCTCGTCAAGGCGACCTCGCTCGCCTCGGTGGTGGCCATGCCCGAGCTGCTGCGCAGCGCCCGCATCGCGCAGGGCGCCACCTACAATGCCACCCCGCTCGTCGCCGCGGCGCTGATCTATCTGGTGCTGCTGTGGCCGTCCGTGCGCCTGGCCTCGCGGCTCGAGCGCCGCGCCCTCGCCAAACGCTGACCGTCAGTCAAGGAGTCCGCCATGCCCGATTATATCGGCGAAGCCGTCGATCAACTCGTCACCATCGAGGTCAAGAATCGCGGCGGCCCGCACGGCATCCTGGCGCCGCTCTACAAGGCGGCGCGCGCCCTGCATGGCGGCCGCCCGCTGACCGTCCTCATCGCCGAGGCGCTCAAGGCGCGCCTGCGGCCGGGCGACACGGTGTTCATCGTCACCGGCGCCGGCTATGTGCCGACGATGGAAAAGGGCGAGAGCGACGGCCCGCCCGGCGCGGCGGCGCTGGCCCGCATCCTCTACAAGGGG
>JBDHTK010000026.1:0-19433 GCA_039808625.1 Devosia sp. | reverse complement strand
TGTTCGTCGCCGATGGCGGGGCGCCCTGGACCGCCGCCACCGACGCCGTCGCCATGCTGCACGAGCTGACCCCCGCCGAGGCGCGCGTCTTCGAGCTCGTGGTCGCCGGCCGCTCGAGCCAGGACATCGCGGGCGAGCTCGGCATCGCGACGAGCACGGTGCGCACGCACCTGCTCAGGGTCTTCGACAAGACCGGCCAGCATAGCCGCGCCGGGCTCGTCCGCCTCGCCGGCGAGGTCAGGCTGCCGGTCTGAGCCGGCGCAGCAGGCGCGCCGCCTGCGCGCCGACGCCATGCGCGGCGATGAAGGCACAATATTGCCGGTAGACGGGATCGGCGCGCAGATGCCGTTCCTCGGTCCTCGCCCGCATGTAGTAGATGAGGTTGACGGCGCCGAGCATGGCGCAGGAGAGCACTGCGGTGCCCCAGCCGGCGGTGGCGACGAACGGCACCGAGATCAGCCACCAGCTCAGGTTCTTGCTGAGATAGGCCGGGTGCCGCGCCCAGCGATAGGGCCCGCCGGTGATGATGCCGCGATGCGTGAGGTTGGAAAAGCGCAGGCCGAAGGCCACCGTCGACCAGGCATAGACGAAGACCAGGGCGAGGATGACGCTCCCCCACAGCGCATAGAGCCACGGCCAGGGCGCGAACACGGCGCCCCAATAGACCTTGTCGAGCTCGTACTGGATGTAGGGCGCCTGCACGTCGACGATGGGCGGGTAGCAGATGAGGCAGACGACCCAGCCGCCCACGCTCGGCTCGACGCTGCGCATCTGCGTATCGATGAGCCGCAGCGTCAGCGCATAGGCGATGGCCGCGACAGCCACGTCGATGAAGTAGAACAGATCGATGAGCCGCGAGAAGACGTGCTGGAAATCGGGCGCGGGCAGGAGCGGTGCCGCCCACATCGTGGTGAGATTGCCGGTCGCATAGACGAACATCAGCGGCAGGAAGAAGCCCTTCACCAGCCAGCCGCGCGCATGCAGGCAGAGCGGGGCAAGGTCGGCGGGTCGCCTGCCCGTGAGCAGCAGCGCGCCGAGCAGCGCATAGGCGTCTTCCGGCTCGTGCTGGCGGCGGTCGACATAGGCGATGTAGAAGGATGAGGCGACGGCGAGCGGCGGCAGCACGATCAGGGCGGCATCCCTGAACGGCTCATAGAACGGCTTTTCATATTCCGGCAGCAGCAGATAGAGCGCGGCGAGCGTACCGATGGTGCCCCAGAAGCCGACGAGCTTGCGCATCACCCGGCGCAGGTCGAGCCGGCGCAGGGGCGCCGCGCCGAGCCCGGTGCTGGCATTGCGGTCGACGCGGTAGACGACGAGATCGACCAGCAGCATGGCGAGCGCTGCAATGGCCAGTACCATAAGGACCTTGAGATAGGCCGGCTGCGCCCAGTCGCGCAGCCCCAGCGCGGCGGCCAGCAGCGCCGCGACGCCGGCGAGGCCGGTGCCGATGCCGGTCGCCGAACGCGGCCGCGTCATCGGTCGGCCGCCGCCATCGGCGACCGCCCCGGCCGGCCCCGGGGCCTCCATCACACGGGCGGCCCGTCACCACCGCCCGAGGAGTCGCCCGACGACCCCGACGATTCGCCTGACGTGCCTGAGGACTGACCCGACGAGCCGCTGGTGGCGCCACCCTCGCCTTCGCCGCTGCCCGCGGATTGGCCAGAGGACCCGCTCGTGCCGCCGCCGTCGCAGGATTGCCCGCTGCTGCCCGACGCGCCGCTCGAGCTGGTGCTCCCCTCGCAGCTGTCCGGCGGCACCTGACCGCTGCTGCCGGAGCTCTGCCCGCTGGCGCCGGAGGACGACGCGGCCTCGCCGCTGCTGCCGGACGATTGTCCGCTGGACCCCGAGGTGCCGCCGTCGCAGCCGCTGAGATTGTCGCCACGGCCGCAGCCCGCGCTGTTGCCGGACGAGCCGTCTTCGTTCCAGCCCGGCAGGCCGCTGCCGCAGGCGCCGGCGCCGTCTCGGTCGGGGTCGAGGCAGCTCCATTCGCAGGCTTGGCCGGTGGCACAGCTCCACTGGTAATAGTGGTCGTCGGTGCTGCCGATCGTGCCGGCCGGCGGCTGATCGCAATAGGTCGCCCCATGGCCGCCGGCGCTGCAGGTCCAGTGGCAGAAATCTCCATCGCACTGGAGCGTGTAGCCGTAATAGGCCCAGCCGGTGCCCGGCCCGTAGCCGCCATCGGTGGGGGCGCCATTGCCCCAGGACGGCGGGCTCGTGCAGGTGTCGGGGTGGCCCGACACGCTGCCGAGGCAGTCCCAGTGGCAGCCCTGCCCGGCGGTGTCGCAGGTCCACTGATATTCGTGATTGTTGTAGGCCTCGCCGCCGCGCACGATGGTGCCGGACGGCGGCGGCGGGCAATCGGCGGTTTCGCGGCCGGCGCTGCCGGTGCGACAGGTGACGTGGCAGCCCTGCCCCGCCATGTCGCAGGCGATGTCGTAGCCGTAGTAGAAACCCGCCGGCCAGGGCTGACCGGACGCCCCGCTGCTGCCGGAGCTCTGGCCGCCGCTGCGGCCGCCAAGCGCCCTACCGAAAATATCGGGCATGAGCGCATGGCCGAGCGAGGCGATGCCGTTCCGGGGTGCGCACAGCAGCTCCGCCAGACCCGCGAGGCGGGTGCGCAGCTCGGCGCCGCGCGCCGCCCCGGCCAGCGCCCGCAGCGCGTCCGCCGTATCGGCGCAGGCCCGCGCGCTGATCTTGTGGTCGCGGCTCGAGGCGACGATGGCGTCGGCGACGCCCGCAATCTGCCGGTCGGAGGGGCTCGCCTGCTCGAGCCAGAATTTGGCGACCGTCGCGCAGTTCATCGTGCCCTGCGGCGGGCAGAAATCCATAACGGTGCCCGAGCGCGCCTGGATCTGGCTGATGCCGCCCGCGACCATCACCATGAGTCCGAAAAGCGCCATGACAAAGGCCGCCGATTTCATCGCCCATCTCCCGAGGCTGGCTCGCACGGCCCCGAGCCTGCCGCAAACCCACCCCGCCGCGCGTCCACCATCTGGTGGAGACGGACCGACACGGAGGCCAGGTCAGCGTCGCCTTCAGCCCGCGACGATCTCGTGGAGGCGGGCGAGCAGGTGCCGGGAGCGGGCGTCGGTAGGGTCGGCGCGCATCTCGTTCATCACATAGGAGAAGCCCGTGCGCGTCCTCGGCCAGGCGCCGTGGATGGAGCCGCCGGCGCCGGAATGGCCGAAGGCGTCGGGAGCGGGGCCGAAGCGCATCTGCGGCGTCTGCAGCGCCCATACCGTGCCGAAGGCCATCGCCTCGGCGATATAGGGGTCCATGAAGCGCGACAGCTCGGCGCGGCCGAGCGCCACCGTTTCCGGCTCGAGCACCGTGACGCCGTCGAGCGTGCCCCCCAGCGCCATGCAGCCATAGTAGCGCGCCATCGAGCGGGCATCGGCGATGCCGCCGGCGCCGCCGATCTCGGCGGCGTGCAGGGCGCGGCTGTTCCACGCCATGTCGTTGTCGGGAAAGAGCGGCGGATTGCCCCACACCGAGCGCAGCACCGGATCGGCCAGCTGCTCGGCGCTGAGCGGCCCCATGCCCACGCCCAGCAGCATGCGGCCGACGCGCGGCTCCTCGGCCTCGGGCAGGCCGATCCAGGCGTCGAGCCCGAGCGGACCGGCGATCTCCTCGGCGAAGAAGCCGCCCAGCGTGCGCCCGTCGATGCGCCGGATCAGCGCGCCCAGCAGCCAGCCGATGGTGAGCGCGTGATAGCAGTGGAAGGCGTCGGGATCGCTGGCCAGCTTCTGGTCGGCGAGCAGCGCCTCCATCTTCTCATAGTCGGCCCAGTCGGCCTCGGCGAGCGGCGTTCCGACGCCGGGGAGCCCGGCGCCATGCGACACGACATGGCGCACGCGCACCGTGTCCTTGCCGTGGCGGCCGAATTCGGGCCAGTAGCGCACCAGCCTGTCGTCGAGTGCCAGCTGGCCGCGCTCGATGAGCTTCAGCACGCAGGCGGCCATCAGCCCCTTGGTGCCCGAATAGATGATTTGCAGCGTGTCGCGCTGCCAGGGCCGTCCCGGCGCCGCCAGCCCGCCCCACAGATCGACCACCAGCCTGCCGTCCTGCACCGCCGCGAAGCCGGCGCCGACATCGGCGCGCTCGGTGAAATTGCGTTCGAATTCCTCGGCCACGGCCTCATAGCCCGGCGCCACGAACCCCTCTGCCGCGCAGCGCGCCGATCGCCAGTTGCTGTGCATCATGCCCCTCAGTCGCCGTGGCCGGCGCTCTCGAACTCTTCGCCGCCCGCCATCAGGTTCAGCACCTCCTCGCGCGTCTTCTCGCCGCGCAGGAAGCTGGCCGCCACCTTGCCCTGGATCAGCACCGTGAAGCGGTCGCCCACCGACAGCGCGTGGGTGGCGTTGTGGGTGATGAAGACCAGCGCCACGCCGGCGTCGCGCGCCCTCTTGATGAGGTCGATGACCACCCGGCTCTCCTTGACGCCGAGCGCTGCCGTGGGCTCGTCGAGGATGAGCAGCCGCGCCCCGAAATAGAGCGCCCGCGCGATGGCCAGCGCCTGCCGCTCGCCTCCCGACATGGTGCCCACGAGCTGGTCGGCATCGGTGACGCGACGGATGCCCATCGCGCGGATCTGCTCGAGCGCGATGCGGTTGGCCCTGGCGTGGTCGAGCCGGCGCCACGGCCCCCAGCCGCGCGTCGGCTCGTTGCCGAGGAAGAAATTGCGCGCCACCGAGATGAGCGGAATGGAGCCCACGTCCTGGTGCACGGTGCCGATGCCATAGGCCTGCGCGTCGCGCGGGCTGCGGAACCACACCGGTTCGCCGCCATAGAGGACGCTGCCCAGGGTCGGCGTCAGCACCCCCGACATGATCTTGATGAGCGTCGACTTGCCGGCGCCGTTGTCGCCCAGAAGGCAATGCACCTCGCCGGCATAGACGTCGAGATCGACGCCGTTGAGGGCGAGGTTGTTGCCGAAGCTGCGCGACACGCCGGCGAGGCGCATGAGCGGGGCGGCGGTCAATTGGCCTTCCTCCCGCGCCCCAGCGCGATGTTGCGGATGAGGTTGTTGGTGAGCACGGCGACCACCAGCAGCGCGCCGATGAAGGTCTGCAGCCAGTCGGTGGGCCAGCCCGTGTAGAACAGGCCGAGGCTCACCATGCCGTAGATGATGCAGCCGAGCACGATCCCGATCACCGAGCCGAAGCCGCCCGACAAGAGCACGCCGCCGATGACCGCGGCGATGGCGGTCTGGAACACGTAGCCCTGCCCCTGCGCGGCATTGCCCTGGTTGTACATCACCGCCGACATGATGCCGACGAAGGCGGCGCTGACCGCCGTCCAGATGAACAGGATGAGCTTCACCCGGCCCACCGGCACGCCGGCGCGGCGCGCCGCGTCGGCATTGCCGCCGGTGGCGAGGATCCAGTTGCCGAAGCGCGTCTGGCGCAGCACCCAGGCGGCGAGCACGGCGGCGAACAGCCACCACAGCACCGAGACGTTGAAGAAGTTCCATTTGCTGGCTAGGATCGGCTCGGCCCAGCCGGCATCGCGATAGGAGACGTTGGACGAGCCCGAGATCAGCCGCGACAGCCCCAGCGAGGTGCCGGCGAGGATGAAATTGCTGGCCAGCGTGACGATGAAGCTCGGCAACCGCGTGAAATTGACGAGGAAGGCGTTGAAGCAGCCAACCAGGACGCCGAGCGCCAGCGCCATGGTGATCGTGTACTCGACCGGCAGGCCGTAAAAGCCGCTGCCCAGCGCCACGATGATGGCGGCGGCGCCGACCACCGAGCCGGTGGACAGGTCGAACTCGCCGGCGATCAGCAACAGGCCGATGGGGATGGCGATGATGCCGAGTTCGGCGGCGGCGTTGAGCCAGCCTGCCGTGCCGGGCACGCTGAGAAAGCCCGAGCTGCCGCCGACGATGCCGAAGAAGACGTAGATGGCGAGGGCGGCGATCGCCGGGCCGATCCACATGATGCGCAGGATGCGCTCGATCAGGTTGAGCCGGACCGGCGCCGGCTGCTCGATGCTCTGTTCCATGCTGGCCATTGAAGTCGTGAACCCACGCTCGGAAGGTGAAGCCAAAGCGGCCGGCGCCGCAAGTGCGAGGGTGAGGGCGCCGGGGCCCGAGATCCCGGCGCCCCTCGGCTCAGTTGGCGCCGCGCGAGCCGGCGTAGGTCTTGTTCACCGCCAGCACCTCGGCGGCGTTGTCGGCGGTGACGATGAACGGGCCGACCCAGGTGATGCTCGAGGGCGCGAGCTTGTAGGTGTTGTAGAGATACGGGATCATCACCCCGTAATAGCCCTGCAGGAACGGCTGCTGGTCCATCGCAAAGCTCATCTCGCCCGCCGCGATGGCCTCGAGCACGGTGTTGCCGAGGTCCATCGTGCCGAGGTCGACGCTGCGCCCGGTGGCGCGCACCTGCTTGATGGATTCGAGCGCATCGACCGCCACGGCGACGCCCAGCGTGATGACGCCGTCGATCGACTGGTCCTGCATCAGCATGGCGCTGACGGCGGCCTGCACCTTCTGACTGTTGCCGATGTCCTCGGAGGCGAGGGTGACCATCTTCGCCTGCCCGCCGCCCTCGACGACGGCGTCGATATAGCCCTTGCAGCGCAGTTCGAGCACCGGGTTGGCGGCGATCTGGTTGATGCACAGGCCGTTCTTCACGCCCTTGGCGACGGCGATTTTGCCGCCTTCCCTGCCCATCTGGTAGCTGTCTTCGCCGATGAAGCCGATGGCGCCGAGATCGCGGTAGTGATCGCCGCCCGAATTGATGATGACGACCGGAATGCCCTCGGCCACGGCCTGCCTGATCAGCGGCTCGGTGGGCTCGGGAAAGAAGTTGCCGACGGCGATGGCGGCCGGGTGGCGCGCGATCGCCGCCTCGAACAGCTTGGTGTAGATCGGCACGATGTCGTTGAAGTCGGCCGGCGCCGTCCACTGGCCGGCAAGCCCGAGATCCTTGATCGCCGTGTCGAAGCCCTGCTGCACCGCGCCCCAGAAGGGATCGGAGCTCGGCCCGCCGAGCATGATGATGGTTTTGTCGTCCTGCGCCTGCGCAGCCGTAAGCGGCGCCGCCGCCAGCATCGCAGTCGCGAGCGCAAGCGCGCCCAGGTGTCGCAAGGTCATAGCGTCCTCCCCTATGGCGGCGCATCGGCGATGCGCCTCGTGCCCCGGGACGGGCTCGCTGACCGAGTCTGGCCGCCCCGATATGCTATCGTTATTAAATCATATGTATGATGTAAATAGGATCATGTCGCATTTCGCATGGCGAGGATGGCAGACACCTCGCGCGCCAGCGCCTTGCCCAGCACCTCATGCGCCGGCTCATCGAGATGGATGCCGTCGATGCCGGCCCGCACCACCTTGTTGGCGTCGAAATGGAAGCACCCGGTGCGCGTCGCCACCTGCTCGAGATAGTAGGCGTGGTCGAGGCAGCGCCGCGGCCCGTCGCCCCAGATGGCGGGTTCCGCCGCCTCGGTGATGGCCGGCGGCGTCACCACCAGGATTTCCGGGCCGCGCTCGACCAGCGCGAAATGCCCCTTCACCATCTGGATCAGCGTCAGCATGCCGCGCGCCGAATTGAAGGCGCTGACCGAGAACTGGTCCTTGAAGTCGTTGGTGCCCAGCATCATGATCAGCAGGTCCATCGGCGCGTGGCTCTCGATCACCGGGATCAGCGTGCGCGCGCCGTTCTTGTGGATGCCCTCGATGGGGTCGTCGAACACCGTGGTGCGGCCGCTCAGCCCCTCCTCGATGATGACGGCGGGCGTGCCGAGATGGCGCTCCATCACCTGCGCCCAGCGCCGGGCGCGGGCAATGCGGTCCGGGGTCTGCGCGATATTGGCGTAAGGCGGACACCCCCAGGTGTTGGAATCGCCGAAACACACGATGGTCGCCATGCCCGCCTGTCCCCCGCTCGCCGGCCCGCCCTGCCGCACGGCAGTTGCAAATCGGATGCCCGCTGCGATATACGTCCTACATATTATCTTTTACAACCCGTCCGTCGGCTTCGCAAAGAGCGCCTCGTGACCGTTTATCGCCGCCCAGATCCGATCCCCCTGCACCGCAGCCGCCCGGCCGACGCGGCGCTCCACGCCGTGCGCGCGGAGCCCGAGGATCTGCACCGGCTGGTGTCGCGGCAGATTTTTTCGGCCATCTGGTCGGGACGCTATCCCGAAGGCAGCATCCTGCCCAACGAGCAGGCGCTGAGCGAGGAGCTGGGCGTCAGCCGCACGGCCTTGCGCGAGGCGGTCAAGGGCCTCGCCGCCAAGGGGCTGATCGAGACGCGGCGCCGGCGCGGCACGCAGGTGCTCGACCGCAGCCAGTGGAACATGCTCGACACCGACGTCATCGACTGGCTGCGGCGCGAGGACAGCCGCGCCGTCTCGCAGCAGCTCTGGGAGACGCTGGCGCCCCTCCTGCCGCCGCTCGCCCGGCTCGCCGCGACGCGCGGCTCGCCGGCCCTCGCCACCGGCGCGGCGCTGGCCAGGGGCGACACCGACCTGCCGGCCAGGACGGCGTTCCTCGTCGGCATCGCCGCGGCCGCGGGCAACAAGTTCGCCCTCTCGATCGTCACGCGCGGCCTCGGCAGCCTGATCGGGGCGGATCCGCCCTTCCTCGACGCCGCCCTGCACAATCTCGGGCCGGACACCGCCCGCCAGGTGGCGGCGCATGTCGCGGCGCGCGACGGCGAGGGCGCGGCGCAGGCGCTCAGCGCCGCCCTCTATCTGCCCCTGCCACTGCCGATCGGCACGCGCTGAGCGATCCTCAGCTCGCGATCGCGTCGGGCCCGGCGCCGCACACGATGGCGCAAACACTGGTCCCCGCTGCCGGCACCACCCGCCGCTCGCGCAGCGCGGCGATGGCCGCGGCACCGCTCAGGTCGGCGGCGAGGCCCATCTCGAACCACAGCCAGCGCGCCGCCGCGCGCATCTCGTCGTCGCTGACCAGGACGATCTCGTCCACCCTGTCGCGCACCGTCGAAAAGATGCGCTCGTCGGTCTTGGCGCACGACATGGTGGCGACCGCGGTCGTCACCCCGTCGAGCCCGACATTGTGTCCCGCTTCGAGGGAGCGCAGTAGCGCCGGCGACCCCGCTGCCTCGATGCCGACGACGCGCACCGCCGGCCGCACCGCCTTCACCGCCGTCGCCAGCCCGGCAATCAGCCCGCCGCCGCCGATGGCGACGAGGATGGTGTCCACCTCGGGCATCTGCGCGAGGATTTCGAGGCCGAGCGTGCCCTGCCCGGCCACCACCTCGGGGTCGGCGAAGGGATGGAAATAGCTGGCGCCCGTGTCGCGCGCGAAGGCCAGCGCCGCCTCGTTCGCTTCATGCCAGGCAGTGCCGACGATGCGGGTTTCAGCGCCCCAGGCCCCGAGCTTTTCGAGCTTGGCCGGCGACACGTTGGCGGGCAGGAACACGGTGGCCGGCACGCCCGCCATGAAGCCGGCGCGTGCCACGGCGATGCCGTGATTGCCGCCCGAGGCAGTGACGATGCCGCGCGCCAGCGCCGCCCGGTCGAGCGCCATGAGCCGGTTGGTCGCCCCCCGCGCCTTGAACGAGCCGGTGACCTGCAGCAGCTCCAGCTTCAGCGTCAGCATGTAGTCGCCGCCGCCCGGCAGGCCCGATTGCAGCCCCGTCGCGGCGATGACCGGCGTCTGCCGCACCTGGCCGGCGATGCGCTGCGCCGCGGCGCGGACGGCCTCGATGTCGACGATCACGCGATCTCTCCGTCATAGGGGGCGGCCACGGCGACGCAGCAATTGCCGACGACGACGCGGCCCGGCTGGCGCCGGCCATAGACGATGCCGCTGGCGGCGTAGTGCAGCGTCTCGGGGGCGCGCGCCGGATCGCCCAGCTTGTGGATGCGCCCCGCCGGCTGGCCGGCGCCGACCGCCGTGCCCAGCGCGTGGAACGGCTCGAACACGCCGTCCGTGGTGGCGAGCACATAGCCGTCATGGCCGGGGATGCGCAGGATCGCCTCGGGCCGCGCCGCCGGCGGCGCGCCGGCGTCCGGCAGGATGCCGAGATGCGCGAGGACGTTGCGCACGCCCCGCCGGCAGATGGCGAGCGCCTCGAGCGACACCGTGCCCGCCCCGGCCATCTCGGTGCCCACGGTGACGAGCCCGTGGCGCACCGCCGTCGCCGTCGAGGTGCGCGGCTCGCCCAGATTGTCGATGACCACGGTGAGCGGCGCGTCGAACGCCAGCGCCGCCGCGATGTTCTTCCTGCGCAGGGCCGGGTCCGCCGCCGGCTCGATGATGGCGCTGGGCAGGATGTTGAGCGACGAGCCGCCCGAATGCAGGTCCACATAGGCGTCGGCGAGCGGCATCAGCACGTCGCTCACATAGGCCGAGATCTGCTGCGTGATGGTGCCGGCGGCGTCGCCCGGAAAGGTGCGGTTGAGGTTGAGCCCGTCGACCGGCGAGGTGCGCCGCCCGGCCAGCACCGCCGGCGCGTTGATGGCCGGCACGATGATCAGCCGCCCGCTCACCGTCGCCGGGTCGAGCTCGCGGATCATCTCGCCCAGCGTGATCGGCCCCTCATATTCGTCGCCGTGATTGCCGGCCTGCAGCAGCGCCGTCGGCCCGCTGCCATTGCTGATGACCGCGATCGGGATGCGCGTCGCGCCCCAGGCGTCCTCATGCGGCGAATGGGGGATGTCGACAAAGCCGATCTGCTTGCCGTTGCGGTCGAAATCGATGGTGGTGCGCGCGGTGGACATGCGGGGCCGGTCCCGGAAGGAAATGAGGGGGAAAGCGGTCGGCAGGGAGCATCGCGCCCCCTGCCGGATAGACCCGGGCCGTCAGATCGGCGGCAGCATCGGCAGCGGCGTGCCGATCCACTTCTGCGACAGTTCCGACAGCTTGCCGTCGCGCATGGCGATGTGGATGTAGGTGTTCAGCCATTGCAGCAGGTTGGGCGCGCTCTGCTGCACGCCGATATAGCAGGGCGAATACTGCATGATGAACTTCGGCTTGAGCTCGACCGCCGGGTTCTTGTCCATCAGGTCCTTGGCCACCACGTCGGCGGTGGCGAGCAGTTGCGCCTGTCCCGAGGTGAAGGCCGCCGCCGCCGTCGCGTCGTCGTCATAGCGCTGGATCCTGGCGTTCGGCGCCGCTGCCGTCAGCAGCAGGTCCTGCGTCGTGCCGCGGGCCACCGCGATGGTCTGGTCGGTGAGCTCCGCCGCGCTCGTGACGGCGATGCTGTCGGGCCCGAAGACGCCCACCGAGAGCGCCGCATAGGGCGAGGTGAAGGCGATCTGCAGCGCCCGCTCGGGCGTCGCGCCCATCGCCGCGATCACCACGTCGAGCTTGTCGGTGACGAGATAGGGCACGCGGTTGGCACCGGTGATCTGCTGCAGCTCGAGCTCGACCCCCAGCGCCTCGGCGATGGCCTTCGCCATGTCGACGTCGAGGCCGACCGGCTGGTTGCTGGCGTCGTTCGCCCCGAAGGGCGGCACGTCGACCGGCACGCCGATGCGGATCTTGCCCGCCGAGATGATGTCCTGCAGATCCGCCGCCGCCGCCGGCGCTGCCGCCACGGCGCCGGCGAGGAGCACGGCCGAGACGATCCGGGATAGATGCTTCAACATTGGTGGTCCCTCCCCTTTTGGGTCTTGAATGGTCGGTTCAGTGCAACACCGCGCTCAGGAAGGCCCTGAGTTCCGCGGTACGGGGCTCGAGCAGGGTCTCGCGCGCCGGGCCGTCCTCGTGGATGCGGCCCTGGTCCATGAAGATCACCCGGTCGGCTACGTTCTTGGCGAAGTTCATCTCGTGCGTGACGAGCATCATCGTCATGCCCTCGGCGGCGACGCTTTCGAGCACGCGCAGCACCTCGCCCACGAGCTCGGGGTCGAGCGCCGAGGTGATCTCGTCGAACAGCATCAGCGTCGGCTGCATGGCGAGCGAGCGCGCGATGGCGACGCGCTGCTGCTGGCCGCCCGACAGCTCGTCGGGATAGGCATGGAGCTTGTCGGCGAGCCCGACCCTGTCGACCACCTGCCGCGCCAGCGCCAGCGCGGCCTCGCGCTCCATCTTCTTCACCAGCCGCAACGCCAGCGTCACATTGCGCTCGACCGACAGGTGCGGGAACAGGTTGTAGCTCTGGAACACCATTCCGGCACGCTGCCGCAGCAGGTTGAGGTCGGCGCCCGGCGCCGTCACCTCGATGCCGTCGACGACGATGCGCCCCGCCTGCACCTTCTCGAGCCCGTTGACGCAGCGCAGCATGGTCGACTTGCCCGAGCCCGAGCGGCCGATGACGGCGACGATCTCGCCCTTTTCGAGCGACAGCGACACGCCCTTCAGCACCTCGACGGCGCCGAAACGCTTGTGGATGTCGGCAATCTCAACGAGCGGCATGCAGTCTCCTCTCGAGCCGCAAGCTCAGTCGCGACAGGCTGAAGCAGATGACGAAGTAGATGACGGCGGCCGTGCCGTAGACCGGCAGCGGCGCGAAGGTGGCGGCGGAAATGATCTGGCTCGCCCGCGTCAGCTCGACGAAGCCGATGAGCGCGGTGAGCGAGGTGTCCTTGACGAGCTGCATCAGGAAGCCGACCGTGGGCGGGATGGCGATGCGGATGGCCTGCGGCAGCACCACATGCGTCAGCCGCTGGTGATAGGGCAGCCCGAGCGCCGCCGCCGCCTCCCACTGGCGCGCCGACACCGATTGCAGGCTGCCCCGCCAGATCTCGCCGAAGAACGCCGCCGCGTGCAGCGACAGCGCCAGCGCCGCCGCCACCCACGGATCGACCTGGATGCCGAACAGCGGCAGCCCGAAGAAGAAGACGAAGAGCTGGCCGAGCAGCGGCGTGCCCTGGATCAGGTTGACATAGCCGATGGCGAGCCAGTTGAGCGGCCGGAAGCTGACCACGCGGCACACGGCGATGACGAGGCCGAGCGCGCCGCCGCCGGCCATCGCCGCGAGCGCCAGCAGCACCGTCCAGCGCGCCGCGACGACGAGATAGACGATGTCGCCGCTGGAGAGCTCGCGGATCATGCCGGCTGCCGCCGCACGAAGACCAGCCAGTAGACGCCGGCGAACAACGCCCGGAAGCCGAGCGTCATGACGAGATAGGCGGCGGTGATGAGCGTGTAGGATTCGAACGAGCGATAGGTGCGCGAATCGATGAACGCCGCCTGGTGGAAGAGCTCCGTCGCGCCGATCGACGACACCACGGAGGTAGCGAGCAGCAGCAGCACGAACTGGCTGGTGAGCGCCGGATAGATCGCCTTCACCGCCGGAAACAGCACCACGTGGCGGAAGGTCTGCCCCGCCGTCAGCCCCAGCGCCCGCCCCGCCTCGACCTGGCTGGTGCGGATGGATTCGAACCCGGCCCTGAGGATCTCGCCGCAATAGGCGCCGACATTGATGGAGAGCGCGATCATCGCCGCCAGATTGGCGTCGAGCCTGATGCCGAGGCTCGGCAGCCCGAAGAAGACGATGAAGAGCTGGACGAGCAGCGGCGTGTTGCGGATGGCCTCGACATAGGCGCGTACCGGCGCGCGTACCGCCGCGAGCGGGCTGGTGCTGCCCAGCGCCACGAACAGCCCGATGGCGAGCCCGACCAGCATCGTCGTGACCGAGAGCTGCAAGGTCAGCAGCACACCCTCGACGATTTCGTCGACATAGGGCCACAGCGCGTTAAATCTGAAATTATAGCTCATCAGCGGAGTACGCCCTCTTACTCCTAGCCCGGAACTGCGCTAGTTCTCCCCCATCGCAGCTCGGCTCACAGGCTAGCTTCGCTTCACATACGGAGTCAAGCATCATGGATAAAGCGCGCGACGAAAAGGCTGGATACAGCGCGCCGGCGCTCGAGAAGGGCCTCGACATCCTCGAGCTGCTCGCCCGTGTCGGCCGCCCCCTCGGCACGCGCCAGATCGCCGACGAGCTCGGCCGCTCCAAGAACGAGATCTTCCGCATGGTGCATGTGCTGCTCGAGCGCGGCTATCTGCAGCGCGAGGCGGCCACCGACAACCTCATGCTCTCCAACAAGCTGTTCAGCCTCGGCATGCAGACGACGCGCGCCCGCGACCTCGTCAGCGTCGCCGCGCCCATCGTCGAGCGCTTCGCCGCCGAGGTGCACCAGGCCGCCCATCTGGTCGTCGCGCATCGCGGCGAGACCGTCATCATCGCCGCCACCTCGGGCGGCGCCGACATGAACTTCGCCCTCAAGCTCGGCTATCGCCGGCCGCTCGCCGACGCCCATTCGGGCCTCGTGCTGATGGCCTTCCAGCCCGAGCCGGTGCGCCGCCGGATGATCGCCGAATGCCTCGCGCTGATGCGCGAGCCGCCCGACCCGACGACGCTCGCGGCCGAGCTCGACAGCGTGCGCCGGCGCGGCGCCATCATCCATGAAAGCCGCGACATCGTCGGGGTGACCGACGTCGTCTGCCCCATCGTGCTCGCCGACGGTCGCGCCGTCGCCTGCGTCACCGTCGCCGCCGTCAGCCGCCGCTCCAACCCGCCCAATTTCGAGGCCATGCTGGAGCGCCTGCGCCCCGCCTGCGCCGAGATCGCCCGCGAGCTCGGTGCCTATGCGCCGCTGGTCATCGCCGAATAGGGTCAATCGACGACGATGAGGCCACGGTCGTCGCGCGCCAGCAGCGCCGCGCCCGTTTCCGTGACGATGGCGTTGTCGATGAGGCGCACGCCCATCCGCTCGGCGGCGATGAACACCGGCGGCTCGATCGTCACCACCATGCCGGCCTCGAGCACATGCGGGCTGCCCTCGAACAGCAGCAGCGGCTCGGCCCAGCTCGGCGCGAAGCCGGCCCCCAGCCCATAGCCGGAAAGGTGGACCCGGTAGCGGTCGAGGCCGGCCGTCGCGAGCACCGCACACGCCGCCTCATGCACCGCGACCGCCGGCACGCCCGGCCGGATCGCCGCCAGCATGGCATCGCCGGCGCGCCGCACGACGTCGTAGAGCGCCAAGAGCCGCGCCCCCGGCGGCCCGAGCACGAATTGCCGCCCCAGCGTCGCCGTGTAGCGCTGCGCCGTGGCGCCGAGCTCGATGCTGCCCGCATCGCCCGCGGCCAGCCGCCGCCGCGTCGGCGCGCCGTGGCTATAGGCGGCGCGCGGTCCCGAAACGAGGTTGATCGGGCTCGCCGCGATGCCGCTGCCCTGCATCAGCAGCGTGCCCGTGACATGGCCGGCCAGCTCCAGCTCGCTGGCGCCCGGCCGCAGGCGCCGGCGGAACTCGGCCATGCCGAGATCGGCCAGCGCCGCCGCCTCCCGTATATAGCCGAGCTCGGCCGGCGACTTCACCAGCCGCAGATCGCCGACGAGCCGCGTCGCATCGACCACGCGCGCCGCCCCGAACAGCTCCACCAGCCCGGCATGGTGATAGGGGTGGAGATAATAGGCGGGCACTTCGAGCCCGATCCGCCGGCCGAGGAGACCGTGCCGCCGCGCCAGCCCGGCCAGCGCCGCGATGGGGTCCTCGACGATGCCGCCGCCCCAGCCCGCCACCTCGGGCACGGCGGCCTCGGCCGCGAGCTCGGCCACCTCGCCGGCGCGCACCAGCGCCGCGACGGGCCCGCCGGCCGCGCTGACCAGCAGGCACTGGAATTCCTGGTAGCTCTTGGCCTCACTGCCGGTGAGCCAGTGGATCGAGGCCGGATGGATGACGACGAGGCCGTCGAGCCCGGCCGCCGCCAGCGCCGCGCCAAGCCGTTTCTGCCGGCCGGCGAACTCCGCGGCGGTGAAGTCGGCCCTCGCCATCAGCCCGGCCTGACGCCGAACGCCTCGATCTCGAGCAGCAGGTTCTCGAAGGCGAAGCCGGCGACGCGGATGGCCGTCACCGCCGGCCCGGCGCCCGGATAGAACTCCTGCTGTACCCGCGCGATCACCGCGCGCGTCCGCGCGATGTCGGCCCAGTCGCCCTCGGCGTGAAAATAGATGTAGAGCTTGGCCACGTCCGCCTCGGTGAAGCCGCCCTCGGCCAGCGTGTTGCGGATGAAGCGGAAGACGTTGCGCGCCTGCGTCTGCATGTCGGCGCCCACCGCCCGCGCCTTGTCGTCGGCCGAGATCTGGCCGCCGATGAAGATCAGTTCGCCCTTGGCCCAGCCCTGCGTGAACTGCGTGCCGGGGATGCTCCAGTCCCAGTGCCCGGCCGGCTGCAGCCGCTGGCGGTCGCGGCCGAGCACGCCGATGCCCTCGACCTGGATCAATTCGTCGACATGGCCCATGCCCTGGACGCGCAGGCCCGCGCCGGCGGCCGAGGGCACCGACATGTAGCGCCGGCGCACCTTGGTCATCTTCTCCCAATAGGCCGTGACGTCGCGGCCTTCGCCGAAGAAGCGGAAATAGGTGTTCTGGCGCATGAGGTCGTTGCGGTCGCCGCCGCCGGCGCGCAGCATGGTGTCGAGGTTGCGGAAGCTCTCCTCGGTCTGCACCTCGATGTCGCCGGCGCCCAGCACCCGGCCCTCGGCGTCGAGCGCCCGCTGGCCGCCGATGAACAGCATGTCGTCGACCTTCCAGCCCTGCACGAACGGCAGCTCGCGCCCCCGGTGCCAGTGGCCGGGCGGCGCGATGACCTCGCGCCGGCCGCCCGTCACCACCCACACGTCGAGCATGAGCCGCGCCCCCTCGACGTCGAGCCCGCAGCGCACCTCGGTGGTGGTCGGGCCGGGCGCGCTGAAATAGCCCGCCCGCACCGGGTCGAGCGCGGCGAAGAAGGCGTCGATCGCCGCCTGCTCGGGCGGGCAGTCGAAATAGATGCTCGTCTTCACCACGTCGCCCAGCCCGGCCCCGGCGCCGGCGAGGGCCGCGCGCAGCCGCTCGAAGACGATGCGCGCCTGCCCCGCGACGTCGTCGGCGAGGATGCGGCCGGCCGCGTCGGTGGCGACGATCCCGCCGATGAAAACGAACCTGCCCTTGCGGATGACGGTGGGCGCGGCGTCCATGAATGTCTCCCAGGCTGGCGCAGGACTGACTTACCTGTAAGTAAGTCACCGGTCAATCTGTCGCCGGGGAGCGATCTGGGCTAGACGGTCGGCATGGACGTCCCCGACAGCCGCACTGCGATCAAGAGGCTCGCGCTCGACCTGCTCGTGCGCCGGGGCTATCGCGGCATGAGCTTCGCGGCGATCGCCGCCGCGCTCGGCACCACCCGCGCCAACATCCACTATCATTTCGGCAGCAAGGACGGGCTCATCGACGAGGTGCTCGCCGACTATGTCGAGACCACGCTGGTGCGCCTCGCCCTCATCTGGGAGGACGAGGCGACGAGCCTGCGCCACAAGCTCGAGGCGACGCTCGCCCATAGCCGCGAGCGCTTCCGCCACTTCAACCCCGGGCCCGGCGCGCCGCGCCCGTGGAGCCTCATCTCGCGCCTGCGCCAGGACGAGGAACTGCTCTCGGCCGCCGGCGCGGCGCGGCTGCGCCGCTTCACGACGGAGCTGCAGGCCGTCTTCGCGCGCGGCCTCGCGCACGCCGCCGCCGCCGGCGAGCTGCGCGCCGACCTCGGCATCACGCCCGCGGCGACGGCGGCGCTGTTCGTCGTCATCGCCGACAACGCCGCCCCCATCACCATGGCGCAGAACGGCATAGGCGGCCTCGAGGCCGCCTATGCCAGCCTCGCCACCCTCGTCGCCGGCCCGCCCGCCCCCTAGGCCGGCAGCGCGGCGAGGACCTGGATCTCGACCTTGATGTCGGGCAGCGCCAGGCGCGCCTCGACGGTGGCGCGCGCCGGGGCGTGGCCGGGGGCGACCCAGCCGTCCCACACGGCGTTCATCTCGTCGAAGCCGGCAATGTCGCTCAGCCAGATATTGACCTGCACCAGATGCTCCTTGCTGGTGCCGGCATCGGCCAGGAGCTCGTCGATCCGCGCCAGGATGTCGGCCGTCTGCTCGCCGACGCTGCGCCCCTCGCGGCGCTTGGCCGTCATCCCCGACAGATGCACATTGGTGCCGTTGATGACGATGCCGCTCATGCGCGGGCCGACATGGATGCGTTTGATGCTCACGGGAGAACTCCGGAAACGGGACAGGGAGGAAGCGGGTCGGCCGCCGTCGGCCACGCCGCCGCGCGCGCCCGGGCGCGCCGCGCGCGCTCGGCCTGCGGATCGGGAATGGGCACGGCGTCGAGCAGCACCCGCGTATAGGGATGGCGCGGCGCCGTGATGACCTCGCCGGCGCTGCCGAGCTCGAGCATCTGGCCGCCATACATGACGCCGATGCGGTCGCTGAGCTCGGCGACGATGGCGAGGTCGTGCGCCACCAGCAGATAGGCGACGCCCAGCTCGCGCTTGAGCTCGGCGAGCAGCGCCAGGATGTCCTGCTGGATCGACACGTCGAGCGCCGACACCGGCTCGTCGAGCACCACCAGCCTGGGGCTCAGCATGAGCGCCCGGGCGATGGCGATGCGCTGGCGCTGGCCGCCGGAAAATTCGTGCGGGAAGCGCTCGAGCGCGTCGGCCGGCAGCCGCACCTGCTCGAGCACCGCGCGGGCCCGCCGCACGATGTCGCCGCCGCCGTGGATGCGCATCGGCTCGGCGAGCAGCTCGGCCACCGTCATGCGCGGATCGAGCGACACATAGGGGTCCTGGAAGACCACCGACATGTGCCGGCTGGCGCGCTGGCGGGCACCGGGCGCGGCAAGGTCCTCGCCGGCAAAGACGACGCGGCCGGCGCTCGGCGGATAGAGCCCCAGAATGGTGTTGAGCAGCGTCGTCTTGCCCGAGCCGGACTCGCCGACGATGCCCAGCGTCTCGCCCGGCAGGAGCGCGAAGCTGACGCCGCACAGCGCGTGGATGGTGCGGTCGGCGCCCCCGGGCGTGCGCCCGCGCGGGTGGCGGAAATGGCGCGACAGCCCCTCCACCTCGAGCAGCGGCGCCTGCGTGGCGGCGGCCGCGGCCGGCGCCTTGACCACCTGGTCGAGGCGCGGCGCCAGCGCCAGCAGGCGCTGCGTATAGGGATGCTCGGGCCGCGCGAAGATGGCGTTGACCGGCTTCTCCTCGACGATCCGGCCCTCGCGCATGACGGCGACGCGGTCGGCGACGCCGGCCACCAGCGCCAGGTCGTGGGTGATGAACAGCATGGCGGCGCCGGTCCGCTCGCGCGCCACGCGCAGCGCCTCGAGCACCTGGCCCTGCACCGTCACGTCGAGCGCCGTGGTCGGCTCGTCGGCGATGATGAGGTCGGGCTTGTGCAGCATGGCGAGGGCGATGACGACGCGCTGCCTGATGCCGCCGGACATCTGGTGCGGGTACTGCTCGAGCCGCCGCTCGGGGTCGCGGATGGCCATCAGCGTCAGCAGCTCGAGCGCCCGCCGCCGGCTCTCCTGCGGCGCGACCGGCCCGGCGGCGCGCAGCGTCTCGTCGAACTGCGCGCCGATGGTGAGCACCGGATTGAGGCTGGTCGAGGGGTCCTGCAGGATGGTGGCGATGCGCCGGCCGCGATAGGCACGCCATTGCGCGAAGCCGAGCCCGGCCATGTCGCGTCCGTCGAA
>JBDHTK010000025.1:0-19549 GCA_039808625.1 Devosia sp. | reverse complement strand
GTTGTTGGCCACGACATCCATCTGCTGTTGCAGCGCGATCTGGCGCGACAGCGAAATGAGCTGCGCATTTTCCATTGGCGCAAATCCCCGTTGCAGTCCCCGAAGCCTTGCGACCTCCCCAGGCCGCGCCACTTCGCCCTTAACGGTGCAGAAACCGTGCCAAAGCAAAAAGCTCAATGATCTCAATGTTGTCGCAGTTCCGCCGGGATCGGGACGGCAGGCTTGGCGCGCCTGGCGGCAAGAACGGCCCGGCAAAATCTGCCGGCCAGCGCCGGGTGGTAAGACATCGTTAACCATCCGGCGCTTAGCTCTGGATCAAGCGCCGGAATCGTCCGGAACACGAGGGTTTTCGCGCATGGCCGTGGACGCCGAGATCGGGGAGGGCGAGGCCGTCCCGGCCCGCAAGGGATTGCCCAAGAAGCTCCTCATCTTTGCGGCGGCGGGACTCGTGGTGCTGCTCGCCGCTGGAGCGGGGCTCTACTTCTTCGTCTTTGCCGGGCACGAGGCGGCAACGCCCGCGGCGCGCGTCGAGGCGGTGCCGGAGACCTTCATCTTCAACCTGCCGTCGATGACGGTGAACCTCAATGATGACGGGGCGCCCGGCGACCAGTTCATGAAGCTGACGATCGCGCTCGAAGTCGCCGACGAGGGCGTGATGAAGCAGATCCAGCCGCGCATGGCCAAGGTCATCGACGCCTTCCAGGTCTATCTGCGCGAGCTGCGCAAGAGCGACCTGCAGGGCTCGGCCGGCATCTACCGGCTGAAGGAGGAACTGCGCCGGCGCGTCAACGTCGCCATCTTCCCGGCGCAGGTCGAGGGCATCCTGTTCAAGGAAATCCTGGTGCAGTAATGGCGGCGGGAGACCAGGACAAGCTCGCCGAAAACTGGAACCCGGCCGGCGGGGCGGACGAGGCCATTCCGGCCGACTGGGCGGCGATGCTCGAAGCCGATACCAGCAAGCCGACCATCGTCGACGGCGGCGATCGCGTGCTCAACCAGGACGAGATCGACAGCCTGCTCGGGTTCGACGCGAACAGCGCCAGCACGGTCGAGCTCAGCGGCGTGCAGGCGCTCATCAATTCGGCGCTGGTCTCGTACGAACGCCTGCCGATGCTGGAGATCGTCTTCGACCGGCTGGTGCGGCTGGCGACGACGAGCCTGCGCAACTTCACCTCCGACAATGTCGAGGTGTCGATGGAATCCATTTCCTCCGTGCGCTTCGGCGACTATCTCAACTCCATTCCGCTGCCGGCGATGCTGTCGGTCATCAAGGCGGAGGAGTGGGACAATTTCGGCCTGCTGACGGTCGACAGCAACCTCATCTACTCGATGATCGACGTGCTGCTGGGCGGGCGCCGCGTCGGCGGGCAGATCCTCGTCGAGGGGCGCCCCTACACGACCATCGAGCTGGCGCTGGCGCGGCGCATGATCGAGGTGATCCTCGAGGATACGCACAAGGCGTTCGAGCCGGTGACCGACGTCAATTTCAAGCTCGAGCGGCTGGAAACCAATCCGCGCTTCGCCGCCATCTCGCGGCCGGCCAATGCGGCGATCCTCATCGAGCTCAGGATCGAGATGGACGACCGTGGCGGCAAGATCGAAATCCTTCTGCCCTATGCCACCATCGAGCCCATCCGCGAGCAGCTCCTGCAGATGTACATGGGCGAGAAGTTCGGCCGCGACCCGATCTGGGAGGGGCATCTCGCCACCGAGATCTATGCCGCCGACGTGCAGCTCGAAGCGGTGCTGCACGAAGAGGACCTGCCCTTGAGCCGGGCGCTGGCGCTGAAGCCGGGCGACACCATCATGTTCGACCGCGCGCCGTCCGATCCGGTGACGCTGCGCTGCGGCGACGTGGTGCTCACCGAGGGCATCATGGGCCATATCGGCAATCACGTTTCGGTGCGCGTGGCGCGCCCGCTCAACCCGCCCAAGGTGACGATGGCGGCGTTCGAGGCATTGGACAGGTCGGCGGAGGGGCGGTGATGTTCGGGGTTGGGCTCGGGGTGGTGGTCGAGGCGTCGGTGGCGGTGCTGCTGGCGGTGACCATCGGCTATTGCATGATCCTCAACCGGCGCCTCAAGCGGCTGCATGCGGACCGCGACACGTTGCAGCGCATGGTCGGCGACCTGGTGCAGGCGACGGCGCTCGCCAACGCGGCGGTGGGCGAGCTCAAGACCACGGCGCTCGAGGCCGACACGCGGCTCAGCCAGCGCCTCGAGGAGGCGGCGGCGTTCGAGCAGCGGCTGGGCGAAGGCGTTACCAACGGCACGCAGCTTATCGAAAAGATCGCGCGCATCACCGCGGCGGCGCGCAGCCAGCCATTGCCGGAGCCGGCGAAAGCCGCGCCGGCCGCGGCGCCGGCAACGTCGCCGGTCGAGCCGCAGGGACGGCTGGCCTCGGCGCTGCAGCAGCTCGCCATGCGGCCGGGCATCGGAGGCAGGGCCGCTTGAAATCCATCCGCCTCATCCCGGTCGTCATCTTCGCGGCGCTGGCGCTTCTCGTCTTCAAGGGCGTCGGCCTCGTCACCAATGGCGGCTATGTGCTGAGCGGACCGCTGGCGGTACAGGCAGCCGGCGGGCATGGCGAGGAGGGCGGCGGCGAGGCCGTGGCCTTGCCCTCCGAGGTGGTGCTCACAGACACCAATCCGACGCTGGGCGACACGGTGCCGACGCTGGCCACGCGCCCCGAGGGGGCGGCTGGCGAGGAGCACGGCGCGCCCGCGTCGTCATCGGCGGCGGCCGAGGCCGGGCACGGCGAACCGAGTTCCAGCTCGGCCGAGGCGGCGGCGCTGGAGGAAGCCTGCGACACGCGCCCGAGCGCGGCGCCGGCAACCGACGCGGCGGGTGAGCTCACCGACCGGATCGGCAACGCGCTGGCTGGCAGTTGTCCGCCGGCGCCCACTCCCGTCAACGCCGAGGGCGATGCGCTGCCGCAGATCATGGACGGCACCGGCAAGCTGGTGCCGCTGCAGGTCGTCGCCGGCGACAACAGCGAGGCGGCGCTGGCCGGCCGGCTGGGCGACCGGCGCAGCGAGCTCGACCAGCGCGAGGCGGATCTCGCCATGCGTGCGTCGTTGCTCGAGGCGGCGGAGAAGCGGCTCGACGAGAAGACCAAGGAACTCGCGGCGCTCGAGGCACGGGTGGCCGCGCTGGTGGAGGAGAAGCAGGCGGCCGAGGAGGCCGGCTTCAAGGCCGTGGTCAGCATGTACGAAACCATGAAGCCCAAGGAGGCGGCGCGGATCTTCGACACGCTGGAGTTGCCGGTGCTGCTCAAGGTGGCGCGCGCCATGAGCCCACGCAAGATGTCGCCCATCCTCGCGGCGATGAACGCGCGGCCGGCCGAGGCGCTGACCGTGGCGCTGGCGGCGACGGGCACAGCCGATACCGTTGCCGATGTTGGCGAAAACCTCGCCGCGCTGCCGCGGATCGTCGGGCAGTAGCCGGAAAACCGCCGCGTTGTCGTAAGCCGCCGTTAAGCCGGCGCCCCTATGCTTAACGCCTGTTTGCGTAAGCGGTTGAGTTGCGTTCGGCGATGGGTGGGGTTTGGCAGCGGGCAGGGGGACCGGTGCGGCATGGGCTGGCTGTGCTCGCCTGGCTCGTGCTCCTCGCCCTACCGGGGCTGGCGGTCGAGCGCGTGCAGCTCCATGCCACCGCCGAGGCCGGCTTCGGCCGGCTGGTGCTGCAGTTTCCGGACCGCTTCGACCTGCCGGCCTACAAGGTCGGCTTCGACAACAATGTGCTGTCGGTGACGTTCAGCGAGCCGGTGAGCCTGCCGCTGCCCGACGTGGGCGCCATAGTGGGCGACTACCTCACCATCGGCCGCGTCGATCCCGACGGGCGCGGCGTGCGCTTCGGCCTGCGCGCCGCCGTCAACATCCACAGCATGGAAGCTGGCGAGAAGCTCTTCATCGACATGATGCCGCCGGGCTGGCAGGGGCTGCCGCCGGCGCTGCCGCCCGAAGTGGTGGCCGAGCTGACCGAGCGCGCCAAGGCCAACGCGGTGCTGGCCGAGCAGACGCGCAAGGCCGAGGAGGCGCGCACGCTCAACCCGCAGGCGCGGCTGCATATCGGGCGCGCGCCGACCTTCTTTCGCATCGAGTTCGAGTGGAGTGCCGATACCCAGGCGACGTTCCAGCAGGACGGTGCGGCGGCACGCCTGGTTTTCGACTGGCCGGTGCCGGTCGACCTCTATGCGCTCAAGGCCGACATGCCGGCGGAAATTCTCGGTGCCGCCAATGACGTGTCGGCGACCGGCAGCGCGGTCAATCTCAGCCTCCTCGAAGGCGTGACGCCGCGCTTCTACGTCGTCGACAAGCGGCATTTCACCCTCGACATCGACTTGACGGCGGCTGAGGCGGAGAAGCTGCGCAGCACCGCGGAGGCGGCGGCGCGGGCGGCAGAGGCGGAAGCCGCGGCGGCGCGGGCCCAGACGGCGCGGCAGGAAAGCGGCGCGGCCGACGCGGCGGCGGTCGCCAATGCCGCACCGGAACCCGACGACGTGCCGGGCATGACCATCACGCCGGTGGTGGAGGAGACCGGCGGCACGGTGCGTGTCGCCTTTCCGTTCGAGCGCGACATCGCCTCGGCGGTCTTCCGGCGCGGCAATACGCTGTGGATGCTGTTCGACACGCCGGTCGGCATCGCGCCGCCGGCGCGCTCCGACGCGCTCGATGCCATTGCCTCGGGCTTTTCCGTCATTCCGGCGGGCGAGACCCAGATCGTACGCGTCGACCTCTCCACGCAGCGGCTGGCGACACTGGCCTCGGAGGGGCGGGCGTGGGTGCTGTCGGTGGGCGACGTGCTGCTCAATGCCACGGAGCCGCTGGGGCTCAAGCGCAACCGCGACCGCGACGGGCATTTCGAGATGCTGGCGGAGCTCGGCCGCCCCTACAAGGTCCACAGCTTTCGCGACCCGGTGGTGGGCGACGTGCTCGACGTCGTCACCGCCTTCGCGCCGGCGCGCGGCGCGGTGCGCGATCTCGACTATGTCGATTTCGACGCGCTGCGCTCGATGCACGGGCTGGTGGTGCGAGCCGACAATCCGGCGCTCAAGGTCGAGCTCACGGCCGACGCAGCGCGCCTCACGACGCCCGAGGGGCTGACGCTGTCGGACCAGGAGGCGCCACGCCAGCTCGACGCCGGCAACGCCGCAGAGTTCCGCGACAGCTTCGTCGATTTCGCCGTGCTGCGGGCGAGCGACCCCGGCGCCTTCGCGGCGCGACGCGAAGAGCTGAGCGTCGCGGCGTCGTCGAAGGAGGGACGGGCGCGCGAGGTGGCGCGGCTCGGCCTCGCGCAGTTCTATGTCGGCAACCAGTTCGCGCAGGAGGCGCTGGGCGTGCTCGGGGTGCTCGACAGCGAGCTCAAGAGTGAGGATCTGCGCAAGAAGGTGCGGCTCACCACGGCCATCGCCGACGTGCTCGCGGGTCGTCCGCTCGATGCCCTGGCCATCCTCACCGCCGGTGGCTTCGCCGAGGAGGTCGACGCGGTGATGTGGCGCACGATGGCGCGCGCCGATAGCCAGGATTTCGTCGGCGCCCGCAAGGACGCGCTGGTCGCGGAGGCGGTGATCGAGGGCTATCCCGTCTGGGTGCAGCAGAAATTCCTCTTCGATGCGGCGCGCGCGGCGCTCGAGACGTCAGATGTCGGGCTGGCGCAGCACTCTCTCGAACGCCTCGCCTTCGCCCAGCTCGATCCCGAGCAGGTGACGCTCTACCAACTCCTGCAGGGGCGCATCGCCGAGGCCGAGGGGCGCTTCCCCGAGGCGCTCGAAAGCTATGGGCAGGTGATCGCCGCCGACATCCGGCCGACGCGCGCCGAGGCCGTGTACCGCACGCTGCTGGTGCTGCGCGCGACGGGGCAGATCGACCTCGCCAAGGCCACCGAGACGCTGTCGGCCGAGGCCATGCTGTGGCGCGGCAACGCGCTCGAAGTGGACATGGAGAAGCTGCTCGCCGAGCTCTATTTCGACCACAAGGATTTCCGGCTCGGCTTCGAGATCGTGCGCGAGGCGGCGGCGCACAATGCCGAGAGCAAGCCGATCGAGGCGCTGATGCAGGAGGCGCAGGAGCAGTTCGCCGAGCTTTTCCTCAACGGCGCAGCGGACCAGCTCGCCGATCTCGACGCACTCAGCCTCTACTACGATTTCCGCGAGCTGACGCCGCCCGGCCCCAAGGGCGACGAGATGATCCGCAACCTGGCGCAGCGGCTGGTCAAGGTGGACCTGCTGGCGCAGGCCGCCGACCTGCTGGAATACCAGATCGACAGCCGGCTCGAAGGGGTGGCGAAGGCGCAGGTGGCGGCCGACCTCGCCCTCATCCGCATCGCCGAGCGCAATCCGGAGGGGGCGCTCAGGGCGCTCAACCGCACGCGGGTCGCCAATCTCGCGCCCTCGCTCGAACGGCGGCGGCGCATCCTCGAGGCGCGGGCGCTGATCGACGCCGACCGCGAGGACCTGGCCATCGACCTGCTCGGGCGGGTGGAGGGGCGCGATGCCGACCTGCTGCGCGTCGACGGCTACTGGAAGGCGCGCAACTATCTCGCCGCCTCGAACCTCATCGAGACCGTCTATGCGGGCGAGAACGGCGCCGGGCTGACGCAGGCGGCGCGGCTCGACATCATCAAGGCGGCGGTGGGGCTGGTCCTCGCCGACGACACGCTGGGGCTGAGCCGGCTGCGCAGCAAGTTCGCCGAGCGCATGGCGCAGACGGCGGAGTGGGGGCTGTTCGACTATATCACCCAGCCCGACGCCAACCCCGTCGGCCAGACCTTCAAGACGGCCGCCAAGATGGTGGCGAACATCGATTCGATCACCGCGTTCCTCGACGCCTATCGCGACCTCTATCCGGCCGAGGGCGCCATGACGCCACGCGAGGCAGCGCGGAAGACCGCCGTTTAGGTTCTCCACACGGCCGCGCTGCCGAACCGGAAAACTCCACAACTTGCCCTGAAGGCGCTCTAGGTGCCGGTGAAGCTGCGCACCAGCGAGCCGGCGACGAGGTGCCAGCCGTCGACGAGCACGAAGAAGATCAGCTTGAAGGGCAGCGAGATCACCACCGGCGGCAGCATCATCATGCCCATCGACATGAGCACCGAGGCGACCACCATGTCGATGATGACGAAGGGCAGGAACAGCAGGAAGCCGATCTCGAAGGCGCGGCGCAGCTCGGAGATCATGAAGGCCGGCACGAGGATGCGCAGCGGGATGGTGGCGGCCGTCTCGGGCGGCGTTTCCTGCGCCAGGTCGTAGAAGAGCTGCACGTCCTGCTCGCGCACATTGGCGGCCATGAAATCGTGCAGCGGCACCGAGCCGCGGTCGAACGCCTCCTGAACCTCGATCTGGCCGGCGAGCAGCGGGGCGACGCCCTGATCGTAGGCGGCCTGCAAGGTCGGCTGCATGATGAACAGGGTGAGAAACAGCGCCAGCGACACCATCACCGAATTGGGCGGTGCGGTCTACAGGCCGATGGCGGTGCGCAGCAGCGACAGCACCACGACGATGCGCGTAAAGCTCGTCACCATCACCAGAATGGAGGGGGCGAGCGCGAGGACGGTGATAAGCCCGACGAGCTGCACCGCCCGTTCGGTCAGCGTCGTGTCGTCGCCGAAGTCGATGGAGACGTCCTGCCCGAAGGCGAGGGTGGGGAGCAGCAGCAGGGTGGCGGCGGCGAGGGCATAGAGGAGGGGGCGCGGAACGCGGAACGCGGCCGATTTAGGGTGTGGCGTTTCCGAACCGGAAAAGTCTGCAGCTTTTCCTGGAAACGCGCTAGTTCCCGTCGCGAGCGATGCTCCTGAAGAACCGGTTCCTGCCGCCAAGCCCAGCCTGCCCGCCTGTCTCGTCACCAGCGCCGCTTCTAGCTGAGTCGGCGGGGCGGCCAGCGGAATTATCCACCCTGAGCTCGGGGCTCATGGGGATAACCCCGCCATGCTCGGGCGACACCGGGCGCAGCAGCGCCGTGTGGCGCAGGGCGGGACGTGGACGCAGCGGCGCGGGGCGTGCGAGGTCGTTGAGGCGGTCGACGGTGTCGCGCGTCACCGGCTGGTCCGGGGTGACGGGCGTAGCGATGTCGGCGGCGGGCGTGGGGCGCGTCGGCGCGGCTGCCGGGCGGCGGGGCGCGGCAGCGGCGGACCGCCGTGCCTCGGCCGGCTCGGCCGCGACCGGAATGCCGGTTTCGATCACGAGGTCCTGCGGGCCGCCCGTCATGATGACGTGCTCGACGTTGTCGCGGCGGATGAGCACGACGCGACGCCGGCCGTCGACGGGAGCCGTATCGACGACGACGAGGCGGCGCTGGCGGCCGCGCGCCACACTGTCGCCGGCCCGGCCGAGGAGCTTCATCAGCCACAGCGCCAGGACGACGAGCACCAGCACGATGCCGAGCGCGAAGACCGCGTTGAGGAGGGTGCCGGCGGTACCGCCGAACAGCGCCTTCAGGAATTGCATGCCGCTCTCCACGCTTGCCGCACCCCCCGAAGCGGCCAGACCCTGCAGATTTTACCGGGTCATAGACCCTGATTATGCAAAATGCGAGGCAGGTTTGGCGGTTCCACTGCGGCCGTTAACCGCTGCTTAACCATAAGCCGGCAGCATTTGCCTATCGGGACGAACAGAGTCTGAAGATGCAGATCGGGGGCCTAAACCTGTTCCAGGCGCTTGCCGACAAGATGCGCTGGCACCAGGCGCGCCAGGGCGTCCTGGCGGAAAACATCGCCAATGCCGATACGCCCGGCTACATGGAACGCGACCTCGCCGCCTTCTCGGTAGGCGAGGGGCCGGCCTCGTCGGCGACGCTGACGCTGCGGGCGACGAGCCCGACGCACCTGAGCGCCAGCAGCGCGGCGGGCGGTTATGCCACGACCTCGCAGGTGTTCGAGATCACCCCGTCCGGCAACGGCGTGACGCTCGAGGACGAGATGATGAAGGTCGCTGCCAACGACATGGACTATCAGGCCGTGACGGCGCTCTACACGCGCTCGCTGCGCATCATCAAGGTCGCCCTCGGGCGATCGGCCTGAGGAGGCGCCCGATGGCCGATTTCCTGTCTTCGCTGCGCATCGCCGCGACGGGCCTGCACGCCCAGAACGCGCGCATGCGCATCATCGCCGAGAACCTCGCCAACGCGGATTCGGTCGGCAAGACGCCGGAGGAGGAGCCGTATCGGCGCCGCATCCCGACCTTCAAGGCGGTGATGGACAACGAGGCGGGCGGCACTGTGGTCGAGCTCGGGCGCATCGCGTTCGACAGCTCCGCCTTCGAGAGCCGCTACGAGCCGGGCCATCCGGCCGCCGACGCGCGCGGCTACGTCAAATATCCGAACGTCAACACGCTGGTCGAGTCGATGGACATGCGCGAGGCGCAGCGCACCTACGAAGCCAATCTCAACGTCGTCACCGTGACGCGCTCCATGCTGGGCCGCACGCTCGACATCCTCAAGGGCTGATCTCAAGATGAGCACGCCGTTCAACGCCGTCGCCGCCGCCTATGGCAAT
Organism: Devosia sp.; assembly: GCA_039808625.1. Taxonomy (GTDB): domain Bacteria; phylum Pseudomonadota; class Alphaproteobacteria; order Rhizobiales; family Devosiaceae; genus Devosia_A. Next base: position 10,061 of record JBDHTK010000025.1, on the reverse strand, counting down.
GCCGCGCGCCTCGTCGGCGAGCCGGGCCAGGCCGGCGCCGCGACGGGCGGCACGCCGGATTTCGGCAAGCTGGTGGCCGAGGGGCTGCAGGGCGTCGTGGATGCCGGCCGCACCTCCGACAAGCTGTCGCTCGACCTCGTCAACGGCAAGGCAAACGTCGTCGACGTGGTCACCGCCATCAGCCAGACGGAGCTGGCGATGGAGAGCATGGTGGCGGTGCGCGACAAGGTGATTTCCGCCTATGAGGAAATCATGCGCATGCCGATCTGACGGGCGCCCCGCACGCAGCGTTTGCCGGACTCGGCGGGACGGCGCACAAGGGGGCGCGGAGGAAGCATGAGCGGCGCGCAGATTCTCGACATCGCCCGCGAGGGCATCTGGGTAATGATCATCGTCGCGGCACCGATGATGATCGTCGGTCTTGTCGTCGGCGTCGTCATCGCGCTGTTCCAGGCGCTGACGCAGATCCAGGAGATGACGCTGGTGTTCGTGCCGAAGATCCTCGCCATCTTCATCGCCATGCTGGTGGCGCTGCCGTTCATGGGCGCGACGATGGCCGGCTACATGACGCGCGTCGCCGACCTGATCGTGACCGGCGGATGATCTCGCTCAACTGGCTGCCCGAGACGGCCTATCTCTACATCCTCGTCTTCGCGCGGGTGGGCAGCATATTGATGCTGCTGCCGGCGCTGGGCGAGCAGATCATCCCGGCACGCATGCGGCTCGGCTTCGCGCTGGTATTTGCCGCCGTGCTCTATCCGCTGGTGACGCCGACGCTGCCGGCGTTCGACGGCGACATGCTGGCGGTGCTCGGCCATCTCGTCCACGAGATCGCCATCGGCCTCATCCTCGGCGCCATCACCCGGCTCATCACGCTGGCGGCGGCGATCGCCGGCTCGGCCATCGCCTTCCAGGCGGGGCTGTCGGGCGCGCTCGGCGCCGATCCGACCAATGGCGGCGTGCAGGGGGCACTGGTCGGCACCTTCCTGTCGCTGCTCGGGGCGACGCTGATCTTCGCCACCGACCTGCATCACGTGGCGCTGATGGCGATCCGCGACAGCTACATGATCTTTTCGCCGACGCAGCCCATCCTCTTCGGCGACGCGGCGGAGCTGGCGGTGCAGTCGACCGCCTCGGCCTTCGTCATCGGCGTGCAGATGGCGGCGCCGTTCCTCGTGCTCGGCCTCGTCTTCTATCTCGGCATGGGGCTGCTCGGCCGCATGATGCCGCAATTGCAGGTGTTCTTCGTCGTCATGCCGGCGACGATCTGGGTGGGGCTGGCGCTGCTCGGCCTGTTGCTGGCCATGATGATGGGCTGGTACGTGACGCATTACGAGCAGGAACTCGCGACGCTCAGGGGATTCTAGGTGAGCGACGAGGCCCCCGAACAATCCTCGAAAACCGAAGACCCCTCCTTCAAGAAGCTCGAGGACGCCCACAAGAAGGGCGACGTGGTGAAGAGCCAGGAGGTCAACAACTGGTTCATGATCGCCGGCTCGGGCCTGCTGTTCTCGCTGATGGCGGCGCCGACCTCGGCGGGGCTGGCGCAGAATCTCGGCATGCTGCTGGCGCATGCCGACAGCTTCGAGGTGGGCGGGGCGGCGCTCAACGGCTTCCTCACCAACCTCGCCACCACGATCCTGCTGGTGGCGCTGGTGCCGCTGGCGGTGCTGGCCGGCTTCGGCATCGCCGCCAACCTGGTACAGCACCGGCCGCTGCTGTCAGTCGATCCGATCACCCCCAAGCTCTCCAAGATCAGCCCGATCCAGGGCTTCAAGCGGCTGTTCTCGCGCGACGCGCTGGTGAACTTCGCCAAGGGGCTGGCCAAGATCGGCGTCGTCGGCGCGGTGGTCTTCGCCGTGGTATGGCCGGAACGCGACCGGCTGGAGACGATGGTGACGCTCGACCCGGCGCTGATCCTGTCGACGTTCCAGGCGCTGGGGCTCAAGGTGTTCGGTGCGGTGCTGGCGGTGGTCACCGTCATCGCGCTCGCCGACTATGTCTACCAGCGCAACCGCTGGTGGAGCCGGCTCAAGATGACGGTGCAGGAGGTGCGCGACGAGTACAAGCAGATGGAGGGCGACCCGACCATCAAGGGCCGCATCCGCGCCATCCGCAACGAGCGCAGCCGGCAGCGCATGATGGCCAATGTGCCGCAGGCGACGGTGGTGATCACCAACCCGACCCACTTCGCGGTGGCGCTCAAGTACGAGCGCGCGATGGCCGCGCCGGTATGCCTCGCCAAGGGTGCCGACGACGTGGCCTTCCGCATCCGCGAACTGGCCAGGGAGCATGGCGTGCCCATCGTCGAGAACCCGCCGCTGGCGCGCGCGCTGTTCGCCTCGGTCGATGTCGACGAGGCGATCCCGACCGAGCACTTCAAGGCGGTGGCGCAGGTCATCGGCTTCGTCATGCGCATGCGGGCCAAGCCGAGCTGGCGGGCCTAGCGAGGGCGGGGGCCAGATAGGGGCGGATGCCGGGACATCCGCGCTACCCGGCGACTCCCCCTTTTGCTAATCGTGGGAGCACCTGATTCGAGGGGCGATGGGGATGTCGAGCATGCCGGCCGAGGAGGACAACTACCCGAGCCCGCTGGTCGCCCGCATGCGGGGCATCTCCGGGCTGTGGCGCGTCGTGGCGCTGGCCGCCGCCTTCATCGTCGTCGCCGTGGGCATCTCGCTGCTGGGCGATGCCATTCCGCCCGACGCCGTCCTCGTCTTCGTCGGCCTCCTGGCGGTGATCGGCGTATTCTGCCTGTTCGCGCTGACGGCCGGCATCTTCCGCTTCAGCGCCGGCGGCGACGAGACGCCGTCGCTGTCGCGCGCCGTGGTCGACAGCCTGCCCTTCGGGGCGGTGGTCGCCGACCGCGAGGGGCGCATCAGCTATGTCAATGCGCAGTACGGCGAGCTGGCGGGCGGCGTCGCGGGCGGCGTGCCGGTGGGCGTGCCGCGGCTGTTCGCCGGTGAGCCCGAGGCGAGCGAGGCGCTCTACCGGCTGTCGCGCGCGGCCCGCGACGGGCGCCCCGCGGCCGAGGACATCCGGCTGGTCGGCGGGCTCGGCGGCAGCGCCGGGGGCAGCGGCAAGCCGGTATGGTATCGCGTCGCCGTGCGGGCGCTGCCGGCGGTCGAGGGCAGCGCCAGGCCGCTGGTCCTGTGGTCGGTCGAGGACATCACGCGCGACCGCGAGCGGCAGGACAACGCCTTTCTCGAACTGCAGCGCGCCATCGACTATCTGGACCATGCGCCGGCCGGCTTCTTCTCGGCCGACCAGGAGGGACGCGTCCAGTATCTCAATTCCACGCTGGCGGACTGGCTGGGCTATGACCTCGCCGAGTTCGACGCCGGCACGGTGCGGCTCTCCGACATCGTGCGCGGCGACGGCGCGAGCCTGCTCATGCGCGGCCGCGCGGACGGCGAGATCCGCACGGAGATCATCGACATCGACCTCGTGACGCGCAGCGGTACGGCGATGCCGGTGCGACTGCTGCATCGCGCTGCGCGGCTTGCCGACGGCGAGCTGGGCGAGACGCGTACGCTGGTGCTCGACCGGCGCAGCGGCGCGCCCGGCGAGGAGGCGCTGCGGGCCTCGGAAATCCGCTTCTCGCGCTTTTTCAACGACACGCCCTTCGCCATCGCGACGCTCGACCGCGAGGGCCGGATCATCCGCACCAACGCGCCGTTCGGGCGCATCTTCGGCTGGCAGGGCAGCGAGCGGCCGCTCGATCGCGTCGCCATGCAGGAGCTCCTGTCGGAAGGCAGCCGGGCGCGCTTCGCCGAGGCCGTCGCGGCGGCGACGCAGAATCAGACGGAAATCGAGCCGGTGGACGCGCAACTGGCGCGGGCCGGCGACCATGCCGTGCGGCTCTACATCTCGGGCTCGGAGGAGACGGTGGACTCGCCCGAGCAGGTCAACGTCTATGCGCTCGACACCACGGAGCAGCGCAAGCTCGAGGCGCAGTTCGCGCAGGGCCAGAAGATGCAGGCGGTCGGCCAGCTCGCCGGCGGGGTGGCGCATGACTTCAACAATGTGCTGACGGCGATCATCGGCTTTGCCGACCTGCTGCTGCTCAAGCACAAGCCGGGCGATCCGAGCTTTTCGGACCTGATGTCGATCAAGCAGAGCGCCAATCGTGCCGCCGGGCTGACGCGCCAGCTCCTCGCCTTCTCGCGTCGGCAGACGCTCAGGCCGCAGGTGCTGGAGGTGCCGACGCATATCGACGACCTCACCGTGCTGCTCAAGCGCCTGATCGGCGAGCAGATCACGCTCAAGGTCGATCACGGCGCGCAGATCTGGCCGGTGAAGGCCGATCTCGTGCAGCTCGAGCAGGTGGTGGTGAACCTCGTGGTCAACGCCCGCGACGCCATGCCGAACGGCGGGTCGATCACGCTGAGGACGCGCAATGTCGGCGAGGCCGAGGCGGCGACGCTGGGCCATGCCGGCATGCCGGCTGCCGACTATGTGCTGATCGAGGTAGAGGACACGGGCACCGGCATGTCGCCCGAAATCCTCGAAAAGATCTTCGAGCCGTTCTTTTCGACCAAGGAGCTGGGCAAGGGGACCGGGCTCGGGCTCTCCACCGTCTACGGCATCATCAAGCAGACGGGCGGCTTCATCTATCCCGACTCCGAGGTCGGCAGGGGCACGGTGTTCCGCATCTTCCTGCCGCGCCACCAGCCGGCCGAGGACGAGCTGCCGGTCAAGGCGCAGGCGGCAGTGGTCAAGGACCTGACCGGGCACGAGCGCATCCTGCTCGTCGAGGACGAGGACAATGTCCGGGCGTTTTCGGCGCGCGCCCTCAGGGCGACGGGCTACGAGGTGTTCGAGGCCGATTCCGGCGAGGAGGCGCTGGAGGTGCTCGACGATATCGGCGGGCAGATCGACCTGATGATCTCGGACGTGGTGATGCCCGAGATGGATGGGCCGGCGCTGCTGCTCAAGGTGCGCGAGAAGCTGCCCACGCTCAAGGTGATCTTCGTTTCCGGCTACGCCGAGGAGAACGTGCGGCAGGACATTGCCGACGACCGCAGCGTCGAGTTCCTCGCCAAGCCCTATTCGCTCGACCAGATCAATTCCAAGGTCAAGGACGTGCTCGGCAAGGGCGAGCAGACGGTGCAATAGCCGGCTTAAGCCTCCGGCTGCAGGTGCGGCGGCTTGGCGATCAGCACGGCGACGTCGCTCAGGGCGAGTACCTTCGCCGCCTGGCTGCCGAGCAGCAGCCGATTGAAGCCACGTCTTCCGTGCGAGGCCATGACGATGAGATCGGCGCCCGAAGTGCGCGCCGTCTCGATGATGCCCTGTGCCGCCCCCTGATCCGGTACGTGCACGGTGCGGGCGGCGATACCGTGCTCGTGCGCACTCGCGGCGGCAGCCTTGAGGATGGCGCGCGAGCGGGCGGCGTCGTCGTCGCGAATCCTGGTGAGGGCGTCGGCGGGCAGGCTCCAGCCGATTTCGCCAGTGTCGAAGGTCGGGAGCGGCTCGCTGACGGTGACGATCGTCAGCGCGGCATTGGCGTCGGCCGCGAGGGTCACGGCGCGGCCGAGGGCCATCGTGGCGAGCGGCGAGCCGTCGGTGGCGGCGAGGATATGGGTGAAGCGCGACATGGTTGCCTCCTCAGTCCGGTTGGCCCGGCAGCGGCGTGCCGGGCGCCACGAGGCCCGAGGTCGCAAGATCGCGCCAGAAGGCCAGCGGGATGTCGGTACGCCACCAGGCGAGGTTCTGCTGGAACTCGGCCGGTGATTTCGGGCCGGTGAGCACGTTGCAGACCACCGGATGGGCCAGCGCGAAGTGCAGCGCCGCGGCGCCGAGCGGGATGCCGTGCGCCTCGGCGAGGGCGCGCAGCCGGCTGACGCGCTCGACGATCTCGGGCGGCGCCTTGCGATAGGCGCCGTTGGACGGGCCCCAGATGTCTGTGCCGGCCAGCACGCCGGCGGCGAAGGGGCCGGCGGCGATGATCGAGGTGCCGCGCGCGAGGCAGGTGGAAAACAGCGGCTCGAGCGGCGTCTGCTCGATGAGGTTGTAGCGGTTGGCGAGCAGGAACACGTCCCAGTCGCCGAGCGCCAGCGCGTCCATCAGCACCGGCCATTCGTTGACGCCGAGGCCGATGGCAGCGATGGCGCCCTGTTCCTTGAGGCTGGTGAGCGCCTTGTAGCCGCCGCCCGCCAGATCGGCCCAGTGCCTGGCGTTGCCCTCGACGCCGTGCGTGGTGGTGCCGATGTCGTGGACGAGCAGGATGTCGATGCGGGCGAGGCCGAGCCGCTGGAGGCTCGCCTCGTAGGAGCGCATGATGCCATCGTAGGAGTAGTCGTAGGCGATCTCGAAGGGGAAGGGCTGCGTCCAGCTATGCTCGACCGTGCGCTCGGCGTCCGAACGCACCGGGCGCAGCAGGCGGCCGGCCTTGGTGGAAAGTACGAACGGCTCGTCGCGGAAGCGCAGCGCGTCGCCGAGGAGATGCTCCGAGCGGCCGAAGCCGTAATGCGGCGCGACGTCGAAATAGCCGATGCCGGCGTCGAGCGCGGCGCTGACGGTGGCACGGGCCTGATCGGGCGGCACCAGCGTGCCGTGGGCGCCGGCGATGGTGGCGCCACCGAAACCCAGTTCGGTCACTGCGAGGGAAGTGCGGCCGAGGCGGCGTGTCGCAAAACTACCCATGACGTCCTCCGGGATAGGGTCAGGGCACTGACATGTCAGTGTCCGGGCCCGAAGGCAAGTGCGGTCCGGCCTATTCGCGCGCCAGCGCCTGCACCGGGTCGAGCCGCGCCGCCGAGCGCGCCGGCATGAAGCCGAAGACGATGCCGATCAGCGTCGAGGAGAGCAGCGCCGCGATGATGGAGGCGCTCGAATAGGCAAGGCGGGCGCCCTGGAGGAGTTGCGTCAGCCCGAAGCCGAGCGCGAAGGAGAGCGCCACGCCGGCGGCGCCGCCGACGATGCATACGAGCACTGCTTCGGTGAGGAACTGCCTCAGGATGTCGCCGCGCCGCGCTCCGACCGCCATGCGGATGCCGATCTCGCGCGTGCGCTCGCTTACCGACACCAGCATGATGTTCATCACGCCGATGCCGCCGACCACCAGCGAGATCACGGCGATGGCCGAGATGAGCAGCGTCAGGGTCTGGCTGGTGGACTGGATGGTTTCGCGGATGGTGTTGGTGTTCTGCAGGAAGAAGTCGGTCTTGCCGTGCAGGCGTGACAGCAGGTCCTCGATCTCGGCCTGCGCCGTGTCCATGTCGGCGCTGTCGGCGACGCGCACGATGATCTGGCTCAGGTAGGACTGGCCGAGCATGCGGTCCATCACCGTCGTGTAAGGCACATAGATGCCGGGGTTGGAGTTGCCGGGGCCGAAGGTCGAGGTGACGGCGACGACGCCGATCACCCGTACCGGCACCTTGCCGAGCTGGATGATCTGGCCGATGGGGTCCTCGCCGTTCTTGAACAGCGCAGCGACGGCGTTGTCGTCGACCACCGCCACCTGGGCACGGTCGTCGACGCTCTGGGCATCGAAGCCGGTGCCGGCAGTGATGGTCGAGCCGTTGACGCGGAAATAGTCGGTGCCGACGCCGCTCACCTGGGCGTTCACCGCGAGATTGCCGAACAGCACCGAGGCATTGGTCGACACGCGCGGCGTGACGCTGTCGGCGTAGGGCTGGGTGGCGATGGCCTCGGCGTCGCTGGGCAGCAGGGTGCGAATGCGGCCCTGGCCGCGGTCGCCGAAGCCGGTGCCCGGGTAGATGTTGATGGTGTTGGTACCGATGGAGGCGATGTTTTCCAGCACCGTCTGCTGGCTGCCCTGGCCGAGCGCCACCACCGATACGACCGAGGCGATGCCGATGATGATGCCGAGCATGGTGAGGAAGGTGCGAAGCTTGTGGGCCACCATGGCGCGCACGGCCATGCGGAAGGCCTCGATGCCGCGGTCGAGCCATTCGACGGGGCCGCGCCGGCGCCGCAGTCCGGCGGGGGTGGCCCTGGCTCGCCCTGCGTCGCCGGTGCGGGTATCGGCGATGATGCGACCGTCCTTGATCTCGATGATGCGCTGCGCCTGCTGCGCCACGTTCATGTCGTGGGTGACGATGATGATGGTGTGGCCCTCGGCGTGCAGTTCCTTGAGCAGCGCCATGAGCTCGGCGCCGCTGTGGGAATCGAGGGCGCCGGTCGGCTCGTCGGCAAGGATCACCTCGCCGCCGTTCATCAGGGCGCGCGCCACGCTGACGCGCTGCTGCTGGCCGCCCGAGAGGGCCGAGGGGCGGTTCTTCAGCCGGTCGCCGAGGCCCAGCCGTTCGAGCAGGGCACGGGCGCGGGCGGTGCGCGTGGAGCCGTCGACGCCGGCATAGATCGCCGGCATGGCGGCGTTCTCCACCGCGTCGAGATCGGCCAGCAACTGGTAGCGCTGGAAGATGAAGCCGAAATGCTCGCGGCGCAGCTCGGCGAGCTGGTCGGGGCCGAGCTTGGAGATGTCGCGGCCGGCGAAGCTGTAGGTACCGGCGCTGGCGCGGTCGAGGCAGCCGAGGATGTTCATCAGCGTCGACTTGCCCGAGCCAGAGGCGCCGACGATGGCGATCATCTCGCCGGCCTCGATGTCGAGGTTGATGTCGTCGAGCACGGTGACGCTCTCGGCGCCGGCCGCGAAGCGGCGGGTGAGGCCACGCAGCGAGATCAGGGGCGCCACGCTCAGCCTCCGCGCCCGATGCCGACGGGACCGCCGAACACGCCGCCACGGCCGCCGCTCCCCTGGTTGGTGGACGTGCGGCGCACGGCGGTGGCGGCGACGACCTTGTCGCCCTCGGCCAGCCCCTCGGTGATCTCGCTCGTGATGTTGTCGGTGAGGCCGACCTTGACCTCGGCCGGGCGCACCTTGCCGGTCGCCTCGTCGTAGACGCCGACATGGTAGACACCGCGCCGGTCGGCGCTGCCGAGCGCCGAGGCGGGCAGGGTGAGCACGTCGTGCGCGGCGTTGATGACGATGGTCACCTGCGCGGTCATGGCAATGCGCAGCCGGTGGTCGGGGTTCGGCACCGAAAAGATGCCGTTGTAGTATACGGCGTTGTCGGAGCCGCTGAGGCCGTTGTCGGCGGTGGTGATGGCGTCGGGCGCCGGCTCCACCGAGAGCAGCGTCGCGTCGATCCTGGTGTTGGGGTCGCCCAGGATGGTGAAGGTGGCGCTCTGGCCTGGCGCCACGCGGGTGATGTCGGCCTCCGAGATCTGCGCCTTGATGAGCATGGTGTCGAGGTCGGCGATCTTGACGATGGTCGGGGCGCTCTGGGCGGCGTTGACGCTCTGGCCCTCGGTCACGAGCACGGCGACGACGGTGCCGCCGACGGGAGCGGTGATTTTCGTGCGCTCGAGATTGAGCTTGGCAGCGTCGACGGCCAACTCCGACTGGCTGATCTGCGCCTCCAGGGAGGCGATGGCCGCCTGCGCCGAGGCGAGGTTGGCTTCGGCCGTGAGCTGGTCGGCTGTCGAGAGCAGACTTTGCGCCTTGAGCTTGTCGGCGCGCTCGAGCGCCGCCTCGGCGGTCTTCAAATCAGCCTGTTTGGCGCTGAGCTGGGCGCGCATGTTGGCGAGCGAGGCTTCCGCCGACTTCACGGCGTTCTGCTGGTCCACCGAATCGATTTCGGCGATCAGCGCGCCTTTCTCCACGACGTCGCCAAGCTTCACCGCCAAGGTCTGGATGCGGCCGGAGACCTCAGCGCCGACGCTGGTGACGGAGCGGGCTTCGAGCGCCCCGGAGGCCAGCACGGTCTGTTCGATGTTGCCGCGCGTCACCGTAACGGTCGCCGGCTCGACGGCGGCCTGCGACGGGGCCCAGAAGGTCCATCCTATCGCCACGGCGCCGCCCACGACGACGAGTGCGGCGACAATCGCGGCTATCAGTTTCTTCATGGACCCGCTCGTTCACATCGGCGCGGCGACAACGCGCTCCAGTGTCGAATATGGGGTGTCCGGCCGGCAAAGTAAGCTTAGCGATCAGTAAGGTAGCATAAGATTTGGTAAGGTCGCGGCGGCACCGAAATCCCCGCGGGCAAAGCTCCTGTGCGTAACCCCCGCGCCGGCCTGCGGCGCACGGC
>JBDHTK010000024.1:0-19737 GCA_039808625.1 Devosia sp. | reverse complement strand
GGTGACGCTGGCCAGCACCTGGCGGGCGAAGGGGAAGACCAGCCGCGGGCATTCGACGAGCAGCAGCGGGGCGAGCTGGGCTTCCGACACGTTCTTGATGCGGAAGACGCCGCCATAGATGAGCTCGACGTTGAACAGCACGGTCTTGTCGCGCTCGGCCTTGGCGTTGAGCGTGATCTCGACGGCGTAGACATCGTCGGCCTGCTTCTTGACGCCGACATTGATGCCGACATTGAAGCTCGGATTGGGGCCGCCCAGGATGATCGAGGCCGGCGCGCCGGGATTCTCGAAGCTCATGTCGCGGATGTACTGGCCGATCAGGTTGAAGCTGGGCTGCGGCGGGGTGGGAGCGGCGCCGCCTGCGGCGTTCTCGTCGGCCATCGTCAAGTTCCTTGCGATTAAGGGGCGGGCGCGGGACTAGCAGGTTTGACCGGCGCTCACAAGCGCGGCGGGCCGTCGCGCCACTCGTCGGGATCGAGCTCGATGAGGTCCGGCGGCGCCGCGCGATAGGGGGAGGACGTCGCCTCGACGACGCGGAAATAGCGGGCTGCGAGGGTATAGAGCAGGTGCCGGGTCGGCGGCAGCAGCAGCAGGATGCCGACGAGGTCGGTGAAATAGCCGGGCAGCAGCAGCAGGAAGCCGCCGAGCCCGATGAGCATGGCGTCGGCCATCTCGCGGGCCGGCAGTTCGCCCTGGCTGAGCCGCGCATTGAGGCGCGTCAGCGTCGCGACGCCCTGCCAGCGTAGCACCAGCGCGCCGGCGATGGCGGTGAGGACGACGCCGGCCAGCGTCGGCACGACGCCGATCAGGCCGCCGATCCAGACGAACAGGGCGATCTCGATCAGCGGCAGGGCCAGGATGGAGATGAGCAGCAGGCGGGCGAACATCGTGCTTTTCCTCGTCGCTATGCCGTGATGTCCCCCGAACCGGTTCCACACTTCGTGAACTGGTTTCGGGGTACGGCATTGCCTATATAGGATCACGAATGGCTTCCCCGAAGGCGTGCCCCCCGTTCGCCCCGCCAGAATCGAGAGCAGCATGGACGAATTCCTCGACATCCCCACCCTGATCGTCATCGGCGTCGCCATCTTCGTGCTGTTCCGGCTGCGCAGCGTCCTGGGCACGCGCACCGGCACCGAGCGCTCGCCGCTCGAACGCAGCCGCGCCGCCCAGCAGGCGAAGCCCGCCAACAGCGACGACAAGGTGGTGCCGATGCGCCGCGCGCCGCAGCCGGCCGATGGCGATGCCGAGCGGCGGGCGCTGAAGCTCGCGGCCGAGATCGAGCAGATGGCGCAGGGCAATGCCCAGGTGGCGGGTGGCCTCAAGGCCATCGCCGAGGCCGATCCGGGCTTTTCGCCCAAGAGCTTCCTCGAAGGCGCCAAGGCGGCGTACGAGATGATCGTCACGGCCTTTGCCGGCGGCGACCGCAAGACGCTCAAGTCGCTGCTCGAAAAGGACGTCTATGACGGCTTCGAGCGCGCCATCGCCGAGCGCGAGGCGGCCGGGCGCACGGTCGATTTCACCTTTGTCGGCCTGCCCAAGGTGGAGATCGCCGACGCCGACCTCGACAAGCGCGACGCGCGCGTCGCGGTGCGCTTCAACGCCGAGGTGGTCCAGGCGACGCGCGACAAGGACGGCACGCTGATCGAGGGCGACGCCGACCGCATCCAGGCGATCGCCGACGAATGGACGTTCGCGCGCAACCCGAAATCGCGCGACCCCAACTGGAAGCTGGTTGCGACCAACCAGCTCTCCTGACGCCGGCAGGGGCCCTGCCATGTCGCGACGGGGCGGACGAGCCCAGCCGCCCATTCCGGACCTGCACCTGTGGGAAGAGGTGGCGCGCAGCGTGCTGCCGCTGCGGCCGCGCCGGCGCGCCAGGCGGCTCGACATGCCGCTCGACATGACTCTCGACATGGCGCTGCCGCTGCCGCCCGGCGTTTCGCCGCCGGCGCGGCGCGCCAGCCTTCCCGCCATGCCGGCGTACCAGTCGCCGGGCACGCCCGGCGCCGCGCCTCTCGGCGCGCTCGAGCCCAAGCTGCGCAAGCGCCTCGGGCGCGGCCGCATCGCCATCGACGGCACGCTCGACCTGCACGGCATGCGCCAGGACGAGGCGCGCGCGGCGCTGGCGCGCTTCGTCGGCGCGCGCGCGGCCCGCGGCGACCGCACCATCCTCGTCATCACCGGCAAGGGGCTCAAGAAGGTGAACGGCGACCCGACCACCATCGTCGAGCGCGGCGTGCTGCGCACCATGCTGCCGATCTGGCTCAATGCGCCGGAACTGCGGCCGCTCGTCGCCGGCTGGGACCAGGCGGCAGCGGGCCATGGCGGCGAGGGCGCGTGGTATGTGCGCCTCCGGCGCGAGGCGGCGCGATGACGCCGCTCGGCGCCAGGATGCGCGAGCTGCGCCAGGCGCGCGGCGTCACGCTCAAGCAGATGGCCAGGGCGCTGGACGTGTCGAGCGCCTATCTGAGCGCCCTCGAGCATGGACGGCGGGGGCGGCCGACCTGGGGCATGCTGCAGCGCATCATCCAGTATTTCCAGGTGATCTGGGACGAGGCCGAGGATTTGCAGCGGCTGGCCGAGCTGTCCGATCCGCGCGTCACCATCGACACGGGCGGGCTCGATCCGGCCGCCACCGAATTCGCCAACCGGCTGGCGCGCGACATCCACCGGCTCGGCCCCGAGGATCTCGCCGTGCTCAAGGCCGAGCTCATCAAGCGCGCCCACGCGTCTGCGGCGCGAAAACATGGCAGAGAGCGCGATCCATGAGCCGGTCCGCGCCGTTTCCCACCGAGCTGCCGCCCAGCGCGCGCCTCAGCGGGGTGCGCAGCGGCGTCAGCCTCGACGCGGCGGCGCTGGACGCCCGCATCGCCGCACGGGCGGCGGCACTCGCCGGGCTGGGCCTCGCGCGGGACGCGCGCGTGGTGGTGGCCGAGGCCGATCCGGTGGACTTCGTCATCGCCATGTTCGCCGCCTGGCGGGCCGGGCTCGCGGCGGTGGCGGTCAATCCGGGGCTGGCCGGCGCCGAGCAGCAGACGGTGCTGCAGGCAACCGGCGCCGCGGCGTGGCTGGGGGAGCTGCGCACCGCGCCGCCGCCGGCCGGCGCGGGGCGCACGGGTGCGGCGGCGGCGCTCGGGCGCGACGCGCCGGCGCTCATCCTCATGACCTCGGGCACGACGGGGCGGCCCAAGGGCATCGCCCATTCGCTCGACAGCCTCGCGGCACGGCTCGCGGCCAACCTCGCCGAGATCGGCGCGCCGGTGCTGGCCGAGACGCTGTGCGTGCTGCCGGTGTTCTTCGGGCACGGGCTCATCGGCAATGTGCTGACGCCGCTCCTTGCCGGCGGGCATGTGCAGCTGTGGCCGACCCCGACGGCGGCGGAGATGGCGCGGCTCACCCCGCACATCGAGGCCACCGGCATCCGCTTCATGAGCTCGGTGCCCAGCTTCTGGAAGCTCGCGCTGCGCCTCGCCCCGCCCCCCGCGCGGCCGCTGGCGCGCGTGCATGTGGGCTCGGCGCCGCTGTCCAGCGCCAGTTGGCAGGCCATTGCCGACTGGGCCGGCACGCGCAACGTCTTCAACATGTTCGGCATGACCGAGACGGCCAACTGGATTTCCGGCGGCCGGCTCGACGAGGCCGGGGGCCGCGACGGCTATGTCGGGCGCCCGTGGGGCGGCAGCTTCGCCGTGCGCGACGACGCCGGCGCCGTGCTGGGCGAAGGGCGCGGCGAGGTACTGGTGCGCTCGCCCTCCATCATGCTGGGCTACTGGCAGCGGCCCGACCTCGACGCCGAGGCCTTTGTCGGCGACTGGTTCCGCACCGGCGACATGGGCGAGCTCGGCGCCGACGGCGCGCTGACGCTGGTCGGGCGCATCAAGTCGGAGATCAATCGCGGCGGCATCAAGGTGCAGGCCGAGGAGGTCGACATGCTGCTCGAACGCCACCCGGCGATCGCCGAGGCCTGCGCCTTCGGCATCCCCGACGCGGCGGCGGGCGAGACCGTGGCCGCCGCCATCGTGCTGAAGCCCGGCGCCGCCTTCGCGCCCGAGGAGATCAAGGCCTGGTGCCGCACGCAGGCGCGCGCCGACGCGGTGCCGGCACGGCTCTATGCGCTCGACGCCATCCCGCGCAACGATCGCGGCAAGATCGTGCGGGCCGAGGTGCGCCGCGCCGCCGGGGCGGACACGTGAAGCTCACCCTCAAACCGCCCGACCGGCGCCTGGCGCGGCCGCTGGAGACGGCGCGCTTCACGCTCCGGCCGCTCGGCCTCCTCGAGACGCTCAAGGTCACCGAAAGCTGGCGCACGGATCCCGACATCCTCACCGGCCTCTTCTTTTCGCCCGAGCCGCGCTCGCTGGTGCAATGGCTGCGCAAGGGGCCCATCCCCAACAATGTCGACCGCTTCGCCTTCGCTATCGTGCCGCACGGCACGGCGCGGCCCATCGGCGTGCATATGGTGAAGCTGCGCCAGCGCGGCGTCGCCAGCAGCGGCATCGGCATCCACGACCGCGCCTGGTGGGGTGCCGACGTGGTGGTGGAGGCGCGGGCGGCGCTGATGCGGCACTTTTTCGCCAATGGCGGGATCGAGCTGTTCCTCGGCTTCGTGCGCGAGCGCAACCTCAACTCGATCTTCATCTACCGGCGCATGGGGTTCGAGTACAAGGGCCTCGCCGGCCGGCCCAAGCGCAATCCGGCGACCGGCGAAAGCGCCGATTTCATGCGTTTCGAGATGTCGCGCGCCCGCTGGGAGGCGGGGCCGTTCGGGAGGACCGGCGATGGATGCTGATGCCCGTGCTGCCGCGCTCGTCGCCAGCGCGCTCGACATCCAGGCGCCGGTGTCGCGCGACGACGACATGGCGAGCCTCGCCGCCTGGACCAGCCTCAGCCATGTGCGGCTGATCCTCGAGATCGAGGCGGCGCTAGGCCGCACGCTCGGCCCCGACGAGATCGCCAGCATCGATTCGGTGCGCGCCGTGGCGGCGCTGCTCGCGGCCGCCCCATGAGAGGCGCGCCGGCGGCGTCTTACGTGCAAGGGGAGGGGAGCGATGATCCGGGAATTCTTCCGCGACAAGCCGGGGCCGCAACGCTGGATGCTGGGCGCCGTCGGGCTCAATTTCCTGTCGCAGTTCCTGCTCTATTCCGACGCCGCCACAAGCGTTGCCACGGTGCGCACCGACGCCTATGGGGCGCTGTGGTTCACCCTGCCCGAAGGTTATGGCCGGGCCACCGGCTGGGAGCTGCACGCCCATGCCGGCCCGATCCTCGTCGGGCTGGCGCTGGTCTTTGCCAGCAACGTCGTGCCGCGCGGGCGCCTGTTCGCGCGCTTCGGCTGGTGGGGCGCCGCGGCGCTGCTGCTTGCCGCGTGCCTGCCGACCGCCAGCGACGCATGGGGGTTCGGCACGCTGTGGGGGCTCGTCTCGGTGCTGGTGGCGCTGGGCGCCGCGGCGGCCCATGCCCGCCGCGGCCGGACCGGCTAGCGCGTTTCCAGGAAAAGTTGCAGACTTTTCCGCTTCGGAAACGCAACAAGGTCAACACCCTAGATCGCTTCACCGTTTCACTTGAACGGTGAAACGATCTAGAGCTTCGTTCTGATGATGCCGAGGAAGGCCTCGCCGTAGCGGCCGAGCTTGGCGTCGCCGATGCCGGGCAGGCCCGCCATGGCATCGAGGCTGTGCGGGCGGGCGAGCGCCATCGCCTTGAGCGTCGTGTCGTGGAAGATGACGTAGGGCGGCACGCCCTGGGCCCGCGCCAGCCGCGCCCGCTCGCCGCGCAGCGCCTCGAACAGGGCCGCCGCCGGCGCCGGCAGATCGACGGCATGGCTGAGGGCGCGCCTGGTTGCGACGCGGCGGTCCTTGCGCAGCATCACCACGCGCTCGTGGCGGAACACGGCCCGCGCGCCGGCGCCGAGGCGCAGCCCGCCATAGCCGGCGGTGTCGACGCTGACGAGGCCGAGCGCGGCGAGCTGGCGCAGCACCGATTGCCAGCCCCTGGCGTCGAGCTCGTCGCCCTGGCCGAAGACGGGCTGCGTGTGGTGGCCATTGGCCAGCACCTTCTCGGTTTCGCGGCCGACCAGCACGTCGACGATATGGCCGGCGCCGAAGCGCTGGCCGGTGCGGTAGATGGCCGCCAGCGCCTTGATCGCCGCCTCGGTGCCATCCCAGCTCTCGGCCGGATCGAGGCAGGTGTCGCAATTGTTGCAGCCGCCCGGATGGGCCTCGCCGAAATGGGCGAGCAGCGCCTGGCGGCGGCAGGCCGTCGTCTCGCACAGCGCGAGGAGCGCCTCGAGCTTGCCGCGCTCGAGGTGCTTGATCTCGTCGGGCGCCTCGCCCTCCTCGATCATGCGGCGGCGCTGCACGACGTCGGCGAGCCCGTAGAGCAGCAGCGCCTCGGCCGGCTGGCCGTCGCGGCCGGCGCGGCCGGTCTCCTGGTAATAGGCCTCGATGGAGGACGGCATGTCGAGATGGGCGACGTAGCGCACATCGGGCTTGTCGATGCCCATGCCGAAGGCGACGGTGGCGACGAGGCAGATGCCATCCTCCTCAAGGAAGGCGTCCTGGTTGCGGCTGCGCGCCTGGGACGGCATTCCAGCGTGATAGGGCAGCGCCGGCACGCCATGCGCGCTCAGCCAGCTCGCCGTGCGCTCGACCTTGTTGCGCGACAGGCAGTAGACGATGCCGCTCTCGCCGGCGTGGCGCCGGAGGAAGTCGAGAAGCTGGCGCTGGCCATTGGCGCGCTCGGCGATGGTGTAGGCGATGTTGGGCCGGTCGAAGCTCGTCGTGAAGATGCGCGCCGCGCCGAGCTGCAGGCGCTCGACGATGTCGGCGCGCGTCAGCGGATCGGCGGTGGCGGTCAGGGCGAGACGCGGCACGCCGGGGAAAAGGTCGGCGAGCCGGTTCAGCGCGCGATAGTCGGGGCGGAAATCATGGCCCCACTGGCTGACGCAATGCGCCTCGTCGATGGCGAACAGCGCGATGTCGACGTCGCGCAGCAGGGTAAGGAAGCCCGGCGTCATCAGGCGCTCGGGCGCCACATAGAGCAGGTCGAGCTCGCCGCGCATGAGGCGGCGGCGCACGTCGGCGGCGTCTTCCGGGGCGAGCGCCGAATTAAGCGCCTCGGCGGCGACGCCCTGCTGGCGCAGCGCCTCGACCTGGTCGCGCATCAGCGCGATGAGCGGCGAGACGACGATGCCGACGCCGTGCCGGCAGAGCGCCGGCACCTGGTAGCACACCGACTTGCCGGCGCCGGTGGGGAACAGCACCACCGCATCGCCGCCGGCGACGACATGCTCCACCACCTCCTGCTGCTGGCCGCGGAAGCCGGCATGGCCGAACACCTCGCGCAGCACGTCATGCGGATCGGCGGTCGGCGAAGGCACGGGCAGTCTCGTGAGTCGGGTGAGCTGCCCGAGGACTAGCACAGATGGCGGCAGGCGGCACCTCCCCGCGGCGCAGGCTCGCCCGCGCCCCGTGTCGAGGCGGAAAGGCCGGCCGCCGGCGGTCGCGGGCGGGCGGGCGGGCGGGCGACGGCATCGCCCACCCGCATAAAACCCCGTTACAGCACGAAGCGGCTGAGATCGGCGTCAGCGGCCATCTTGCCGATGCGCTCGTTGACATAGGCGCGGTCGATGGCGATCGTCTCGCCCTGCTTCTGGTCGGCGTCGAAGGAAATGTCCTCGACCAGCCGCTCCATGATGGTCTGCAGGCGCCGCGCGCCGATGTTCTCGACCGTGGCGTTGACCTTCACCGCCGCGTCGGCGATGGCCTCGATGGCGTCGGGCCCGAAATCGAGCGTCAGCCCCTCGGTCGCCATCAGCGCCACATACTGCTTGATCAGCGAGGCGTCGGTGTCCTTGAGGATGCCGATGAGGTCGTCCTTGCTCAGCGCCGACAGCTCGACGCGGATGGGCAGGCGCCCCTGCAGCTCGGGCAGGAGGTCCGAGGGCTTCGACACATGGAAGGCGCCCGAGGCGATGAACAGGATGTGGTCGGTCTTCACCGGCCCGTATTTGGTCGACACGGTGGTGCCCTCGATGAGCGGCAGCAGGTCGCGCTGCACGCCCTCGCGGCTCGGGCCGGAATAGCGGTTGTCGCCGGCGGCGACCTTGTCGATCTCGTCGATGAAGATGATGCCGTGGTTCTCGGCCAGCTCCACCGCCTCGCGCGTCAGCTGGTCCTGGTCGAGCAGCTTGTCGGCCTCGTCGGCGAGCAGCAGCGCATGCGCGTCCCTGACCTTGACCCGGCGCTTGCTCGGCCGGCCGCCCAGCGCCTTGCCGATCATGTCCTGGATGTTGATGACGTTGGGCTGGCCGGGAATGTCGAAGAAGCCGCCCTGGCCGGGGGCCGGGCCGGACACCTCGATCTCGATCTCGCGGTCGTCGAGCTCGTTGTTCCTGAGCTTGCGGCGGAAGCTGTCGCGCGTCGTCGCGCCGGCGGAGGCGCCGACCAGGGCGTCGAGCACGCGCTCCTCGGCCTTCTGGTGCGCCTCGGCCCTGACGGCGTCGCGGCGGCTGTCGCGCAGCACGGAAATGCCGGCCTCGACGAGGTCGCGCACCATCTGCTCGACGTCGCGGCCGACATAGCCGACCTCGGTGAACTTGGTCGCCTCGACCTTGATGAAGGGCGCCTGGGCGAGCT
The DNA here is from genome assembly GCA_039808625.1 of Devosia sp. Classification (GTDB taxonomy): domain Bacteria; phylum Pseudomonadota; class Alphaproteobacteria; order Rhizobiales; family Devosiaceae; genus Devosia_A. Next base: position 11,101 of record JBDHTK010000024.1, on the reverse strand, counting down.
TGGCCAGGCGGCGCGAGATCTCGGTCTTGCCGACGCCGGTCGGCCCGATCATCAGGATGTTCTTGGGCGTCACCTCGGCGCGCAGCGCCTCGGGCAGCTGCTGGCGGCGCCAGCGGTTGCGCAGCGCCACGGCGACGGCGCGCTTGGCGTCCTTCTGGCCGACGATGTAGCGGTCGAGCTCCGCCACGATCTGGCGGGGCGAAAGGGTCGAGGTATCGGGCATGGGCCTGTCTTTCCGGGCGCCTTCGGCGTGAAGCGCGTCCTGTTGCCCGCCGTCAGCGGCCGGGCCGGTGGATTCGTTCAGCATAATCAGGACTCGATTTGCTCCAAAGTGACGTTTTCGTTGGTGTAGATGCAGATGTCGGCGGCGATCTGCATGGCCTTCCTGGCGATGGCCTCGGCGTCGAGGTCGGTGTTCTCGGCGAGCGCGATGGCCGCCGACTGGGCGTAGTTGCCGCCCGAGCCGATGGCGATGACGCCCTTGTCGGGGGTCAGCACGTCGCCATTGCCGGTGATGACCAGGGTCGTCGCCTTGTCGGCGACGATCATCATCGCCTCGAGATGGCGCAGATAGCGGTCGCCGCGCCAGTCCTTGGCGAGCTCCACGGCGGCGCGCATCAGCTGGTCGGGATACTGCTCGAGCTTCTTTTCGAGCCGCTCGAACAGGGTGAAGGCGTCGGCGGTGGAGCCGGCGAAGCCGCCGATCACCGTGTCGCCGACGAGCCGGCGCACCTTCCTGGCATTGTGCTTCATCACCGTGTTGCCGACCGAGACCTGGCCGTCGCCGGCGATCACCACCTTGTTGCCCTTGCGCACCGAGACGATGGTCGTGCCATGCCAGCCGGGAAAGGCGTTGTTTTCGGACATTCAACACTCCAAAAGGATTTTTCCGTATTTAGGGTCCGCCCCACGGATTACAATATCGGCAGGTGCCGATGAACGGACCCCCGCCCCCGGAGACCAGCATGCGCCAGGCCGAAATCACGCGGCGAACCAACGAGACCGACATCGCGGTTGCGGTCAATCTCGACGGCGAGGGCCGCTACGACATCTCGACGGGCATCGGCTTTCTCGACCACATGCTGGAGCAGCTGGCGCGGCACGCGCTCGTCGACATCACGGTCAGGGCCAAGGGCGACCTCCACATCGACTTCCACCACACCGCCGAGGATGTGGGGATCGCGCTCGGCGAGGCGGTGAGGCGCGCCCTGGGCGACAAGCGCGGCATCACGCGCTATGCCTCGGCCGACCTCGTCATGGACGGCACGCTGACGCGCGTCGCGCTCGACGTGTCGGGGCGGCCCTACCTCGTGTGGAAGGTGGCGTTCACCCGCGACAAGGTGGGCGACATGGACACGGAGCTGTTTCGCGAGTGGTTCCAGGCCTTCGCCATGAATGCCGGAATCACGCTGCATGTCGAGACGCCCTATGGCGACAACAACCACCACATCGCCGAATCGGCCTTCAAGGCGCTGGCGCGGGCGCTGCGCATGGCCATCGCCATCGACCCGCGCCGGCAGGACGCGATTCCGAGCACCAAGGGGGTGCTGTGAGGCGGTACCGCCTCAGTTGAAGCCGTGCGAGGCCCCGGCATAGACGACGAAGGCCGCCACCAGCACGGCGACGACGAGCAGCACCAGCCCCAGATAGCCGAGGAAAATGCCCTGGCTGGGGGTCTCGGGGTTGACCGGCTCGGCGGGGGTCGGGTTGGCCATCTCGAATGCTCCATGTCTGTGGGCAGCGCCACGCCGCTTGGCGGCGCTGGGGATTTGCTCTAAGGCGATGCCATGACCGTCTACTCCATCTTTGAAAAACCGCAAGGGAAGGCGGCAAAGGACCGCGCGCCGGTGGCGGTGGCGGAGCGCTTTTCCTGGCTCGCCATGCTGGCGCCGCCGGTGTTCGCGCTCTGGCACGGGCTGTGGCTGCTGCTGGTCTTCTGGCTGGCGCTGGTCCTGGGGCTCGGCTATGCGAGCCGGCTCATCGGCAGCGAGGCGGCGGTGCTGCTCTATGGCGTCGTCGCCGTGTTCATCGGCATCGAGGCGCCGGCGCTGCGGCGCGACTGGCTGGCCTTCCGCGGCTTCGTGTGGCGCGGCGACCTCATCGCGTCCGCCCCGGACCTGGCGCAGCGCGACTATCTCAGCCGCCGGCCATGACCGACAGCGTCGCCATCGTCGACTATGGCGCGGGCAATCTGCGCTCGGCCGCCAAGGCCTTCGAGCGCGCCGTGCGCACGCTCGACGCCGACACCGAGGTCACCGTCACCGCCGATCCCGAGATCGTGCGCCGCGCCGACCGCATCGTGCTGCCCGGCGTCGGCGCCTTCGCCGACTGCATGGCGGGGCTCGACGCCGTCGCCGGCATGCGCGCGGCGCTCACGGAGCGCGTCATCGGCGGCGGCGTGCCGTTCCTCGGCATCTGCGTGGGCATGCAGCTCATGGCGACGGAGGGGCGCGAAAAGGGCGTCTGGCCCGGCCTCGGCTGGATCGCCGGCGCCGTGGTGCGGCTCACCCCCGAAGGCGGGCTCAAGGTGCCGCATATGGGCTGGAACACACTGCGCTTCACGCAACCCCACCCGCTGCTCGCCGGCATCGCCGACGGCGAGGCGGGGCTGCACGCCTATTTGGTGCCGGACGCCGCCGCCGAGCTCTACGCCACCGCCGACTATGGCGGGCCGGTCACCGCCTGCGTCGGGCGCGACAATCTCTTCGGCACGCAGTTCCACCCCGAAAAGAGCCAGGCCCTCGGCTTGCAGCTCATCGAGAACTTCCTGCGGTGGACACCGTGATCCTGTTCCCGGCCATCGACCTCAAGGACGGCGCCGCGGTGCGCCTCAAGCTCGGCGACATGGCGCAGGCGACGGTGTTCAACACCGATCCGGCGGCGCAGGCGCGCCGGTTCGAGGCGCAGGGGTTCGCATATCTGCATGTCGTCGACCTCGACGGCGCCTTCGCCGGCGAGAGCCGCAACGGCGCGGCGGTCGAGGCGATCCTCGCCGGCGTCAAGATGCCGGTGCAGCTCGGCGGCGGCATCCGCAGCCTCGCCCAGATCGCGGCGTGGCTCGACAAGGGCCTCGCCCGCGTCATCCTCGGCACGGCGGCGCTGCGCGACCCGGCGCTGGTGCGCGACGCGGCGCGCGCCTTTCCCGGCCGCATCGCGGTGGGCATCGACGCGCGCGGCGGCAAGGTGGCGGTCGAGGGCTGGGCGGAGACCTCCGAGCTCGACGCCGTGGAGCTGGCGCGCCGCTTCGAGGGCGCCGGCGTGGCGGCGCTCATCTATACCGACATCGACCGCGACGGCGTGCTCGCCGGCATCAACTGGGAGGCGACCCTCGCCCTCGCGCGCGCCGTCGCCATGCCGGTGATCGCCTCGGGCGGGCTCGCCTCGATGGCCGACATCGAGCGGCTGGCCGCGCCCGACTGCGCCATCCTCGAAGGCGCCATCAGCGGCCGCGCCCTCTATGACGGGCGGATCGACCCGGCGGCGGCGCTGGCCCGGCTGAAGAGGGCGGCATGAGCCTCAAGACCCGCCTCATCCCCTGCCTCGACGTCAAGGACGGGCGCGTCGTCAAGGGCGTGCAGTTCGTCGATCTCGTCGACGCCGGCGACCCGGTGGAAGCCGCCCTCGCCTATGACGCGGCCGGCGCCGACGAACTGTGCTTTCTCGACATCACGGCGAGCGCCGAGAAGCGCGCGACCCTCCTCGACGTGGTGGCGCGCACCGCCGAGCAGTGCTTCATGCCGGTGACGGTGGGCGGCGGCGTGCGCACGCTCGAGGACATCCGCAGGCTGCTGCTGGCGGGGGCCGACAAGGTGTCGATCAACACCGCGGCGGTCACCGACCCGGATTTCGTGGCGCGCGGCGCCGACAAGTTCGGCGACCAGTGCATCGTCGTGTCGGTCGATGCGCGGCGGCGCCAGACCGGCAGCGTCGGCGGCGCCAATCGCTCGGCCTGGGAGATCTATACGCATGGCGGGCGGACGGCGACCGGCATCGACGCCGTCGAGTTCGCCGTCAGCGCCGTGGCGCGCGGCGCCGGCGAGTTGCTCGTCACCTCGATGGACCGCGACGGCACCAAGTCGGGCTTCGATCTCGAGCTCACCCGCACCATCGCCGACGCCGTCGACGTGCCGGTGATCGCCTCGGGCGGCGTCGGCTCGCTCGACGACCTCGTCGCCGGCGTGAAGGAAGGCCATGCGAGCGCCGTGCTGGCCGCCTCGATCTTTCATTTCGGCACCTTTACCATCGGCGAGGCCAAGGCCTATCTTGCCGCGCACGGCGTCGCAGTGAGGATGGACCGGCCATGAGTTTTTCCCTCGACGACCTCGACGGGCGCATCGCCGCCCGCGCCGGTGCCGCGCCGGAAGAGAGCTATACGGCTAGGCTGCTCGCCGACGGCCCCGACCGCTGCGCGCGAAAATTCGGCGAGGAGGCGGTGGAGCTGGTCGTCGCGGCGGTCGCCGCCGACCGGCCGGGGGTGACGGCGGAGGCGGCCGACGTCCTCTACCACCTCATGGTGCTGCTCCGGGCGACGGGCGTGCCGCTCGGCGCCGTCATGGCCGAGCTCGAAAGGCGCACGGGCCAGTCGGGGCTCGAAGAGAAGGCCTCGCGGCGGCGCTGATGAGCTCTTCCGGCACGCGCGTCCTCGACCCCTATCACCGCTTCTCCAAGGCCGAGTGGGCGAAATACCGCGACGGCGAGCCGATGACGCTGAGCGCCGCCGACATCGAGCGGCTGCGGGCGCTGACCGACCCCATCTCGCTCGCCGAAGCCGAGGCGATCTATCTGCCGCTCAGCCGCCTCATCTCGTTCTATGTCGAGGCGGCGCAGGCGGTGCATCGCGTCTCGACGCGGTTCCTGGGCGCCGAGGACCGCGAGATCCCCTTCATCATCGGCGTCGCCGGCTCGGTGGCCTCGGGCAAGTCGACCACCTCGCGCATCCTGCAGGCGCTGCTCAGGCGCTGGCCGACCTCGCCCAAGGTGGCGCTGGTCACCACCGACGCCTTCCTGTTCTCGAACGCCGTTCTGGACCGGCACGGGCTGGCCGACCGCAAGGGCTTCCCCGAAAGCTACGACCGGGCGGCGCTGCTCGCCTTCCTCGCCGACATCAAGTCGGGCAAGACCGGCGTCAAGGTGCCGGTCTATTCGCACCTCGTCTACGACATCGTGCCGGGCGAGTTCACCAGCGTCGACGGCCCCGACATCCTCATCGTTGAGGGGCTCAACATCCTGCAGCCGGGGGACCTGCCGCGCAGCGGCAAGCCGCTGCTGTTCGCCTCCGACTTCATCGACTTCTCGATCTATATCGACGCCGACGAGGCCGATCTGCGCGACTGGTTCATGGCGCGCTTCCGGGCGCTGCGGCAGACCGCCTTCACCGACCCCAAAAGCTTCTTCCACCGCTTCGCCGAAATGCCGGCGGCGGAGGCCGAGGCGTTCGGGCTGTGGGCCTGGGACAATATCAACCTGCCCAATCTGCGCGACAACATCCTGCCGACGCGCAGCCGCGCCCAGCTCATCCTCAAGAAGGCCGGCAACCACACGGTCGAAGAGGTCCGGCTGCGGCGGATCTAGCGCGCTTCCGGGAAAAGCTGCAGACTTTTCCGGTTCGGAAACGCTATAAAACCAACAACTTGGATCCTTTCACCGGTTCCCTTGAACGGTGCAGCGATCTAGAGGGCGAGCGCGTGCTCGCGCGCCAGCTGCTGCAGGTCGCGCACGGGCCGGGCGCCGATATGCGAGATGACCTCGGAGGCGGCGAGGCAGCCGGCGGCGAGCGCCGTCGTGAGCTCGCGCCCGCGCGCCAGCGCCAGCAGGAACCCCGAGGCGAAGAGATCGCCGGCGCCGGTGGCATCGACGACGCGCGGCACGGCATAGGCCGGCACGGTGACGATCTCGCCCGCGTGAATGGCCATCGCGCCCTGGGCGCCCATGGTCACGGCGGCGAGCTCGCAGTCGCGCGCGAGCTGCTGCACGGCGGCGTGCAGGTCGTCGGTCCTGTAGAGCGACTTGGCCTCCTCGATATTGGCGAAGACGTAGTCGATGGTGTGCGAGCGCATGAGGTCGAGGAATTCGTCGCGGTAGCGGTCGACGCAGAAGGGATCGGAGAGGGTGATGGCGGTCGGCCGCTCATGCTTGTGGGCGAAGTGCGCGGCGCGCACGAAGGCCTTCTTGGCCTCGGGCGGGTCCCACAGATAGCCCTCCATGTAGGTGACGGCGGCGGCGCCGATCTCGGCTTCCCTGATGTCGGCGACGGTGAGCTGCTGACAGGCGCCGAGATAGGTGTTCATGGTGCGCTCGCCGCCGGGCGAGACGAGGATCATGCAGCGCGCCGTGGCCGGGCCCGCGTCGAGGCGGGGCACGGCGTAGTGGACGCCGAGCGCGGCGAGGTCGTCGGCGAAGACGCCGCCCAGCGCGTCGTCGGCGACCTCGCCGAGGAAGGCGGCGCGGCCGCCATAGGCGGCGACGCCCGCCGCCGTATTGGCCGAGCTGCCGCCCGAGATCTGGCGCTTGCCGGCGGGCATCAGCTCGTAGAGATAGGCCGAGCGGTCGGCGTCGACGAGATGCATGATGCCCTCGTCCATGCCCTCGGCGACGAGGAAGGACGGATCGACCGGCGCGATGACGTCGACGATCGCATTGCCGATGGTGAGCACGTCGAATTGTGTGTCAGCCATCGGCCGTCCGTTCCCCATGTTCCGGTGCGCGGCGGGCATAGCCGGGAAACCGGCTCAGCGCAACGGCGCCCCGTCCCAGCCGGCGGGGGCCGGCGTCTTGGGGGTGAAGCGGCACCATGCGGCGATGAGGCAGCGATAGCATTCGGGCTTGCGCGCCTTGCACACGTAGCGCCCGTGCAGGATCAGCCAGTGATGGGCGTGCAGGAGATATTTTTCCGGCACGACCTGCATTAGTCCCGTCTCCACCTCGAGCGGCGTCCGGCCGGGGGCGAGGCCGGTGCGGTTGGCGACGCGGAACAGGTGCGTGTCGACGGCGATGGTCGGCTCGCCGAAGGCGATGTTGAGGACGACATTGGCGGTCTTCCGGCCGACGCCGGGGAGCAATTCGAGCGCCGCGCGGTCGGCCGGCACCTCGCCGCCGAAGCGTGACAGAAGTTCATGGCTCAGCGCCAGCACGTTCCGCGCCTTGGTGCGGTAGAGCCCGATGGTGCGGATCAGCTCGGTGATCCGTTCAAGCCCGAGCGCCACCATCTTTTCGGGCGTGTCGGCGAGACGGAACAAAGCCGGCGTTGCCTTGTTGACCCCGGCATCGGTCGCCTGGGCCGACAGCACCACGGCAACGAGGAGGGTGAAGGCATTGGTGGCGACGAGCTCGCCCTTGGGCGCGGGGTTGGCGGCGGCGAAGGCGGCGAAGATGGCCTCGACATCACCCCGCGGCAGCCCACGCTGCGACCGTTTTGCCGGTGCTTTCGCCATTCTCATGCCTCCGATTCGAGGTCTATAGTCCCGCCTATGACCACCAAGATTCAAGCCAGGCCGATCTTCGCGGCGACGCTGACGCCCTACCGCTCGCTCACGCCCACGGGCAAGCGCGTGGTGGTGGGGCTGACGGCGGCGCTGGCGCTCGTGCCGGGCTTCGTCTTCTACGTGGCCGGCGCCTGGCCGGTGGTCGGCTTCATGGGGCTCGACGTGCTCGCCATCTGGTGGGCCTTCAGCGTGTCGCTCGGCGCCGGGCGGGCCTATGAGGTGCTGACCGTCTGGCGCGGCGCGCTGGAGCTCAGGAAGGTCGACGCCAAGGGCTATGAGGAGGTGCTGGCCTTCGCCCCCAGCGCCGTGCGCTTCGTCGTCGAGCGCGACTACAATGAGCGGGTGACGGCGCTGTGGCTCACCCAGGCGGGGCGCCGCGTGGCCCTCGGCAGCTTCCTGAGCACAGACGAAAAGCTCAGCCTTTCCAAGGCCTTCGGAGCGGCGCTGCGCAAGGCGCGGGCCTAGGTTTCGACCCCATAGGCCATGAGCTCGCGGCCGTGGAGCCGCAGCCATTCGCGGCCGCGCTCCATGCTGGGCAGCGTCGTTTCCACCACCGCCCAGAAGGCCGGCGAATGGTTCATCTCGACCAGATGCGCCACCTCGTGGGCGGCGACATAGTCGAGCACGAAGGGCGGCGCCAGGACCAGCCGCCAGTTGAAATTGAGCCGGCCGTTGGATGAGCACGAGCCCCAGCGCGTCGCCTGGCTGCGCATCGAGATCGCGCGCACCGCGACCTCGAGATTGGCGGCGTGGTAGCGGCAGCGCCGGTCGAGGTCGCGGGCCGCCTCGGCCTTCAGCCAGTCGACGAGGCGGCGGGCCCGGTGCTCGGCGGCGCCGGGCACGAACAGCGCCATCTCGCCCTCATGGGCGCCGGTTTCGACGACGCCGCGCAGCCGGCCGGTGGGCACCAGCCGGTGATTGACGCCGCGCAGCGGCACGATGGCGCCGCGCACGAAGGCGACGGGCTTGACCGAGCTTTCGAGCCGGTCGGCGAGCCAGCCGGCCTGGCGCTCGAGGAAAGCTCTCGCCTCGGTCCAGCGGCCGAAGCGCGGCACGGTGAGGAGCGGGCGGCCGCCATGCGGCAGGCTCAGCCGGTAATTGCGGGCGCGGGCCGAGACCTTGACGACCACGGCAATGGTTTCCCCGCCAACGCGCAACTCGGCGGCGGGGGGCCAACGCTTCTGCAACAGCGGGATCATGAGGCGCTAGCTAGGCGTGATTTGAGGGGCCACGCAAGGGCGCAAAAACTGCAAAAAACGCCGCGCTCGCGCGCGACGCCTCTTGCAAATCCAAAGCCCCTGCAAACGCCGGGATGCGGGGGGTCGCCCGCACCCCGACGGGCTCAGTTGCCGGCCGGGCGGTCGTCGCCGAAGCCGCGGCCCGCATTGCGCTCGCGCATGAAGCGGTCGAACTCCTCGCGGTCACGGGCCATGCGCAGGTTCCGCATATGCTCGTGGAAGGCCTGGATTTCCTCGTCGAGGCGCTTGCGCTCCTCGTCGAGCCGCTTCAGCTGCTCGGCGCGGTAGTCATCGAAGGCGGCGTTGCCGCTCGAATGGCGCCAGGCGCCGCGGGAGCGGTGCGGACCGAAGCCCTGCTCGCGGCACCAGCTCCTGGAGCGGTGCACGAAGGCCTCAGCCTTTTCCGGGGTGCCCCCGAACATCTCGCCCCACAGGATGTAGGCGAGCATGGCGAGGCCCAGCGGCCACCAGACGACGAACCCCAAAACCATCAGGGCGATGGTCACGGGGCCCCATTGCGGTTTGATAATCGCGGTGCTCATTGTCTTTCTCCCAGTCACGAACACCAAGGGATGTGGCCCCAGCTTTGCACGGATCAAGCAAGTGACCTGCCCAATCTGCCCCTTGAATGTGGGCCCGACACTTCCCATGCGGAGCCCCCGGCGATGAGCTGGGGCAGCTATCAGCGCCCGAGCCTGCCCGCCAACTGGCGGCCGCTGCGGCTCGAAACGCTGGTCGGGCTGCGCTGGCTGGCGCTGGTCGGGCAGGCCGTGGGCGTGCTGTTCGTCGCCTGGGGGCTCGGCTTCCCGCTGCCGCTCATCGCATGCCTTACCCTGATCGGGCTCTCGGTGGTGGTCAATCTGGCGCTCATCCTGCGCTACGGGGTAGCCGAGCGGCCCTCGACGACGCTCGCCACGGTGCAGCTCGGCTACGACCTGATCCAGCTCGGCGGCCTCCTGGCGCTGACCGGGGGGCTCGAAAACCCCTTCTCGCTGCTGCTGCTCGCCCCGGTCTCGGTGTCGGCGACGACGCTGCCACAGCGGGCGACGCGGATCGTCGCGGCGCTCGCCATCCTCGTCGCCTCGACCATCGCCGTGCTGCACCTGCCGCTGCCCTGGGCACCCGAGCGGCAGCTCACCTTCGATCGCGTCTATGTCGTGGGCATCTGGGTGTCGCTGGTCTGCGGCGTCGTCTTCATCGCCGCCTACACCAACCGCGTGGCGCACGAGGCGCGCCAGCTCGCCGACGCGCTGACAGCGACCGAGCTGGCGCTGTCGCGGCACGAGCAGCTCAGCGCCCTCGACGGGCTGGCGGCGGCGGCGGCGCATGAGCTGGGCACGCCGCTCTCGACCATCGCGCTCGCCGCCAAGGAGATGCAGGCCGACGTGCCGCCCGGCCCGCTCGCCGACGACGTGGCGCTCATCCTCGCGCAATCGGCGCGCTGCCGGGCGATCCTGGCCAAGCTGCGCAGCCTGAGGAGCGGCGAAAGCGGCGACCCGTTCGCCGCCCTGCCCATCGGCGAACTGCTCGAGGAAGTGGCCAAGCCCCTGGAAGGGCTGGGAAAATCCATCTTCATCGAGGTTCCGGAGGAGGCCGGCGAGCCGGTGTTCCGGCGCAATGCGGGCCTGCTCTACGGGCTCGGCAACCTCATCGAGAACGCCACGCATTTCGCCCGCGCGCGCGTCGATGTCGAGGCGAATTGGGACCGGTCCACCATCGGGGTGATTATCACCGATGACGGGCCGGGCTTTTCCGACGAGGTGATCGCGCGGCTGGGCGAGCCCTATCTGACGACGCGGGCCCGCAACGCCACGGCGGACGGGGCGGCGCCGGGCGGGCTGGGACTCGGCATTTTCATCGCCAAGACGCTGCTCGAGCGGGCCGGCGCGCGGCTCGCCTTCGAGAATGCGCCGGGCGGCGGTGCCCGGGTGCGCATTCACTGGCCCAGAAAAGCCATTGAGAGCTAGCCATTAGCCGTTGCAATGCGGTAATGAGCAGCAGATGAGCACAGTCGACGACCTCCTGGCGGGCGACCGCACCCTGCTCCTTGTCGATGACGACAAGGCTTTCCTCAGCCGGCTCGAGCGGGCCATGGAAAAGCGCGGCTTCAGCGTGCGCAGCGCCGACACCGTGGCCGCCGGCATGAGCGCCGTCGAGGCGGCGCCGCCCGCCTTCGCCGTGGTGGATCTGCGCCTCGAGGACGGCAATGGGCTCGATATCGTCTCGGCCCTGCACAAGCGCCGCCCCGATGCCCGCGCCGTGGTGCTGACCGGCTACGGCAATATCGCGACGGCGGTGACCGCGGTGAAGCTCGGCGCGGTGGACTATCTTGCGAAGCCCGCTGACGCAGACGACGTCTATCGCGCGCTCGTCTCGAACGCG
>JBDHTK010000023.1:0-19915 GCA_039808625.1 Devosia sp. | reverse complement strand
TCGAATTCGACGCCGACCGCATGGCGCACTTTCTGGCGTGCCTGCCCACCGGCATCCGCCAGGCGATCGAGGTGCGCTCGCAAAGCTTCGCCACGCCCGCCTTCCTCGACCTGCTGGCGGCCCGCAACGTCGCCCTCGTCGTCGCCGACACGGCCGACTGGCCCTATCTCGACCAGACCGCCGACTTCACCTATTGCCGGCTGCAGGGGCCGCCCGGCGGCGACCACTATGGCGCGGCCGGCCTCGACCTGTGGGCCGAGCGCTGCCGCGCCCTCGCCGCAGGCCGGCCTCTCGGCGGCACGCACATCGCCCCCGCGCAGGGCAAGCCGCCAGCGCGCGACGTCTTCGCCTATTTCGTTTCGACCGACAAACCCAACGCGCCGCGCAATGCGCTGGGCCTGCAGGAGCGGCTCGGCATTGCGCCGGCCGGCGACTGATCATTTGCGCGCGAGCCCCCTTGCAATCGCCCAAGGAAAGGCATCAATCCGCCGTCGAAACAGCATGGATCGCCCGATGACACGCTCCGCCGCCGGCCCGCTGCCTGCCGACAAGCTCCTTGCCGGCCTCGCCTTCCTGCTTGGTCTGGCCGCCATCGCCGGCGCCTGGGGCAGCCAGCTCTTCGGCGGGCTCGTGCCCTGCGAGCTCTGCCTCGAACAGCGCCTCGCCTACTACTGGGGCCTGCCCGTGCTCGCGCTGGTGCTGCTCCTGTGGAACCGGCTGCCGCTCGGCGTCTGGTATGCGGGCATGGCCATCGCCGCCGCCATCTTCGTGTGGTCGGTCTATATGGGCGGCTTCCACGCGGGGGTCGAATGGGGCTTCTGGCCCGGCCCCACCGCCTGCACCGGCACCGGCGGCGGCCTCAGCTTCGACGACCTCTCCTCAGGCACGGTGGAGCGCATCGTGCCCTGCGACGCCGTGCAGTTCCGCTTCCTCGGTCTGACGCTCGCCGCCTACAACGCGCTGGTGTCGCTCGCCATCGTCGCCCTGCTCGTCGCGGCCATCGTCCTCCAGGCCCACCGCCGCGCGGCTCAGGGCTCGAGCTCGATGTCCCAGTAGAGATAGTCGAGCCAGCTGCGGTGCAGGTGGTCGGGCGGGAAGGCGCGGCCGTTATTGTGCAGGTCGTGCACCGTCGGCTGATACGGCGCCTGCATCGGGAACATCCTGATCTCGCGCGGCAGCCGGTTGGCCTTGCGCAGGTTGCACGGCGCGCAGGCCGCGACGACATTGTCCCAGGTCGTGCGGCCGCCCTTGGAGCGCGGGATCACGTGATCGAATGTCAGGTCGTCATGCGAGCCGCAATACTGGCACTGGAAACGGTCGCGCAGGAACACGTTGAAGCGCGTGAAGGCGGGATAGCGGGCCGGCTTCACATATTCCCTGAGCGACACGACGCTGGGCAGGAACATCTCGAAGCTGGGCGACTTGACGATGCGCTCATAGCTCGAGACGATCTGCACCCTCTCGAGGCACACGGCCTTTATGGCATCCTGCCAGGACCACAGCGACAAGGGATAATAACTGAGCGGCCTGTAGTCGGCGTTCAGCACCAGCGCGGGACAGGACTCTGGCGACACGTGAACGGTCACCGGAGACTCCCGCCAAGGGAATCGGCAACACTCATGACGGGGCTATACTACAGGCAGTATGTCGGCAGTGTGAAGCGCCTAGCCCCGGTAAATTTCAGGCCTTTGGCGGCAGGTGATCCACCAGGAAGGCCGTGGCGAAAGCCAGCCCGTCTGGCGCGATGCCGTGGCCGGTGCCCGCCGACATGTGCAATGCCACCTCAAAGCCTTTGGCGCCAAGCACTTGCGCCGCCTCGCGGCTGAGCTCGGGGGCGACGACGGCGTCGGCGTCACCATGAACTAATGCCACGGGCGAACGTGCGTAAGGGCCCTCGCCCAGCACCAGCCCGCCCGAAAACGCGACGATGGCGGCGAGCGGCCGGTCGAGCCCGGTGCCGACATGGAGCGCCATCATGGCGCCCTGGCTGAACCCCGCCAGCACCGTGTCGGCGGGCCCGAGTCCGGTCTGCGCCCACAGGTCCATGAGGAAGTTGACCAGCACCGGCCGCGCCGCCTCGACCCCCGCGATGCGCCCGGCGATGCGCTCGGGCCCGAGCGGAAACCACTCGAAGCCGGCCGGATTGGCGGCGCACACAGCGGGCGCGTTGGGCGCGACGAACAGCATGTCGGGCCACAGCGCGCGCCACTCATGGCCGAGCGAGAGCAGGTCGGCGCCGTCGGCGCCATAGCCGTGCAGCAGCACCATCGCCTGCTTCGGCGCGCCGCCCGAGCGCGGCGGCAGCATGGGCCCGGACAGGGTCGCCGTCATAGCGCAATCCCCCCGGCCCGGCGCAGCACGGCGGCGTAGTATTTCCAGAACAGCAGCGCCGCGGCGTGCCGGTAGGGCGCCCAGGGCGCGGCGATGGCAGCCAGCTCTCTGGCGGCGGGAACGTGATCCATCGCCAAGGCATGGCCCACCGCCTTCTGCAAGGCAAGGTCGCCGGCCGGGAAAATGTCGGGATGGCCGGCGCAGAACATGAGGTAGATCTCGGCCGTCCACGGCCCGACGCCCTTGTGCGCGGTGAGACAGGCCACCGCCGCGTCGGCGTCGAGCCGCTCCAGGACGGCGAAATCGAGCGTCCCGCTGACCACTGCCTCGGCGATGACGCGCAAGGTGCGATGCTTGCCGGCCGAAAAGCCGGTGGCGCGCACCGCCGCCGCGTCGAGCGCGAGATAGGCCGCCGGCTCGAGCGCCCCCGGCAGCGCCGCGAAGCGCCCCCAGATGGCCCGCGCGCTGGCGACGGACAATTGCTGGCCGCACACCACCTGCGCGAGGCCGGCAAAGCCGCCCGGCGTCAGGCGGATGTCGAACGCCCCGGCGCGGCGCGCCACGGGGCGCAGCGCCGGGTGGCGCCTGAGCAGCGCCCGCATCTGGCGCGCCAGCACCTCGGACGAGTCGAGACGTTCCATGCTAGAGCGGGCCATGCCCTCGCCGATCCTCCGCTTCGCACCGAGCCCCAATGGCCATCTGCACCTGGGCCACGCCTATTCGGCGCTGTTCGCCGCCCACTGGGCCGAACGACTCGGCGGCATGCTGCTGCTGCGCCTCGAGGACATAGACCCGACGCGCTGCAAACCCGAATTCGCCGACGCCATCTTCGAGGACCTGCACTGGCTCGGCCTCGACTGGCCCGAACCGGTGCTGGTGCAGTCGGCACGCCTGCCGGCCTATGCGGCGGCGGCGCAGCGACTCGCCGATATGGGCCTGCTCTATCCCTGCTTCTGCTCGCGCGCCGAGGTGGCGGCGCATGCCGCAGGTACCGACCCCGATGGCGCACCGCGCTATGGCGGCACCTGCCGGCAGCTCTCGGCGAGCGAGGTGGAGGCGCGGCTGGCGCGCGGCGAGCGCCCGCAATACCGCCTGCGCAGCGCCGCGGCGCTGGCGCTGGCCGGCCCCCTGAGCTTCACCGTCGCCATGCCGACGCCAGCCGACCGCCCGCAGATCCGCTACGCCCGCCCGGACCTCTGGGGCGACGTGGTGCTGCAGCGCCGCGACACGCCGACGAGCTACCATCTGAGCGTGGTGGTGGACGACGCCGACCAGCACATCACCCATGTGACGCGCGGCCGCGACATGGAGGCGGCGACCGACATCCACGTGCTGGTGCAGATGCTGCTCGGCCTCGGCCAGCCCATCTACACCTTCCACCGGCTGATCCTCGATGCAAACGGCAGCAAGCTCAGCAAGTCGCGCGCCTCGCCCAGCCTGCGCGACCTGCGGCGCGACGGCGTGTCGCCGCCGCAGGTGCGCGCCATGCTCGGTTTCTAGATCGTCTCACCGTTCACGTGAAACGGTGAGACGATCCAAGTTGTCGGTTTTGTCGCGTTTCCGAACCGGAGAAGTCTGCAACTTTTCCTGGCAACGCTCTAGAACGTCATCCTGTAGCCGGCGCCGACCTGCGCGTGCGTGCCGATGCCGGTGCCGGTCGTGCCCTGCACGAAGGCGTCGATCCGGCTGTTGGGCGCCGGCTCCAGCCCGAGGCGAAGACCGTATTCGGCAAAGACGACGGTGCTCGCCGCGCCGCTGACCTGGCCGACGCCGAACACCGTGCCGGTGACGCCCGAGCCGAACGTCGCGCCGACCGCCCCCGAGGCGGTGAGATCGACCGCATCGCCGAGCTGGGCCGCCCAGTCGACGCCGGTCTTGACCGTGGTGAAGCTCGCGCTCGTGCCCGACAGGTCGGCGGCGAAGAGATTGGGATTGGCGAGCGGATCGTCCTCGACATAGCTGCCGAGGCCGAGCGCGCTCTGCTTGAGCGAGGCGGAGACGACCACCTCGTGGTCCGGCATCGGCTGCACCACGACGCCGCCCCTGACATAGACGGCGCCGAGCAGGCCGTCACCGCTGCCGGCCGCCTCGTAGTCCGACGAGAAGGTCTGGCTGTCGTAGAAGGCGCGGCTGAGGCTGACATTGAGCGCGCCGACCTGCACCCCGGCCTCGCCGAAGACCCGCATGGCCGCCGCCGCGGGCTCGACATAGCGCAGCGCCAGCGCGCCATTGACGCCCGACGCGCCGGCCCCGCCCGACTTGAAGTCGACCAGGGAGACGCCGCCCAGCAGGCTGATGCCCGGCGCCAGATTGGCGCGCGCCGTGGCCCCGACCATGTAGGAGCCGACGCCGCCGAGAATGCCGATCTCGTTGTCGCCTTCGAGCGCCAGATTGCCGCCGGTCAGCAGATTGGTCATGCCGTCGAGATGGGTGACGATGCCGGCCTGTCCCAGCCCGAGCTGGTCGAAGGAATCCTTCTGGTCGGCCATCGTGGTCCACGCCATGGTGACGGTGATGTCGTCGATATCGAGCGCACCCTCGCCGATCACTGCAGCGGTGTAGTCGGCGCTGAAGCCACCCGTATAGCCTTTGCCCATCGCATAGCGGTCGGTGATGACAAGGGTGTCCATTTCGGTTTCGCCCGAATAGGTCGTTGTAAGGGTCTTGCCGGAGCCATCGCGCGTGATGCTGGCGCTGGAATCGTCGTCAAACACATAAGCGGCGCCGCGGATGTCGGTCGAATAGACGACATATCTGTCTGCCCCGCTCGACGGCAGGGCGCCGGAGATGGAACAAGATGCGGATGTCGGGTCGGGCGCCTGCGATGAGACGTTCATCGCCCCCGCGGGCGAGAAGGTCTGCGTGCTGCCGATGGGCGTGGACGACGGATCGCAGCTTGGCGGCGGGGCGGCGAGCACCGGGGTGCTGGCGGCGATGGCGGCGCCGAGCGCCAGGGCAAATGGCTTCATGTGCAGGACTCCAAAAATGCAGAAGGCGACCCGCAGGCCGCCTTCCGAACACTGCCTCAGGGACAGGCTAGCACTTTTTCCACTGCAAGGCGTAAACGATGGCCGCGTTCACGTCCTCGGAGTCGACCGTCGCCAGGGCTTCCTTGTTCTGCTTGGTCTGTACGCGGATGGACGAGTTGGTGCGCAGGTTCACATCGGCCCCGCACTTCGACCACACCAGCGCCGACGCCTTGAGCTTGTTGGTGATGAGATAGTCGTCGTCGATCGGGCCGTTGAAGTTCTTGGTGAAGGTCGGGCCACGGGCGCCGGCGAAGAAGTATTCGACATTGAACGTCGTCTTGGCGCCGGTCGGGATATTGTTGTAGCCGCGATAGTCGATGGTGAGGATCGACACGCTCAGGCCCTGCGGCACATGCACCGGAATGGCGATGTTGCAGCTCTTGCGGTCGAAGGACTTGTTCGTCTCGCCGCCAGCTTCGACATAATATTCGTCGAACAGGATCGACAGCGACTTCGCATCGGGGCTGAGCGTCACCGAGGCGGTGCCGTCGGGGCAGCCCGTGCCGCCATAGCCGGGCTCGCCGAGAGCGATGTCATCGGCCTGGGCGAGGCCGGCAAAGGAGCTGCCGATCAACAGGGCGGCGATAGCCAGGGTCTTCTTCATAATTGCTGTCCCTTGGGTTGTGAGGGGAACGCATCAGGAGCGATCGTTCGTGTCAGCACAATGGCTGGCGCCACATTAAGATGGCATGAGATTCGCGTTCAGTCGCCGTTCATGTTGGCCCCCCGGCCGCGTAACCCCCGGAAACGCGGCGACCGTGGCGGCGATGGCCGCCGCGAAGGGCGTCGCGCTGTCGGGCCCGATCAGCACCGCAAGGCGCGGGTCGCGCAGCTCCAGCGGCCGGCGCCACAGATAGTCCATGCGCGCCACGCCGCGCGTCGCCGCATCGAACAGCCCGGCCAGATGCAGCAGCGCCAGCGGAAAGCGCGTCAGCCGCGCGCCGGGCAGCGCCGCCCCGAGCGCCTGCCCCAGCACCTCGGGGGTGACGAAATGGCCGGCGAAGTGGAAGGTCTCGAACGGCCCGAGCGTGCGCCGCAGCGCCGCCAGCCGCTCGAAGCCGCGCGCCAGGTCGGGCAGATAGGCCCAGGCATGGCCGACGCCCGGCGTGCCGATGAGGCTGATGCGGCCCTTGGCAAGGCTGCGCAGCAGCACCTGGTCGAACCAGTCGCCGCGCGCGCCGGGGCCATAGAAATCGCCGGCCCGCAGCAGGATCGCCTGGATGTCGCCGCGCGCCGCCGCCTCGGCCAGGAGCGCCTCGACGCGCACGCGGATGGCGCCGCGCGGCGTCTGCGGCTGCTGCGGCGTCTCGGGCGTGAGGACGCCGGCGCCCGCCGCATAATTGTAGACATTGCCCGGAAAGAGCAGCGTGCGGCCCTCGCGGCCCACCGCCTCGAGCACCCTGGCCGTCTGCCGCTCCAGCCGGCCATTGTCCCATTTGTCGTAGGGCAGGTTGAGCGCGTGCAGCACCACGGGCGCGTCGCCGATGGCGCGGCGGAGATCGTCGACCGAATCGGCGTCGCCGGCGACGACGCGCACCCCCTCGAGCGCCCGCTGCGGCGTGCGCGCCAGGCCGGTGACCCGCCACCCCGCCGCGGCGAAGGCGGCGGCAGCCGCCGCCCCCAGATGCCCGTTGCTCCCCAGGACCACCATGTCGTTGGCCATTTTTCGCTCCTTTTGCGGTAGTGGAGCCGATGTGCAGCATTCATCTTTGCAATGAAATCTGCAAGAAGAGCACATTGGATATTCAAATTTGCATAGTGAGGGGCGATGGCGAACGACGATCCCGACTGGGCGCTGTGGCGCAGCTTCGCCGCCGTGGTGGCGGAGGGCTCGCTGTCGGCGGCCGCCCGCCGCATCGGCTACAGCCAGCCGACGCTGGGCCGCCACATCGAGACGCTCGAGCAGCAGCTCGGCGTGGCGCTGTTCGACCGCACCCTGCAGGGACTGAAGCCGACGCCCACGGCGCTGCGGCTCTACGAGCCGGTCGCCGCCGCCGAGATGAAGCTGGCCGAGGCGGCGCTGATGGCCGAGGGCGCTACCGCGAGCCTCGCCGGCACGGTGCGCATCACCGCCAGCACGGTGGTCAGCCACTACGTGCTGCCGCCGCTGCTGCGCGCCCTGCGCCGCGCCCATCCGGCCATCGCCATCGAGCTCGTGCCCACCGATTCGGCCGAGAACCTGCTGCTGCGCGAGGCCGACATCGCCGTGCGCATGTTCCGGCCCACCCAGCTCGAGCTGATCGCCCGCCGGCTCGGCACGCTGCGCGTCGTCGGCTGCGCCCACCAGAGCTATCTGGGGGCCCGCGGCACGCCGCAACGGCCCGAGGACCTGCGCGGCCACGATCTCATCGGCTTCGACCGCTCGGAGCTCCTCATCACCACCGCCCGGGCCATGGGCTACGACCTCGCCCGCGCCGATTTCGCGCTGCGCACCGATAGCCAGAGCGCCGCCTGGGAGCTGGTCAGGGCCGGCCTCGGCATCGGCTTCGCCCTGCGCGGGCTGGTGCATGAGACGCCCGGCATGCGCGAGGTGCTGCCCATGCTCGCCGTGCCGCCGCTCGAAGTCTGGCTCGCGACGCACCGGGAACTGTTTCTCAGCCCGCGGATTCGTGCCATCTATGACGGGCTTGCCCAGGCGCTCGCCGGCTACATCGCCCGTGCCGAAGCGCGGCCGGGCCCCACGGACGCTCCATGAACCAGACCATCCTCAATCTCATCGTCATCTTTGCCGTCGGCGCCGTCGCCGTCATCCTGTTCATGGGCCTGTGGAACATGTTCCGCGGCCAGGACGAGAATCGCAGCCAGATGCTGATGCGCGCCCGCGTCATCGCCCAGGCCGTGGCGCTCGTCGTGCTGCTCGGCGCGCTGCTCGTCTTCGGCAAGGGCAATGGCGGCTGAAATGGTGACGATCAACCGAATCTACACCAAGACCGGCGACGACGGCACCACCGGGCTGGTGCGCGGGCCGCGGCGGCTCAAATACGACCTGCGCGTCAACTGCTACGGCACGGTCGACGAGGCCAACTCGGCCGTCGGCGTGGCGCGGCTGTCGACCGGCTCCATGCCCAAGGTCGACGCCGTCCTGGCGCGCATCCAGAACGACCTGTTCGATCTGGGGTCGGACCTCGCGACGCCCGGCCGCGACCCCGAGAACGCCCCGCCCGCGCTGCGCGTCACGCCGGCGCAGACGGCCTGGCTCGAAACCCAGATCGACGCCTTCAACGCGGCGCTGGCGCCGCTGCGCAGCTTCGTGCTGCCGGGCGGCACGCCGCTCGCCGCGCAGCTGCACGTGGCGCGCACCGTCGTCAGGCGCGCCGAGCGGCTGGTGGTCGAGCTGGTGCTGAGCGAGCCGGGCGGCAACGCCCAGGCGATGATCTACCTCAACCGGCTCTCGGACCTGCTGTTCGTGCTCGCCCGCGTCGCCAACGCCAACGGCAAGACCGACGTGCTGTGGACCCCCGGCCGCTTCGGGCACGGCGACAAGGCCGGCGACGACGACGCTTAGGCTTTGTTTACCGGGCCGGCACTAGGCTCGCCGGCATGGACATGGTCGACGTCACGTCGCAGCTCGTCGCCCTGCGCCTGGCCGGCCAGCAGCAGGCCGCGCAGCTGGCGCTCATGAAGAAGGCCCACGAGATGGAGATGTCGCTCGTCTCCATGCTCGCCGAGGCCGCGAAATCCACACCCCCGCCCGCCGGCCAGGGGCTGGTCGTCGACCGGCGCACCTGACGGGCCTCGCCGCCCGCGCAGGGACTGCCTAGAACAGCGGCGGCACCATGCCGAGCGGCACCAGCCCGGAAAACACCACGCCGGCCGCCAGCGTCAGCGTCTGGCTGTAGGACCCGTCCGCCGCCGGCGCGCCGGTGACCATGCCGCGCACATCGGCGGGCAGCAGCGGGCCAAGCCGCTCGACCACGCCCTTGGAGTGGAGCTTCAGCTGGCCTTCGGCCCGCCCGGCGCTGTCGAGCCCCAGCGCCCCGCTGGCGTCGAAGGCGAGATCGGCGGCGTCGCCCGTGACGCTGTTGAGCGTGAGCCGCCCGCCCGCCGCCTGCCAGCGGCGCAGCATGTCGGGATCGCCATAGGCGCGCACGTCGTCGCCCAGATTGCTGAGCTCGGCGTCGAGCGTCGCCTCGCCGCCGGCGACGCCGAGGCCGGGCACGCCGAGCCCGCTGGTCTTGCTGTAGATGGCGAGGCTCGCGAGTCCCGCCGCGCCGTCGTGCCGGTCCGGCATGTCGAGCAGATGCGCCTCGAAGCGGTCGGCCTGCGCCAGCAGCCGGTCACCCAGCACCGTATCGGTCCATACCGGCGCCTCGACCACCGCCGAGACCCGCCCGATGCGCCAGCCGTCGAGGCGCGCGCTGGCCTCGGCCGAGGCGAAATCCACCCGGCTCTGGCTGCCGGTGAAGGCGTCGGCGACCGCCACCGGTCCCTGCGCGAAGATCAGGACATGCGTCGGCCGATAGACCTCGACCGAGGCCTTGAGGCCGCTCAGCGCCACGCTGATGTCGCCCGACTGCACGCTGGCGTCGGTGCAGGTCGCGTCGAACCCGAAGGGAAAGCCGCCGATGGAGAAGCTGCCGCAGACGAGGCGCGGCACCTGGACGCCGTCCGCCGTCTCGAGCGTCTTCACATAGGCGCTCGCCTGCCCGGCGGCCCAGAGCCACGCGGCGCTGTAGCCGAGGGCGACGAGGCAGACGACGACGGCGAGCGCGATGAGCTTCTTCATGAATGGAAATCTCCAGCGGCGGGGCGGCGCGCCGTCATCACCGAGGCTTGCGGCACAATCGCGGCGCGCTTACCAAATGCCGATGACGAACGCCAACCCTTACGTCTTCGGCTATGGCTCGCTGCTCTGGAATCCGGGCTTTCCGTTCCTCGGCGCGCACCGGGCGGTGCTGCACGGGGCGCACCGGGCGCTGTCGATCTACTCGCACCGCCACCGCGGCACGCCCGAGCAGCCCGGCCTCGTCTTCGGGCTGAGCCGCGGCGGCTCGTGCCACGGCGTCGCCTTCGAGGTCGCAGCGCAGGAATGGCCGGAGGTGTTCGCCTACCTGCAGGCGCGCGAGCAGGACCGCGGCGTCTATCGCGAGGCCTGGCGCGCCGTGACGCTGGCCGGGGGCGCGCCGGTGCGCGCCCTCGCCTTTCTCGTCAACGAGGACCACGCCCAATATGCCGGCCGCCTGCCGCTCGCCGAGCAGGTGCGCATCATCGCGGCGGGCACCGGCGAATCGGGCCGCAACAGCGACTATGTGCGCAACACGGCGCGGCACCTGCGCGAGATGGGCATCGAGGACCGCATGCTGAGCACCCTCGTCGCCGCGCTCGACGGCGCGGAAAACGGCCCTAGGCCGCGCTGAGCCCGCTGACCGGCTCGGCCCCTTCGAGATCCCAGACGGTGGCCATCTGCGCCGCCTCGTCGCCGCTGTGCTCGACGGCGAAGGCGCGGTCGGCAGCGGCGAGCGCGAGGCGGAAGCGGGCGCGGCTCTGGGCGTCGTGGATGACGTCATGGGCGGAGCCGACCCACATCGGCACGGCGCCGCGGGCCAGCATGTAAAGCCCCTCGCTGCCCAGCGAAAAGCTGTCGAGCCGCTCGGGCATGAGCGCGTAGAAGCGCCCGGACCGGCCGCGCCAGTTGACGCGCTGGGCCCCCGGACCTTTGAACCGCCGCTCCGCGAACGATACCATGCGCCCCATTCCCCGAACTCCCACAAGGGAACAAAACTAGAACAAAATCGCGCAAAAAGTCAAGCAAATGCGCTCTTCATGCTAGATGTATGGGCTGCTTCGACGATTTCGTCAATATCTAGTAGGTTGCGCGTCAGCGAACCCCAGCCGCTTGCGTCGCCGCCGCCAGCCGCGCCCGGAACTCGGCGGTGAGCGGCCGGGCGATCCCCGCTTCCACCGCCTCGGCGATGAGGCGCAGCGTCTCGGTCTCGATGGTGGCCTTGAGCCGGGCGGCGAAGCTTGCGCCGTCGAGCCCCGGCGGGATGGCGGGCAACAGCCGCGCCCGCGCCGTGCCCGGCCACATGACGAGGCTGTTGCGCCCCCAGTAGAGTCCGGAATTGAGCGCCACCGGCACCACCGGCACGCCGAGCGCCTCGTAGAGCCGCACGATACCCTGCCGGTAGTCGGGCTCGGCCAGCGGCGCCTTGCGGGTCCCCTCGGGGTAGATGACGATGCGGCAGCCGCGCGCCACCGCCGCCCTGGCGTCGGCCAGCATGCGTGGAATGGCCTCGGCGCCGAGGCTGCGGTCGATCGAGATGGTGTCGATCGACTGCGCCGCCCAGCCGAAGAACGGAATGTCGATGAGCTCGCGCTTGGCGATGAAGGCCGGCTTATCTTCGGTGTAGGGCAGCAGCGCGAAGATGTCCCAGTCGCTCTGGTGCTTGGCGGCGAAGATGCAGGGGCCCGCCGGCAGGGTCTCGGCGCCGCTGACCTCGGTGCGGATGCCGACGACGACGCGCAGCAGGGCAAGGCTCGACGCCCGCCAGTAGCGCGCCAGCGCCCAGCTCACCGCCGTGCGCCGCCGCCACAGGATGGCGATGCTGCCCACGATGATGGCCAGCACCACCGTCTGGCCGAGGAACAGCAGGTAGAAGAGGGCCGTGCGCACGGCCTGCCAGGCGGCCATTCCGGCTCCCTTCAGGAGGTCTGGGTGAGAAAGCGCCGAACCGTCAGCCGCGAGGTGATGGCGGTGAGCGCGGCGATCACCGGCACCAGCGCGGCGATGCCCAGCATGCCGTCGCCGCCCAGCGAGAAGCGGCCGAACAGGAAGCCGAGCTGGCTCGAGGCCTCGTCGGGCACGATCGAGCCCGCCGCGCCCGCGACGAGGAAGAAGAAGGCGAGCGCCGCGACGGCGCCGATCAGCCCGCCGCGAAAGCCCAGCGACAGGAAGCGCCCCTGGAACTCGCCGGCGATGAAGCGGTTCGAGGCGCCGGTGAAATGCAGCACGTCGACGATCTCGCGGTTCGAGGCCATCGTGCCGCGCGTCGCGAACACCACCGCGAGGACGGTGGCGATGACGATCAGCGCCAGCACCAGCAGGCCCGAGAAGACGATGGTGCCGGCCATCGTGTTGAGCTGCTGCCGCCAGGCGGCATGGGTGTCGAGGCTGGCGCCGCGGATGGCCGTGATGTCGCGCGCCAGCAGGGTGAGGTCGACGTCGCGCGTGTCGGAAAGCTCGACCACGACGAGCCGGGGAATGTCGAGCGCGCCGAGATCGAGCCCGGCGCCGAGCCACGGCTCGAGCAGCTTCTGGCTGTCCTCGAGGCTGATGGCATAGGCGCGCGCCACGCCCGGCGTCGCCTCGGCCAGCGCGATGGCGGTGCGCAGGTTGCTTTCCATCACCTCGCCCGCCACCGGGCGGATCTGGATGGTCACCTCGCGCCCGACATCGGACGACCAGGCGATGGCCGATTTCTGCACCAGCACCACGCCGCCCAGCGTCACCCCGGAGAGGAAGGTCATGATGGCGATGAGCAGCACCAGCGTGCGCCCGGCCACCGAGCGCTCGGGCACGATGGGCATCTGGCGCCGCCCGGCGGGGGCCCGGGCCGCCTCGGCGGGCGCCGGCTCGGCGAGGCTCGCGTCAGCCATTGAGCACCACCCGGCCGTCATTGAGCTGCATGCGCGGGAAATCGAAGGTGTCGAGCAGCGGCAATTCGTGCGTCGCGAGGATGATGGTCGTGCCCAGCTTGTTGAGCTCGGCGAAGAGCCGCACCAGCCGGAGCGACAGCTCGGGATCGACATTGCCGGTCGGCTCGTCGGCGAGCAGGATGTCGGGCCGGCCGATGACGGCGCGGGCGATGGCGGCGCGCTGCTTCTCGCCACCCGACAGCAGCGGCGGCAGCGCCTCCATGCGCTCGCCCAGCCCCACCCATTCGAGCAGCTCGGTGACGTTCTCGCGATAGGCGCTTTCGGGCTGGCCGCGCACGCGCAGCGGCAGCGCCACGTTCTCGAAGGTGGTGAGATGGTCGAGCAGGCGGAACTCCTGGAAGACGATGCCGATATGCCGGCGCATGTCGAGCAGCGCATCCTGGTCGAGCCGGCCGACATCGCGCCCGAACATGGTCACCGTGCCGCGGCTCGGCTTCAGCGACAGCAGCAGCAGGCGCAGCAGGCTGGTCTTGCCCGAGCCCGACGGGCCGGTGAGGAAATGGAACGAGCCCGGCTCGATGCGGAAATCGAGGTCGCGCAGGATTTCCGGGCCGTTGCCGTAGCGCAGGCCGACATTGGTGAACTCGATCACTCGGGCGCATGCCTCCGAATCAGCCGGCCGAATGATACAGCCGAACCCCGCAAATCCTGACCTAGCCCGTAACATGGGCGAGTTTGAGGAAACTTAACCGGCCCGCGCCTAGGGTCGGCCATGAGCTCGCCGGACCTCCAGACGGTCGTTATCGCCTGCCCCAATTGCGGCACGCGCTACCAGGTGCCCTACGCCACCATCGGCGCGGCGGGGCGCGAGGTGCAGTGCGCCCAATGCAGCACGCCGTGGCACGCCGTCGCCGAGGCCCCGCCGCCCCCGCCGGCCGCCGACGACGACCGCCTGCTCGCCGCCGAGGAAGCGGTGCTCGACGCCGCCTTCGAGGCCGAGGCCAGGGCCGTGGCGCCGCCGCCGGCCCCGGTGGACGAGGCCGCGGCGGCCGAGCGCCGGCTGGCCGAGCTCAAGGCCACGCTCGCCCCGCGCCCCGCCCCCGAAGGGGCGGCCGACGCGGCGCAGCAGAGCCGCCGGCGGCGCGCCTTCGACCACCGCCAGCGCCACCTGCGCCGCCACCTGCCGCGCGCCCGCGTGCGCCGCGCGGCGCGCTTCGCCGCGCTGCTGCTGCTCGTCGCGGCGCTGGTGGCGCTGCTGGCGCTGCGCACCGAGCTGGTGCGCGCCTTCCCCGCCCTCGCCGCGCCCTATGCCGCCATCGGGCTGCCGGTCAACGTCATCGGGCTCAGCTTCGAGACGCCCAAGCTGCTCAGCAGCTTCCGCGACGGCAAGCCGCTGATGATGATCACGGCGCGCATCCGCTCGGTGGCGAGCCGCACCGTACCGGTGCCGCCGGTGCAGGTGAGCCTCGTCGACGCCGCGGGCGCCGTCATCTACGAATGGATCGTCACCCCGCGCGTCGGCGAGATGGAGCCGGGCGAGGTCATGGAATTTTCCACCGAGGTCAGCGCGCCGCCCGCCGGCGCCGCGACCGTGCGGCTGAGCTTCACCACCCCGCGCGGCCCCGGCGCCGCGGCACTGGCAGGAACCTTGTGATGGCGCGTATTCTGGTTGCCGAAGACGATGACAATGTGCGGGCCTTCGTCACCCGCGCGCTGGCGATGACCGGCCACGACGTCGTCGAGGCGTCGGACGGCGGGCTGGCCGCCGAGCTGTGCGCCGCCGCGGACGGGGCCTTCGACCTGCTGCTCTCCGACATCAAGATGCCGGTGATGGACGGCATCGCGCTGGCGCTGAGCGTCGCCGCCGCCTATCCCGCGCTCACCATCCTGCTGATGACCGGCTTCGCCGACCAGCGCGAGCGCGCCCACGGGCTCGACGCGCTGATCTACGACGTGGTGCCCAAGCCGTTCTCGCTGCAGGTGCTGCTGGAAAAGGTCGACGACGCGCTGCGCGGCCGGCCGCTGGCCGTGCCCTCGCTGACCAGGATGGCGGGCTAGGGCGGCAGCCGGCGCGCGGCCTCAGAGCCAGTCCGGGACGCTGTCGAGGGCGATGAGCTCGGCGATGCTGCGGCGCGGCCGGATGACGTGCCAGCGCGCCCCGTCGACCAGCACCTCGGGCACCAGCGGCCGCGAATTGTAGGTCGAGGCCATGACCGCGCCATAGGCGCCGGCCGACATCACCGCCAGCAGGTCGCCCGCGGCGACGCCCGGCAGGCGCCGGCCGAGCGCCAGATAGTCGCCGGTCTCGCATACCGGGCCGACCACGTCGGCGGTGATCGGCGGCAGGTTGGACTGGGTGACCGGCTGGATGTCGTGATGCGCCTCGTAGAGCGTGGGCCGGATGAGGTCGTTCATCGCCGCATCGACGATGACGAAGGTCTTGTCGCCCGTCTTCACATATTCGACCGTGGTGACGAGGATGCCGGCATTGCCGACGATGAGCCGCCCCGGCTCGAGCACCAGCTCGAGCCCGAGCCCGCCCAGGTGCCGGCGCACGATGCCGGCATAGTCGGCCGGCAGCGGCGGCGCGTCGGCATCGGCGTGGTAGGGGATGCCGAGGCCGCCGCCGACATCGACATGGCGGATGGCGTGGCCGTCGGCGCGCAGCGTCGCCACCAGCCCGGCCATCAGCCGGCAGGCGTCCTCGAACGGCGCCATGTCGGTGATCTGGCTGCCGATATGCATGTCGATGCCGACCGCCTCGACCCCCGGCAGCGCGGCGATGCGCCGGTACACCTCGGGCGCCCGCCCATGGGGGATGCCGAACTTGTTTTCCTTCCTGCCGGTCGAGATCTTGGCGTGCCCGCCGGCCCCGACATCGGGATTGATGCGCACCGAGACCGGCGCCACCCTGCCCATGGCGGCGGCGATGTCGGAGAGCCGCTCGAGCTCGGGCTCGCTTTCGAGGTTGAAGCACTTGATGCCCAGCGCCAGGCCGCGGCGCATCTCCGCGACGGTCTTGCCGACGCCCGAGAAGACGATCCTGTCCGGCGGGATGCCGGCGGCGACGGCCCGCTCGAGCTCGCCGCCCGACACCACGTCGGCGCCGGCCCCCTCGCGCCCGAGCAGGGTCAGCACCGCCTGGTTGGAATTGGCCTTCATGGCATAGGCGACGAGCGTCGGCAGGCCGGCGAAGGCATCGCGCACCACCCTTATGTGGCGCCGCAGCGTCGCCGCCGAATAGACATAGAACGGCGTTCCGACCTGCGCGGCGAGCGCCGCCACGTCGACATCCTCGGCGAACAGCGCGCCGTCCCGATAGGCGAAATGGTGGACCATCAGACGCTGCCGCCGTCGCTGGAGCCGCGCGTCCCCCCGAGCTTGCGCGGCGCGACCGTCTCGCCGGTGAGCCGCGCCTTCCAGCGCGCCGCCTGCGCGACGACGTTCTCGGGCGCCGTGCCGCCATAGGAGCGGCGCGCCCGCACCGAGCTTTCGACGCTCAGCACCTTGTGGATGCGGCTGTCGATGCGATGGTCGATGAGCTTGAAGTCCTCGATGGTCAGCGCGTCGAGCGGCACGCCCTTCTCCTCGGCCAGCTTGACGATATGGCCGGTGATCTCGTGCGCGTCACGGAACGGAATATTGGCCTCGCGCACCAGCCAGTCGGCGACGTCGGTGGCGGTCGCAAAGCCCAGCGCGGCGGCCTGCTGCATGCGTGTGCGATTGACCGTCAGGTCGCCGACCATGCCGGTCATCGCCGCCAGCGACAGGCTCAGCGCGTCGAGCGCGTCGAAGGCGACCTCCTTGTCTTCCTGCATGTCCTTGGAATAGGCGAGCGGCAGCCCCTTCATGACGACGAGCAGCGCGCTCAGCGCGCCGATGACGCGCCCCACCTTGGCGCGGATCAGCTCGGCCGCGTCGGGATTGCGCTTTTGCGGCATGATCGACGAGCCGGTGGTGAACTTGTCGGAGAGGCGCACGAAATTGAACTGCGCCGAGCTCCAGATCACCAGCTCCTCGGCGAAGCGGGAGAGGTGCATGGCCATGATGGCGCCGGCCGCGAGGGTTTCGAGGATGAAGTCGCGGTCGGAGACGGCATCGAGCGAATTGGCCGTCGGCCGGTCGAAGCCGAGGGCCCTGGCCGTCATCTCGCGGTCGATCGGATAGGGCGTGCCGGCCAGCGCCGCCGCGCCCAAGGGGCTCTCGTTGAGCCGCCGGCGCGCGTCGGCGAGCCGCCCGCTGTCGCGCCCGAGCATCTCGACATAGGCGAGCAGGTGGTGGCCGAAGGTCACCGGCTGCGCCGATTGCAGATGCGTGAAGCCGGGCATGATGGTCTCGGCCTCCTCGTCGGCGCGCGTGACCAGCGCCAGCTGCAGCGTCGCGACCTGGGCGAGGAGCGTGTCGATGGCGTCGCGCACATAGAGGCGGAAATCGGTCGCCACCTGGTCGTTGCGGCTGCGCGCCGTGTGCAGCCGCCCGGCGGCGTCGCCGATCAGCTCGCGCAGGCGTGCCTCCACATTCATGTGGATGTCCTCGAGCGCGCGCGAAAATGTGAACGTGCCGCCCTCGATCTCGGAGAGCACCGCATTCAGGCCCGAAACGATGGCGTCGCGGTCGGCATGCGTCAGAATGCCCGCCTCGGCCAGCATTGTGGCATGGGCGATTGACCCGGCAATATCCTGCTTATAGAGCCGATGGTCGAAGCCGATCGAGGCGTTGATCTCTTCCATGATGGCATCGGGGCCGGAGGAGAACCGGCCGCCCCACATGCGATTGCTCATCGCCAGATCTCCTGGAGTTGCGAGTGTCCGAACCCGTTGCCAAGCGCCCCTTGCCGACCCGCCGCCGCGTCGCGCTCGCGGCCCTCGTGGGCGCGGCGGCAGCTATAGCGGTTACGATTTGGGTGGGCAATGCCGGCTTCATGCAGGAGCCGATGCCCTGCGCCCCGCAGCAGGCCGCCGCCCAGAAGATCGACGCCGCCGCCATCGGCCAGCTCGCCGCCCTCAACGGCACCGGCACCGGGCGCGGCTATGCCGACATGAGCTTCACCGACGCCGCGGGCAAGCCGGTGACGCTCCGCGACTTCGCCGGCAAGGCGCTGCTCGTCAATTTCTGGGCGAGCTGGTGCATCCCCTGCCGCGCCGAGATGCCGGCGCTCGACCGGCTCGCCGCCGCCGAGAACGACGACGGCTTCATGGTGCTGCCGATCAATCTCGATCTCGGCGCAGGCGGCCTCGACAAGGCCAGGGCATTCCTCGCCGAAGGGAACTGGGCGCACCTGCCGCTCTATGCGGATTCGACCTTCGAGGCGTTCAAGCATCTGCAGACCACCGCCGTCGCCATCGGCCTGCCCTCGACGCTGCTGCTCGACGGGAAGGGCTGCGAGCTGGGCATCCTGCAAGGGCCCGCCGAATGGGATTCGCCCGAGGGCCACGCCGTCATCGCCGCGCTGAAGGCGGCCTGACGCCGGCCTCAGGCGTCGTCGCCCCCGCCATGCTCGCGCACCGGCCGGCTGACCTCGACATTGACCTCGAGCAGCGGCGCCGGCGCGCCGGTGAGCTCGACCGTGCCGGACGGGCCGCTGACGGTCGCCACGCCGCCATGCGGGCGGCCGAAATCGGGCGCCGCCGTTTCCTGGCCGGCGGTGATGATCGAGCGGCGGACGGCACGGGTGCGGGTGAACAGGTCCTCGAGCCCCGCGCCGTCGCCGACACGCACCATGCGCTGCAGCTTGCTCAGGTCTTCGAGGAAGCGGCCGAGCATTTCCAGCACGGCGTCGCGATTGGTGAGGAACACGTCGCGCCACATCACCGGATCGGAGGCGGCGATGCGCGTGAAGTCGCGGAAGCCCGAGGCCGAGAACTTGATGACCTCGGACTGCGTGTCGGCCTCGAGGTCGGCCACCGTGCCGACGATGTTGTAGGCGACGAGGTGCGGGATATGGCTGGTGATGGCCAGCACCATGTCGTGGTGCTGGGGGTCCATGATCTCGACGTTCGAGCCGAGCGCCGTCCAGAACGCCGAGAGCGCGCTGACCGCGCCGGGATCGGCGTCGGGACCGGGCGTCAGCACGCACCAGCGATTGATGAAGAGCTCGGCAAAGCCCGCCGACGGTCCGGAATGTTCGGTGCCGGCGATGGGGTGGCCGGGGATGAGATGCACGCCCGCCGGCACCAGCGGCGCCATGACGCGCGCCACATGCTGCTTGACCGAGCCGACATCGGTGAGGATGGCGCCCGGCTCGAGGTGCGGAGCGATGGCGGCCATCACCTCGCCATAGGATCTGACCGGGATGCACAGGATGACGAGATCGGCGCCGCGCACCGCCGCCGCCGCGTCGCGCGTGTAGAGGTCGCCGAGGCCGAGGCCCTTCGCCTCGTCCAGCGTCTCCTGCCGGCGCGTGGCGATGGCGATGGTCTTTGCGAGCCCCTTGAGCCGCACGCCGCGCGCGATGGACGAGCCGATGAGGCCGATGCCGATGAGCGCGATTTTCTGGAACATCACCCTAGTCCTTTGCTCCCGGAGCGCCGAAGCCCTTGAGCACCTCGACCAGCCGCCGCATCGCCGCCTCCGGACCGATGGAGATCCTGAGGCCGTTCTCGATGCCATAAACGCCGATCTCGCGCACGATCAACCCCTCGTCGAACAGCGCCTGGAACGCGGCGCGGCTCTGTGCCGGGCTCTCGAACAGCGCCAGCACGAAATTGCCCTGGCTCGGCACGACACGGATGGCATTGCCGTCGAGCGCCCGCGTCAGCCAGTCGCGCCAGCGCGCATTATAGGCCCGCAGGGTTGCGGTGAAGCCCGCGTCGCGCGCCGCCGCCGCCCCGGCGGCCTGCCCGGCGCGGTTGACGTTGAACGGCCCGCGGATGCGGTTGACGACATCGACGACATGCGCCGGCCCGTACATCCAGCCGATGCGCGCGCCCGCCAGCCCCATTTTCGAGAAGGGGCGCACC
>JBDHTK010000022.1:0-20088 GCA_039808625.1 Devosia sp. | reverse complement strand
CTCGGCCGGCAAATATCTGCGCGGCGACCAGTTGCGGGCGCTCCTGGCGCTGCTCGTCCTCGCCGTCGCCATCCGCTTCGGGCTGACGCTAGTGCTGCCCCCCTCCGATCCGTTCTCGATGGCGATCATCAAGGGGAGCGGGCTATGAGGCGGCTCGCCCTCGCGCTGCTCCTTCTGCTCGCGGCGGCGCCGGCGGGGGCCGAGCGGCTCAACTCCATCGTCTCGACGCCGGTGGTACGGATCACCTCGAGCTTCGACGGCGCGATGCTGAGCCTCTTCGGCACCATCGAGCCGGACGTGCCGGGCACACCGCTCGAAGGGCCCTACAACATCATCACCGTGGTGACGGGGCCGCTGCAGGACCGCGTGACGCGCATCAAGACCAGCAATTTCGGCATCTGGTCGAACACCGACGAGGTGAAATTCAAGCGCTTCCCCTCGTTCTACGCGGTGATCTCCAGCGGCCGGCTCGACGGCATCGCCAGCGAAGAGGTGCTGCAGGCCAACAGCGTGCGCCCCATCGACCAGGCCCGCCGCACGGCGCAGGCGACCGGCCTCAAGGCCGAGCAGTTCAGCGGGGAGCTGGTGCGGCTGATGACCGAGGAGAACCACTTCATCACGCGGGAAGACGGCGTGCGGTTCCTCTCCGACACCGCCTATTTCATCAACCTGGCGCTGCCCAGCGACGTCGCCAACGGCGCCTTCCTCGTGCGCACCATGGTGCTCAAGGACCGGCAGATCGTGGCCGAGCGCGCCGACGGCTTTTCGGTGCGCAAATCCGGTTTCGAGAACTTCGTCTTCGTCGCCTCGCGCCAGCAGCCGCTGCTCTACGGGCTGGTCTGCGTGCTGCTGGCGCTGGGCAGCGGCTGGCTCGCCGGCGTCGTCTTCAAGCGCTAGACGCCGCCGACGAGGCGCCGCGTGCTGACCGGATAGAGGCGCGCGCGGCCGAGCATGGTGACCTCGAGCGCCGGCCGGTCGAACAGGCCGGCAAAGGCCGGGCCGAGGATGTTCATGCTGCCGGTGCCGGCGCCGTAGGCGGGCAGCAGCAGCAGATTGCCGTCATGCACGAAGCATGGCCGCCGCGTCGCCGTGCCATTGGCGTGGACGGCAGCGGCCGGATGCAGGTGCCCCGCGATCATGCCCGGCGTGCCGCGCCGCGGCTCGTGCACCAGCGTCAGCCCGCGATGCTCGAGCCGCGCCCGGCAGACGCCGCCCAGTGCGTGCGGTGCGGGATCGTGATTGCCGCTGAGCCAGGTCCAGTGCGCGCGCCCGCACAGGGCGAGGAGGCGCCGCCGGTCGGCCTCGAGCAGCGTCGTCGTCCCCTCGTCGCGGTGGAAGCTGTCGCCCAGCGCCACCACGCGCGCGGCCCCGGTACGGGCGAGGTCGCGCTCGAGCCGCTGGAGCGTGAGGCCGGTGTCGTAGGGCGGCAGCATCTGGCCGCGGCGCGCGAAGGACGAGAATTTCTCGAGATGCAGGTCGGCGACGAGCAGCATCGATTCGGCGCGCCAGAACAGCGCGCCCGACAGCAGCGGCTCGAACGCGTGGCCGGCGAAGCGGAGCAGCACCTGCGGCTCCTCAGTTTCCGCGGCGGCCGGAGCCGCGCTCTGTCCCATCGCTGCCGAGCGCCTCTCTCATCAGTTCTTCGGCGGCGTCGGCCATCGCGCTTTCGCGGCCCTCGCCGAAGATCGGAGTTTTGCCGATATCGAGCAGGATCGGTACAGCAAGCGGCGAGATTCGGTCGAGGGGCTTGTGCACGATGGCGTGGCGGATGCGCTTCAGCAGATGCCCCAGCCGCTCGATGTCGAGCAGGCCGCGCGCGGCGTCGCGGCGCGTCGCCTGGATGAGGATGTGGTCGGGCTCGTGCTCGTAGAGCACGTCGTAGATGATGTCGGACGATACCGTCACCTGCCGGCCCGTCTTCTCCCTGCCGGGGTGGCGGCGCTCGATGAGCCCGGCGATGATGGCGCAGTTGCGGAAGGTGCGGCGCATCAACTGGCTCTCATGCAGCCAGCTTTCGAGGTCGTCGCCCAGCATGTCCTCGTCGAACAGTTCGCCGAGCGACAGCTTGCCGCCGCGGATGAGCGCGCCGAAATCGCCCAGCCCCCAGATGGCAAGCGCGTAGTCGGAAGCGACGAAGCCGAGCGGGCGGGCACGGGCGCGCTCCAGCCGGCGCGTCAGCAGCATGCCGAGCGTCTGGTGCGCCAGCCGCCCCTCGAAGGGATAGCAGACGAGATAGTTCTGGGCACCGCGCGGAAACGTCTCGACCAGCATGGAGTCGGCGGGCGGCAGCACCGAGGCCGCGTGCTGCAGGCGCAGCCAGTCGCTGACCTGCTCGGGCAGCACCGCCCAGTGCGCCGGATCGGAGAGGAGCTTGCGCACCCCGGCGGCGAGATAGGTCGAGAGCGGAAACTTGCCGCCCATATAGGAGGGGATCTTCGGGTCGGTGGCCGTGGCACGCGAGACATAGGCCTCGGTCTCGAACATGCCCTCATAGGCCACCACCTCGGCGCCGAAGACGAAGGTGTCGCCGCGCACCAGCTGGTCGATGAAATATTCCTCGATCTCGCCCAGCACGCGCCCGAAGCGGCCGATGGGCCCCGTGGCGCGCCGCTTGTCGCGGTCGCGCCCGCCACGCACCAGCCGCACCTTGATCATCGGATCCTCGACGATGGTGCCGACATTGAGCCGGTACTGCTGGGCGATGCCGGGATTGGCGATGCGCAGCCGCCCGTCCGGCAGGCGCTTGAGCTTCGCATAGCGCTCATAGGCGCGCAGCGCGTAGCCCCCGGTCGAGACGAAATCGACGACGCGCTCGAAGGTCTCCCAGTCGAGGTCGCGATAGGGCCAGGCGCGGCGCACCTCGTCGAAATAGGCGAGCGGATCGAGCGGCGCGGCGCAGGCCATGCCGAGCGTGTGCTGGGCGAGCACGTCGAGGCCACCGAGCGACGGCTCCTCGGAATCCTGCACATTGTTCTCGACCGCTTCGAGCGCCGCCTCGCATTCGAGCACCTCGAAGCGGTTGGAGGGCACGAACAGCGCCTTGGAGGGCTCGTCCATCCGGTGGTTGGAGCGGCCGATGCGTTGCAGCATGCGCGAGGCGCCCTTGGGCGCGCCGACCTGCACGACGAGGTCGACATCGCCCCAGTCGATGCCGAGGTCGAGCGTCGAGGTGCACACGACCGCCTGCAGGGTGCCGGCCACCATCGCGCTTTCGACGCGGCGCCGCTGCTCGACGGCGAGCGAGCCGTGGTGAAGAGCAATGGCGAGGTTGTCGTCGTTGATGGCCCACAGGTTCTGGAACAGCATCTCCGCCTGCGAGCGGGTGTTGACGAACAGCAGCGTCGTCCTGTGCTGCTTGATGATCGCGTAGAGCTCGGGCACCGCATAGAGCGTCGAGTGGCCGGCCCAGGGCATGCGTTCGCCCGAGGCGAGAATGGAGAGGTCCGGCTTCGCCCCGGGGGCGCCGAGCAGGAGGTCGGTGCGGGCCGCCGGCAGCGGTGCGGCGATCCAGTCGCGCAGCAGGTCGGGGCGCG
The DNA here is from genome assembly GCA_039808625.1 of Devosia sp. GTDB lineage: Bacteria > Pseudomonadota > Alphaproteobacteria > Rhizobiales > Devosiaceae > Devosia_A. The sequence continues at coordinate 16,555 of JBDHTK010000022.1, read as the reverse complement.
CCACCGTGGCCGAGAGCGCCGTGAGGCGGACCTCAGGCGCGTAGGTGGCGAGGCGAGCGAGGGCGAGCGACAGCAATTCGCCGCGCTTCGTCGTCACCAGCGCGTGCAGCTCGTCGAGCACGATCCGGCGCAGGCCGGCGAAGAAGGCCGGCGCCTGCTCGTGGCTGAGCAGCAGCGCCAGCTGCTCGGGGGTGGTCAGCAGCACGTTGGGCGGCGTGCGCCATTGCCGCGTGCGGCGCGAGGGGGGCGTGTCGCCGGTGCGCGTTTCGACCGTCACCGGCAGGTCCATCTCGGCGATGGGTGTCGTCAGGTTGCGCGCCACGTCGACCGCCAGCGCCTTGAGCGGCGAGATATAGAGCGTGTGGAGGCCGGCGCGCGGCGCGTGCGCGAGATCGTCGAGCGTCGGCAGGAAGCCGGCCAGCGTCTTGCCGGCGCCGGTCGGGGCGATGAGCAGCGCCGAGGCGCCCGCCTGCCAGCTCGCCAGCACGTCGAGCTGGTGGCGGCGCGGCGCCCAGCCCTTGCGGGCGAACCAGCTTGCGATGGCGGGATGGATCGGCACGGCGCGGGGTCTCGCGTGAAGCCCGAAAGATAGGGCGGCGCCGGGCAACAACCAAGGGCTGCTGGCTTTCGACCGACGCCGTGATAGGGAGCGGGCATGGAGACGCTCCGCCTCACGCCCGACGCCGCGCTCACCCTGCTTGCGCAGCGGGCCGAGGCGCTGCTGGCGCGCCCCGGCCGCACCGTGCTCGGCCTTGCCGGCGGCCCCGGCGCCGGCAAGTCGACGCTGGCCGAAAGGCTGGTGGCCGCGCTTGGCCCGCCGGCCGCCTATGTGCCGATGGACGGCTTCCACCTGCCCCACGCCCGGCTCGACGCCCTGGGCCTCGTCGCCGACAAGGGCATGCCGCACACCTTCGACGGCGCGGCCTATGCGGCTTGCCTGATGGCGCTGAAAACCGCGCGGGAACCGGTGCCTGTGCCGGTCTATTCCCGCAAGATCGAGGACGTGGTGGCGGCGGGGCTGGTGATTCCGGCAACCGCGCGGTTGCTGGTGACCGAGGGCAACTACCTGCTGCTCGACACCGAGCCGTGGCGGGGCGTGCGCCCGCTCCTCGATCTCGCGGTCTATCTCGAGGTGCCGCGTGCGCTGGCGCGGGCGCGGCTGCTAAGGCGGCATGCCGCCGAGGGCCTCTTCACCGAGGCGCGCAATCTCGCCCATGTCGCGCGCGTCGACCTCGCCAATTTCGACCTCGTCGCCGCCTCGCGGCCGCGCGCCGACCTCGCCATCGCCCTTGTCACCGAGACCTGAATGACCGCCCAGCCGAGCCACCCCTTCACGGTGCGCAACCGCGATGTCCTCGCCATCGCGCTGCCCGCGTGCTTCGCCTTCATCACCGAGCCGCTGGTCGGGCTCGTCGACATCACCATCATCGGCCGGCTCGGCGATGCCGGCCTGCTCGGCGGGCTGGTGCTGGGCGCGCTGGTGTTCGACTTCCTGTTCTCGATGGCCTATTTCCTGCGCATCGGCACGGCCGGGCTGACAGCGCAGGCGGTCGGCGCGCGCGACCGCGACGACGGGCTGCTGCACGCCGCCCGCGCCATCGTCCTCGCCGTCGCCATCGGCCTCGGCATGGTGGTGCTGAGCCCGGCGATCCTGTGGGTCGCCGAGCAGGCGCTGGCGCCGCAGGCCGGCGTGCGCGAGGCGATGGCCGGCTACTATTACGTGCGCATCATCGGCGCGCCGCTGGTCCTCGTGAACTACGTTCTGCTCGGCTGGTTCTACGGGCGGGCGGCGGCGACCACCGGCATGACGCTGCAGATCCTGCTGCATGGCGTCGACATCGTGCTGTCGGCGACCTTCGTCTTTGCCTTTCACATGGGTGTCGCCGGCGCCGCGCTGGGCACGCTGATCGGCGAATTTGTCGCTGTTTTACTAGGACTTACGCTGTTCGCGCGGCATTATGGCGGGGTACGGGCGCTGCTGGCGCGGATCGCTCCCGGCGCATTGCGCGAGGGCGCGGCGCTGCGGCGCCTCGTCGGGCTCAACCGCGACCTGATGATCCGCTCCATCGCGCTGATGAGCGCCTATGGGTGGTTCGCGGCGCAGGGCTCGCGCATGGGCGAGGTGGCGCTGTCGGCGAATGCCATTCTGCTCAACCTGCTGATGATCGTCGGCTTCTTCCAGGACGGCATCGCGCAGGCGGCCGAGCAATTGAGCGGCAAGGCGCTCGGCGCCAACTGGCGGCCCGCCTTCCAGCAGGCCTATCGGCTGAGCTTCCTGTGGGGGCTCGGCATTTCGATCGTGCTGGCGCTCGCATGGTTCTTCGGCGGCGACGCGCTGATCGGCGTGATGACGACGAACGACGAGGTGCGCCGCTTCGCCAACGACTATCTGTGGGTCGCGGCGCTGTGCGCCCTCACCTTCATGCCGGCCTTCGTGTTCGACGGCATCCTCATCGGGCTGACGCAGAACGCCATGATGCGCAACGGCATGCTGGCGTCGCTGGCGGTGTTCCTCGCCGCCGCGACGCTGCTGCAGGGGCCGTTCGGCAATCTCGGGCTGTGGCTGGCGCTGCACCTGTGGTTCATCGCGCGCGGCGCCTATTACTGGCTGGCGCTCGGCCGCCGGCAGGCGCTGCTATTTGCGTGACGCCCAGGCGGCGGTGGCGCTGCCGACCAGCGCGGCGATATTGGCCTTGCCGGCGGCCCGGACATTGGCGGCGAGGCCGCGCTTGATGCGCTCGAGCAGGTCGAAGCCGCCGAACACCAGCGCCGAATAGAGTTGAATGGCGTTCGCCCCGGCCATGAACTTCTGCCAGGCACTGTCAGGCGAATGGATGCCGCCCACGCCGATGATGGGCAGGCTGGTGCGCTGGCGCATCTGCGCGAGGCGGATGGTCGCCAGGTCGAACAGCGGCCGGCCGCTCAGCCCGCCCGCCTCGCCGGCATGGTCGCGGCCGGCGACGCCGGCGCGCGAGATCGTCGTGTTGGAGACGATGAGCCCGTCGAGATCGGTCTGGGCGACGACGGCGGCGATGGCGTCGAGCGCCGCCGCGTCGAGATCGGGCGCGAGCTTGAGGAAGACCGGCACGCGCGTGCGGGCCCTGGCGCGGGCGCCGAGCGCCGCGTCGAGCAGGCGGTGCAGCGCGTCGGCCTGCTGCAGGTCCCGCAGGCCGGGCGTGTTGGGCGAGGAGATGTTGACCGTGAGGTAGTCGGCGAGGTCGGCGAAGCGGGTGACGCCGGCGGCGTAGTCGGCGGCGAAATCGGCGCTGTCCTTGTTGGCGCCGATATTGATGCCGAGCGCGGCCGGCACGCGCACCGCGCCGAGCCGCCGGTAGACCGCCTCGTGGCCGTCATTGTTGAAGCCCATGCGGTTGATGACGCCGTCGACGCCCGGCACGCGGAACAGGCGCGGGCGCGGATTGCCCGGCTGCGGGCGCGGCGTCACGGTGCCGACCTCGACCATGCCGAAGCCCATGAGCGCCAGCGCCCGCGGCACCTCGCCGTTCTTGTCGAAGCCGGCGGCCATGCCCACCGGGTTGGCGAGGTCGAGCCCGGCGAGCGTGGTGCGAAGCTCCGGCGGGTCGGGCTCCGTCTGCTGCGGGGCGAGGCCGAGGCGCAGCGCGGCGATGGTCGCGCCATGCGCCGTCTCGGGATCCATGCGCAGCAGGCTGTCGCGGGTCAGCCCGGCAAGCAGCGGCAGGCGCAGCAGCGGCGAGAGGCCGGAAAGGATCATCGCACCCAGTCCGGCAGCGCGACGGTGCCGTCCGCGGCGACGGAGACAGCCATGTGCTCGCCGACCAGATGCATCGGGAGCTCGCCGTAAAGGTGCGGGAAAAGCTGGCCGCCGCGCGACGGCTCCCAGCGCAGCGCGTCGCCCAGCGCCGCCGCCGGCACGGCGAAAAGCACGAGATCGCCCGCTCCCGCGAAGTGCCGCCGCAACGTCTCGGCCAGCTGTGCGGCGGTCGAGAAATGCACGTAGCCGTCGGCGTGATCGACCGGCATGCCGGTGAAACGCCCGGCGGCGCGGGAGGCCTCGTAGACGTGGCGCGAGGCGATCTTGTAGACGAAGCGGGGAGCGGTGGCGGTCATGCCCCCTGATGACAATGGCCGGGCCGCCGCGCAAGCCCTTTACAGGGCGGGACGCAGGCGATAAGAGATAGGACTTCGGTCCTTTCCATGGGACTATTTTCCTCCCCGGTTCCGCAGATGCTGTCGCATAGCGCCATTTGGGATGCAATCGACGCGCTGGCGCGCCGCCACGGCTTTACCCCCTCCGGGCTGGCCAAGATCGCGGGCCTCGATTCCACCGCCTTCAACCCGTCCAAGCGCATGAGCCGCGACGGGCGCGGGCGCTGGCCGTCCACCGAAAGCATCGCCAAGCTGCTCGAGGCGACGGGCGAGAGTTTCGACGAGTTCCTCGCGATGGGCGGCGCTTTCCTGCAATATGAACGCCCGCCGAGCGGCACGGTGGTGCCGCTGCTCGGGCTGGCGCAGGCCGGCGCCGGCGGCTTTTTCGACGCGGCGGGCTTTCCCGCCGGCCAGGGCTGGGACGAGGTGCGGCTGCCCGGGCCGGGCGAAAACGGCATCTACGCGCTCGAAGTCACCGGCGATTCGATGCTGCCGCTCTATCGCGACGGCGACCGCATCGTGGTGTCGCCGAGCGAGCAGGTGCGCCGCGGCGACCGCGTGGTGGTGAAGACGCGCGGCGGCGAGGTGATGGCCAAGGTGCTGGCGCGGCAGACGGCGAACATCGTCGAACTGCACTCGCTCAACCCCGCCCACCCGCCACGGCTGCTGGAGATGACGGACGTCGAATGGATCGCCCGCATCATCTGGGCGAGCCAGTGAGGGTGCCGGCAGCCGGAAGCCGGGAGCATGAGGTTGCCGCCCCCACCGTGTCGTTCCCGCCGGCGCGGGAATGACGGGCCGAGAGGGTTGTGCGGGGTTAGGGCGCCGCGCGGCGCCGCTCAGGCGGCCTTGATGAGCTTGCCGGCGAGGGCCGCGTGGATGAGGGCGCGGGTTTCGGGGACACCGTAAAGGGCGATGAAGCTGCCGAAGCGCGGGCCCTGGTCGGCGCCGAGCAGCACGCCGTAGATGGCGCCGAACCAGTCGCGCAGCGGCTCGAAATGATGCGCCTTGCCGACTTCGTAGACGATGTTCTGCAATTCCTCGGCGGCGAGCCCATCCTTGCCGGCGAGCCGGCCGGCGAGGTCCTCGATCGCCACGCGCTCCTTGTCGGTGGGGGCCCGGAAGACCTTGGCGGCGCGCACCTTGTCGTTGAAATAGCGCACGGCATAGCCGGCGAGCCGGTCGAGCTCGGGATGGGTGTCGGCGGTGACGCCCGGCAGGCGGCGCGAAATGTAGTTCCACAGCGCCGCCTTGTCGTGCGCGTTGGCGGCCGAGGCGAGGTTGAGCAAGAGGCCGAAGCTCACCGGCACGTCGGCCGCGGGCACCTTGCCGGCATGGATGTGGAAGACGGGATTTTCGAGGGCCGCCGCGGCATCCTGCCCGCCATAGGCGGCGACGTGCTGGTAATATTCGTCCACCGCGCGCGGGATGACGTCGAAGAACAGGCGCTTGGCGACGCGCGGCTTCTGGAACATGTAGAGCGCGAGGCTTTCGGGCGAGGCATAGGCCAGCCACTCGTCGATGGTGAGGCCATTGCCCTTGGACTTCGAGATCTTCTGGCCGTGCTCGTCGAGGAACAGCTCGTAGACATAGTGCTCGGGCGGCGTGCCGCCGAGGATGCGGCAGATGGCGTCGTAGACGTGCTGGTTGGTCTGGTGGTCCTTGCCGAACATCTCGAAATCGACGCCGAGCGCGTACCAGCGCATGCCGAAATCGGGCTTCCATTGCAGCTTGCAATGGCCGCCGGTGAGCGGAATGGTGGTTTCGGTGCCGTCCTCGTCGTCGAAGGTGATCGTGCCGGCCCGTGGATCGACGTTCTTCATGGGCACATAGAGCACGCGCCCGCTGCGCGGCGAGATGGGCAGGAAGGGCGAATAGGTGGCCTGCCGCTCGGCGCCGAGCGTGGGCAGCATCACCGCCATGATCTCGTCGTACTTCTCGGCGGCGCGCAGCAGCGCGGCATCGAAGCGGCCGGAGGTGTAGTAGTCGGTGGCGCTGGCGAACTCGTAGTTGAAGCCGAAGGTGTCGAGGAAGCGCCGCAGCATGGCGTTGTTGTGGTGCCCGAAGCTCTCGTCGCCGCCGCCGAACGGGTTCGGCACGCGGGTCAGGGGCTGGTGCAGATAGGGCTCGAGCGCAGCGCGATCGGGCACGTTGTCCGGGATCTTGCGCATGCCGTCCATGTCGTCGGAAAAGCACAGCAGGCGCGTCGGGACCTCGTCGCGGGTCAGCAGGCGGAAGGCGGTGCGCACCATCGTGGTGCGGGCGACCTCGCCGAAGGTGCCGATATGGGGCAGGCCCGAGGGGCCGTAGCCGGTCTCGAACAGGGCTTCCGACTTGCCGGTTTTTTCGAGCCGCGCGACGATTTTGCGCGCCACCTCGAAGGGCCAGGACCGGGCGGCCTGGGCGGCGGCGAAGAAGGCGGGATCGAGCGGCGGAAGCGGGGCGGCAGTCACGGGCGGAGCCTTGTGGGGAAAGATGCGCGGTTTTCCCTAGCGCGCCCGGCAAAGTCAATGGCCGCCGGCTGGACAAGCGGCGGGGCGCTGCCTAGGTATGCGGGGTTTTTCGCTCCCCTCCGAGGTCCGCTCATGCCCATGTCCGTCCACGAAGCGCTGATCCACCTGATGGTGATCGCGGCCAGCTCCGACGCCAAGGTGAGCGACCGCGAGCTCGAGATCATCAGCCGGCTGGTGAACCGGATGCCGGTGTTCGACACGTTCGACCGCAGCCAGCTCGGCCAGGTGGCGGCCGAGGCCATCGACCTCATCAAGGACTCCTCGAACCTCGACAAGGTGCTGGCGATGGTGCTGGGCGCCCTGCCCCCGCGCCTGCACGACACCGGCTACGCGCTGGCGGTGGAGGTGGCGACGGTGGACCTGCGCCTCGAACAGGAGGAGCTGCGCCTGCTCGAGATGATCCGCGACGGGCTGGCGCTGGACAACCTGGTGGCGGCGGCGATCGAGACGTCGGCGCGGGCGAGGTTGAGAAGAAGCGAATAGTAGTTTCTTCTTTCCCTGTTCGCTGCTTGCTATTCGCTATTCGCTCAATAGAACCCTACCGGGAACCACCGCAGGTAGAGCTCGTCCAATTCGCCCGAGCGCTTGAGGCGGACGAGGCTGTAGTCGATGGCCTGGCGGGTGGCGTCGTGGCCGGGGGCGACGGCGACGGCGAGGCCCTCGCCGAACAGGTCCGGGCGGAAATAGGGTAGGCCGGCGAAGGCGCAGCACCCGGCATTGGCGTTGAACCAGAAGCTGGCGCGCATGGCGTCGCCGAAATAGGCGTCGGCCGTGCCGTCGCGCACGGCTTCGAGCGCCGCGACCTCGGAATCGAAGGGGAGCGGCCTGGCGTCGGGCAGGTAGCGGCGCAGGAAGGTCTCGTGGGCCGAGCCGGCGCGCACGGCGACCGCCTTGCCGGCGAGGCCGGCCGGGTCGAAGCCGGCGGCGGCGGGCGCGCGGGTGACGAAGCGGCCGGGCAGCATCAGGTAGATATTGGTGAAATCGTAGAGCGCGCCATTGGCCGGGGTCAGCGCCAGGCCGGCGATGAGGGCGTCGCCCTGCCCGTCCTCGAGCGCCTTGCCGGCCTGCTCCCACGGCCAGGCCTGGATGGTGCAGGTGATGGCGAGATCGGCGCAGATGGCGCGGGCCAGATCGACGTTGAAGCCGATCAGCTCGCCGGCATTGTCGCGATAGTTGAAGGGCGGAAAGTCGGCGGTGGTGAGGAAGCGGATGGCAGGCACCGCCGCGAGGTTGGGCACGAGGTCGCGGGCGCTCGGATCGGCGTGATAGGGCAGCGCCTGGGCCTGGGCGGCCAGCGTCGCGAGGGCGGCGAAAACGAGCGTCAGGACGGTGCGCATCGGCGTCGGCAAGGAAGTGTTCGCCGCGCTTATGCCGCAGATTGGCGGCGATGGCGAGGCGGGGCTTTGCGCGCCGTGGCGGAAGACCGGCGCCACGCAGTTATGCACCGGCGCGCCACGGCCCTCTTGCGCGGCGGGCGGCGCGGGGGTTTGATCGGCTCCGTAGATTTACTTAGAGCCATTTTCGACTGGGCGCTTCCTGGGGGCGGTCATGTCTCAAGCCATTTGCGCGTCCGCGCTGCTGCGCGGGATTCTCGGACCTTTGTGCGCGACGGACGCGCTGGCGGAAAAGCATCTCGCCGCGGCGGCGGCGCTCGACATGGACCCGCTCGACTATTGCGCGCACCAGCATGGGCTGGGCAGCGCCACCGTGTGGCGGCGGGCGGCGCTGTGGGCCGGCTTCGGCTTCGCCGCGACGCTGCCGACGCGGCCCGTGCTGGTGCCGGGGCCGGTCGACCGGCTCGAGCATCTGGGCACGGCGCGCAGCTTCCGGCAGGTGGTACTGGGCGAGGAGCTGACCTTCATCGCGCCGCGCTTCGAGGAGGTGCTGCGGCTCGCCGCGGCGCAGCAGGCGCGGCCGCTGGCGCATGTCCGCTTCACGCCGCCCGAGGCCATCGAGACGGCGCTGGCCGAGGCGGCGAGCGGGCAGTTGATGGCCTATGCCCGCCGGCGGCTGACGCAGGTGTGGCCGCACGCCTCGGCGGCGGCCGACCTGCCGCTGGGCACGCGGATCGGCTTCGTCGCGCTGTTCGCCGGGCTGATCGGGCTGGTGCTGCTGTCGGGCATCGCGCTGCGCCCGCTGCTGGTGCCGGTGGTGGCGCTGCTGCTGATGGCGCCGGGCCTGCTGCGGCTCGTCGCGGCGTGGCCCGTGCCGATCGGGCCGCCGCCGCCGCCGCTCCCCGATCGCGCGCTGCCGGTCTATACGGTGCTGATCCCGCTGCGCGACGAGGCGCGCATGGTGCCGCTGCTGAAGCGCGCCATGACGGCGCTCGACTATCCGCCACACAAGCTCGACATCAAGTTCGTGGTGGAATCGAAGAGCCCGCGCACCGTGGCGGCGGTGGAGCGGGTGCTGGACGATCCGCGCTTCCGGCTGGTGGTGGTGCCCGAGGGCGCGCCGCATACCAAGCCCAAGGCCATCGACTATGCGCTGCCGCTGGCGCGCGGCGAGCTGCTGGTCGTCTACGATGCCGAGGACGTGCCCGAGCCCGACCAGCTGCGGCTGGCCGCGGCGCGCTTCGCGGCCAGCCCGGGCCTCGCGTGCCTGCAGGCCGAGCTGGTGCCCGAAAACGCGCATGAGAACGCGCTGACGGCGCTGTTCGCCGGCGAATATGCAGGGCTGTTCGGCCGGCTGCTGCCGGCGCTGGCGCGCTGGAACCTGCCGGTGCCGCTGGGCGGCACGAGCAACCATTTCCGCACGGCGGTGCTGCGCGAGCTGGGCGGGTGGGACGCATTCAACGTCACCGAGGACGCCGACCTCGGCGTGCGGCTCAGGCGCCGGGGCCTCAGGGCCGAAACCTTCGCCAGCCGCACGCATGAGGAAGCGCCGCTCGGGCTGCCCGCCTGGATGGCGCAGCGCACGCGCTGGATGAAAGGGTGGATGCAGACTTATATCGTGCACAACCGGGCGCCGCTGCGGCTGCTGCGCGATGTCGGCTGGCGGGCGTTTCTCGGCTTCCAGGTGCTGGTGGGCGGCATGATCCTCGCGGCGCTGCTGCATACCATGTTCATCGGCGCGCTGTGCGGCCGGCTGCTGCTCGGCGGGCTGGCAGGGCTGGTGCCGGTGGATGTGTGGGACTGGGCGGCGGCGGTGATCCTCGCCACCGGCTATGGCGGCGCCTATGCGGTGGTGCTGAGCGGGCTCGCGCACCAGCGGGCGTGGCACCTGATGCCGGTGCAGGCGCTGCTGCCGCTCTACTGGGTGCTGCATTCGGTGGCGGCGCTGCAGGCGGCGCACGAGCTCATCGCCCGCCCCGTCCACTGGGCGAAGACGACGCATGGGGTGACGCGGGTGGCGCGCGCCGGCGAGGCGTGAGGCCTGAGCCTCGACCTCAGCGCGCGTAGCGGCTGAGGTCGAGGTCGGCGGTGTCGATCTCGGGCGTCCTGCCCGAGACGAGGTCGGCGAGGATGCGGGCCGAGCCGGCCGCCATCGTCCAGCCCAGCGTGCCGTGGCCGGTGCTGAGGTAGAAATTGTCGAACTTCGCCCGGCCGATGACCGGCGTGCCGTCGGGCGTCATGGGCCGGAGGCCGCACCAGAAGCTCGCCCGCGCGAGGTCGCCGGCGCGCGGGAAGAGGTCGCGCAGCGAGCGCTCCAGCGGCCCGCGCCGGTGCGGACGCAGCGCCGTATCCCAGCCGGCGATCTCGGCCGTGCCGCCGATGCGGATGCGGTCGTCGAAGCGGGTGGTGGCGACCTTGTAGGTCTCGTCCATGACGGTCGAGACCGGCGCTACCGCCGCGTCGGTGATCGGCACGGTGAGCGAATAGCCCTTGATGGGATAGACCGGCAGGCGGATGCCGAGCGGCGCGACGAGGAGCGGCGTGTAGCTGCCGAGCGCGCCGATATAGGCATCGGCGGTGAGCGTGCCGTGGCTGGTGCGCACGCCGGAGATGCGCGCACCGTCGGCTTCGATGGCGTCGATGGCCGTGCCGTACTGGAACGTCACTCCGGCGGCGGCCGCGAGCTTCGCCATGCCCTCGGTGAACAGTTTGCAGTCGCCGGTGTCGTCGTCAGGCAGACGCAGGGCGCCGACGAAGGGCACGGCGGCGGTCGCCAGCCCCGGTTCGACGGCGACGCAGCCCCGGGGATCGAGCACCTCGTAGCGCACGCCATACTGGCGCAGCACTTCGATGTCGCCGCCGATATGGTCGAGCTGCTGCTGCGTGCGGAAGAGCTGCAGCGTGCCCTGCTCGCGCCCCTCGAAAGCGAGGCCCGGCAGGCGCCGCAGCTCGGCCATGGCGGCGCTGGAATATTCGGCGATGCGCACCATGCGCGCCTTGTTGACGGCGTAGGCACGCGCCGTGCAGTTGGCGAGCAGGCTCATGGCCCACAGCCACATGCGCGGATCGAGCATGGGGCGGATGACCAGCGGCCCGTCGGTCATCAGCAGCCATTTGACGGCCTTGAGCGGAATGCCCGGCCCGGCCCAGGGCGAGGCGTAGCCATAGCTCAGCTCGCCGGCATTGCCGAAGCTGGTTTCGAGCGCGGGGCCCGGCTGGCGATCGATGACGGTGACGTCGTGCCCGGCCCGGGCAAGGGCATATGCCGAGGTGGTGCCAATGACGCCGGCACCCAGCACGAGGATCTTCATTGCCCGGGGTTCTTGAAGGCCGAAAATGGAGCGGGTGAAGGGAATCGAACCCTCGTATTCAGCTTGGGAAGCTGCTGCTCTACCATTGAGCTACACCCGCATGGAGGCGATCTCTGCGCGAAAAGCCCGACGGCGTCAAGGCGCGTCGCCGCGGCGGGCGGCCCAGGCGCGATACCACGTGACGAAGGCGCCGACGCCGGTGGCGATGGGGGTATGCGGCAGCGTGCCGACGAGCGCGCGCAGCAGCGCCGGATCGGCCCAGGTGACGGCGACGTCGCCGGGCTGCGCCGGCAGCAGGTGGCGGATGGCGGGGCGGCCGAGCGCCGCCTCGACCGTTTCGATGAAGGGCAGGAGGCCCACCGGCCGGCCCGCCGCGATGTTGACGACGCGCCAGGGCGCGATGGGCGAGAGGGAATCGGCGCCGCCCGGCACGGCGACCGGCGCGCCGGGGACCGGCGGCACGTCGACGAGGCGGATAATGGCCTCGACGAGGTCGTCGATATAGGTGAAATCGCGTTCCAGCCGGCCCTCGCCATAGACCTCGATGGGCGACTCCGCCGCGATGGCGGCGACGAATCTGAACAGCGCCATGTCGGGGCGGCCCCACGGGCCGTAGACGGTGAAGAAGCGGAAGCCGGTGGTGGGCACGCCGTAGAGATGCGCATAGGCGTGGGTGAGCGCCTCGCCGGCCTTCTTGGTGGCGGCGTAGGGCGAGGCGGGGAAATCGGTCCTGTCGGTCTCGGCGAAGGGCAGCTTCGTGTTGCCGCCATAGACCGAGGAGCTGGAGGCAAAGAGCAGATGGCGTGGCGGATGCGCCCGCAGAGCCTCAAGCAAAGTGATGGTGCCGGTGACATTGGCCGAAGCGTAGGCGAGCGGGTTTTCGAGGCTGTGGCGCACGCCGGCCTGGGCGGCGAGATGAATGACGATCTCGGGGCGGCAGCCGGCGACGGCCGCGGCGACGGCGGCTTCGTCCTCCAGCATGGCCTCGCAGGGGGTGAAGCGCGGCAGGGCTTCGAGCTCGGCGTGGCGGGCGCGCTTCAGCGCCACGTCGTAATAGGCGGTGAAGCCGTCGAGGCCGAGCACGTCATGGCCGGCGGCGAGCAGGCGCCGCGCGACGTGAAAGCCGATGAACCCGGCCGAGCCCGTCACCAGCACCTTCACGGCTTTTCTCCCCTTTCGCGTCCCTGCCCCCCAAAGCCATGCGCCAGCAGGCCGAGTCAAGGCAAGCCTGGGCCGCCCAAGGCGAAGGCGCGGCGCGGCGTCCTAGAGGTGCATTGCCGAAACGGGCCGGCTGCCCTATTCGGAGGATCGTGCCGAGGCCAAGCCGATGCCCAAGACCGACACGTCGCTCAACGTCTTCATCTCCTATGCGCGCCGCGACGGCAGCGCCTTCGCCGAGGAGCTGGTCGACGCGCTCGACGTCGCCGGCTTCGCCGCGGCGCTCGACCGCAACGACATCGCCGCCGGCGAGGACTGGGAAAAGCGGCTCGAAGGGCTGATCGCGGCGGCCGATACGGTGGTGTTCGTGATGACGCCCGGCGCGGTCGCCTCGGAGCGCTGCGCCTGGGAGATCCGCACCGCCGAAGCGCTGTCGAAGCGCATCCTGCCGGTGGTCGCCAGCGAGGTGTCGCCGGCCGACACGCCGGCCTGGCTGGGGCGGCTCAACTACATCTTCTTTACCGGCGGGGTGTCGTTCCCGCGAGCCCTGAAGCAGCTCGCGACGGCGCTCGCGACCGATGCCGAATGGGTGCGCGAGCATACGCGGCTGGGCGAACTGGCGGAGCGCTGGGACCGGCGGGGGCGGCCCGACGTGCTGCTGCTGCGCGGACCCGAGCTCGAGGCCGCCCGGCACTGGCTGGCCGAGGCCGGCACCGGCGGCCAGCAGCCGACGGACCTGCAGCGCGCCTTCATCGACGCCAGCGCAGCCTATGAGCACGCGCAGGCCGAGCTGGAGGCCGAGCGGCTGGCGGCGGTGGGCATCGAGCAGGCGGCCAAGCAGGAGGCGTTGCAGCGGCTGTCGCGCCGCACGCGGCTCGGCCTCGCCGCCTCGGGCACGCTGGCGGCGGCGGCGGTGGCGCTGACCTTCTGGAGCGTCGACGCCGAGGGTCGGTTCCGCGCGGCGCAGCACGAGGCCGAAGTGGCGCAACTGCGCTCGATCGACGCCGGCATCGCCGCCGAGGCGGCACGCACCGACATCACCGGGCAGCTCATCGCCTATGCCACGGCGCCGGGCGACATCCGGCTCGGCCCGGCGCAGCGCACGGCCTTCACCGAGGCCGCGGTGCGGCGGCTGGTCGAGCCCGATACGCCGCTGCTGGCGGGACTGAGCCGGGCGCAGGAGGAGATGCGCGGCGACCGCACGGCGCCGCGGCCGCTGCTGTCGACGAGCCTCAACGGCGACATCTATCTCGGGCGGCCGGCGCCGACGCGCAAGCTCGCGGCGCTGGTGGTGACGGCGGGCACGGCCGAGGACGACGACAGCGACGCCGATGCATGGGAGGCGATGCTGCGCGGCGCCGGCTTCGAGATGCACCGGCTGCTCAACCCCTCGCACGCGCAGTTCGAGGCGGGGCTGGCGACGTTCCTCGGCGCAGGCGGCGGCGACGGCCCGGAGGCGAACGCGCTCTATGCCTTCGTCTTCGTGGGAGAAGCGGCGAAGCTGGAGGGGCGCACGCGGCTGGGCTTCTCGGACACCCGGACGGAAGCGTTCACGGCGACCACCACCGATCTCGACGCGGTGGCGGCGGGGCTCGCGGCGCGCGCCGCCGCCTCGGTGCTGATCGTCGATGCCGCCTTCACGCTGTCGACGGGGAGCGTCGGCGTCAGCCGCACGCCCTAGCACCCAAAGCGAGACGCGGCGGGCATTGCCCCTCCCCCGGCCGAGGCTCAGAGTGCGAAGGCCTGGAAGTGCTTGGAGAGCTTCAGGGTCTGGGCCTGGTAGTTGGAGCCGAGGCCGGAGCCGTAGAGGCGGTCGGGCAGCTCGCTGAGGCGCTCGTAGATCAGCCTGCCGATGGTCTGGCCGTGGCCGAGCATGAACGGCACCTCGCGCGAGCGCACCTCGAGCACGGCGCGGCTGCCGGTGCCGCCGGCGGCCGAATGGCCGAAGCCGGGGTCGAAGAAGCCGGCATAGTGGACGCGGAACTCGCCCACCAAGGGGTCGAAGGGCACCATTTCGGCGGCGTAGGCGGGCGGCACGTGCACGCTTTCGCGGCTGACGAGGATATAGAACTCGTCGGGGTCGAGGATGAACTCGTCGGCGCCGCGATTGATGAGCGGCTCCCAGTAGTCGAGGACGGCGAGCGCGTCCTTCCTGTCCATGTCGATGACCGGCGTGTGGCGCCGCGAGCGGAAGCCGATGAGGCCCTTGCGCCCCTCGCCCTTGAGGTCGATGGAGAGGGCGACGCCCTCGCCGACCTCCTCATTGGCATCGAGGACGAGGGTTTCGGCGCGGTGCAGCGCCTGATGCTCGGCGAGGCTGAGGCGCGTCGCGCCGACGCGGAAACGCATCTGGGAGAGGCGCGAGCCGCGGCGCACGCGCACGGGGAAGGTGCGCGGCGAGATTTCGAGATAGAGCGGGCCTTGATAGCCCGCCGGCAGCGCGTCGAAGCCGCGCGCCCGGTCGCCGATGACGCGGGTGAAGACGTCGAGCCGGCCGGTGGAGCTTTTCGGATTGGCGCCGGCGCTCACCTCGGCGGGGAGCGCGAGGCTCTCCTGCAAGGGCACGAGATAGACGCAGCCGCGCTCCAGCACGGCACCCGCGGTGAGGTCGAGCCGGTGCAGCTCGAGCGCCGCGATGCGGTCGGCGACGGTATGCTCGGGGCCGGGCAGGAAGCTCGAACGGACGCGGAAGGCGGTGTCACCGAGGCGCAGGTCGAGGCTGGCCGGCTGCACCTGGTCGGCGTCGAAGGGCGGCGCCGCGATGCCGCCCGCCGCGCGCAGCCGCTCGATGAAACGGGCCGGGAAAACGCCCGGCGCCCAAGCCTCGGTGGGTGCCAATGGACTACCTCCGCGCCCCTCATAGCATCGGGTTGACGCCCCGCGGCAAGGGGAATAATGCAAAACCCAGTGGTGATTTGGCCGGTCTGATTGCAGCCACTTAAAACAACTCGCTAAAGTGACCCGTGCTCGAACCGGCCGCGAACGCGTGCCGGTTTTTTTGTTGGAGCAGTTCCATGTCCGATGCCAAGAACCCCCTCAACGATCCGCGCCGCCGGTCGGCGGAGACGCAGCTCATCCACGGGGGCACGGTGCGCACCCCGTTCAACGAGACGTCGGACCCGATCTACCTGACCTCGGGCTATTCCTACCCGGACTCGCAGCATGCCGAGCGGCTGTTCAACAACGAGATCCCGGGCCACAATTATTCGCGCTTCGCCAATCCGACGCTCGACGTGTTCCAGGAGCGCATGGCGCTGGTCGAGGGCGCCGAGGCGGCGCGCGCCTTCGCCACCGGCATGGCGGCGGTGACCAACGCGGTGACGAGCCAGGTGCGGGCCGGCGACCACATCGTCGCCTCGCGGGCGCTGTTCGGCGGCTGCCGCTTCGTGATCGAGGACTACATGCCGCGCTGGGGCGTGAGCTCGACGCTGGTCGACGGACGCGATCCGGCCAATTTCGCGGCGGCGATGCGGCCCAACACCAGGCTCGTCTTCCTCGAGACGCCGACCAACCCGACGCTGGAGCTCGTGGACATCGCGGCGGTGGCGGAGATCGCCCACGCGCAGGGCGCCAAGCTGGTGGTGGACAATGTGTTCGCCACGCCGCTCTACCAGCATCCGCTGCAGCTGGGCGCCGACCTCGTCACCTATTCGGCGACCAAGCATATCGACGGCCAGGGGCGCGTCCTGGGCGGCGTGGTGCTGGGCAGCAGGGAGCTGATCACCGGCGACGTGCACATGTTCCTGCGCCAGACGGGCGCGTCGCTGTCGCCGTTCAACGCCTGGGTGCTGCTCAAGGGGCTGGAGACGCTGCCGCTCAGGGTGAAGCAGATGACCGACAGCGCCGAGCGCATCGCCGCCTTCCTCGCCGGGCACCCGAAGGTCGAGCGGATCATCTACCCGCACCATCCCTCGCACCCGCAATACGAGCTGGGCAAGCGGCAGATGGCGCGCGGCTCGACGCTGATCGGGGTGGAGGTGAAGGGCGGCCAGGAAGGCGCCTTCACGCTGTCGGACGCGCTGGCGGTGATCCTCATCTCCAACAATCTGGGCGACGCACGCACCATCATCACGCATCCGAGGACGACGACGCACCAGCGGCTGACCGAGGA
>JBDHTK010000021.1:0-20788 GCA_039808625.1 Devosia sp. | reverse complement strand
TCGGCGACTTCGCGCAGCAGCCTCAACCCCTCGAAATCGTGGCGCAGGATCGGGTCCTCCACCCACAGCAGTTCGTAGCCCTCGCGGCGGATGATTTCGAGCTTGGTGACCGCTTCCTTGGCGCCCCATGCCTCGTTGGCGTCGATCATGATCTTCGCGCCGGGCCGCACGGTCTTGGTGAGCAGCTTCAGCCGGTCGAGGTCGCGCTCGAAATCGGGGTGCCCCACCTTGATCTTGAAGGCGCGGTAGCCGATCGCGTCGGCATGCGCGAACAGCTCGGCGAATTCGGCATCGCTCAGGTGGAAATCGAGGCCGCTGGCATAGGCTTCGACGCGCTCCCGGCGGCCGCCGAGCAGCCTGTGGAGCGGCAGGCCCGCCTGCTTGGCGGCGAGATCCCACAGCGCGACCTGCACGGCCTCGCCGAAGGGCAGCGCCGGCGCCCGCTGGTTGCCGCCGCGCGGCCGGCTGACGCGATGGATGAGCCCGGCCGGCGGCTGGCCGTCGAGCCCGGGCCACAGCTCGGTGCGGAATATGCGGGCGATCTCGTCCGCATCCGGCATCGGCACGAAGAGCGTCTGCACGAACCCCAGACCGACGGCGCCGCTATCGGCAATCAGCTCCAGGGCCGCTACATTGACGTCGTCGGCGCGCACCTGGCTGTCGCCGATGACCCGCTCGCGGGCGAACTGGAATCGGGTGATGCGAAAGTCGACGAGGCGCATGCTTTGCTCTAATAGACCAAATCATCTATCTGATAGATCAGACGCGAGTTGTAATAGAGCAGAATGAGAGGCGAGGCAAGTGACTAACGCGGCTGAAATGCTGGCGCAGACGGAGAACCCGGGCGGCCGCCGGCTGAGCGACATCGCCTATCAGCGCATCCTCGAAACCCTGTTCGAGCGCAAGATTCCGGCCGGCGCCTTCGTCTCGCAGAACGAGCTGGTGCGTCTGCTCGGCATCCCCGTGGCGCCGCTGCGCGACGCGCTGCGCAGCCTCGAAGCCGAGGGCGTGCTGACCATCCACCCGCGCTCGGGCATCCAGTTCGTGAAGCCGGGGCTGGAGCTGACCCGCTCGACCTACCAGTTCCGCGGCATCATCGAGAAGGCCGCGGTCGCCGTCTATGCCGAGACCGCCGACGAGGCCGATCTGGCCGAGATCGAGCAGCGGCACCTCGCCCTCATCCAGGGCTTTGAGACGGACGGCATCACCGAGCCGCTCAAGACCGAGATGGAGGCGCTGGAGCAGCTCCTGCACAACGCCATCGTCGGCGCCCTCAGCAACCCGCTGATCGAGACGACCTACCGGCGCATGCACAATTACCTGCGCCTCGTCCGGCTCGACCGCAAGCTCACCGTCCCCCTGGCCCTGCGCTCGCTGCGCGAGCACATGGTCATCATCGCCGCCTGCAAGGCGCGCGACCCCGACGCGGCCACCGCCGCAGTCGCGGCGCATTTCAGCGCCGCCCTGCAGCGCCATATGGGCCTCTACTGACCCCTCATGTCCCGAGGCTGCCATGCCGGATTTTCGTAGTCGCCGCATCGGCCGGACCGACCTTGCCGTCACCGAGCTCGGCCTCGGCACCGGCACGCTCGCCGGCCTGTTCCAGGCCGTGCCGACCGCCGAGGCCCTCGCCACCATCACCGCCGCCCTCGACGCCGGGGTGACGTTCTACGACACCTCGGCCCAGTACGGGCTGGGGCGCGCCGAGCACCTGCTCGGCGACGGCCTGCGCACGCGCCGCGCCGGTACCGTGCTCTCCACCAAGGTCGGCCGCCTGCTGAAGCCCTATCTCGGCAGCGCGACGGTGCGGCAGGGCTGGGTCGATCCCTTCCCCTTCGTCGAAGCCTACGACTACTCCTATGACGGTATCATGCGCGCCCACGACGACAGCCTCATGCGGCTCGGCCTCGCACGCATCGACGTGCTGCTCGTCCACGACATCGGCACCTTCACCCACGGCGCCGACCAGCATGCCCGCTACTGGGCGCAGCTTGCCGGGGGCGGCTATCGCGCGCTCGCCGAGCTCAAGGCGTCGGGCCGCGTCGATGCCATCGGCATCGGCGTCAACGAATGGCCGGTGCTGATGGACGCCTTCGGCATCGGCGACTGGGACGTGTTCCTGCTTGCCGGCCGCTACACCCTGCTCGAGCAGACGGCGCTCGATCCGCTGCTCGCGACCTGCCTCCGGCGCGGCACCTCGATCATCTGCGGCGGCCCGTTCAACAGCGGCGCGCTGGTCGGCAACGGCCAGTGGAACTACGCGGCGGCGCCGCCTGAGGTCGTCGCGCGCGTTGCCCGTCTCGAAGCCCTGTGCCGGGAGCACGGCGTGGCGCTCGGCGCCGCCGCCCTGCAATTCCCCCTCGCCCACGACGCGGTCTGCACCGTCCTGCCCGGCCCGAAATCGCCCGCCGAGCTGGCCGGCATCCTCGACTGGTGGCACACCCAGATCCCGCCGGAGTTCTGGGCCGCGCTGGCGCGTAGTGGCCTCGTCGCGCCGGGCACGCCCTTGCCTGGCGGCCTTACCGCCGCTTGAACGCCGGCGGCCGCTTCTCCTTGAAGGCGGCACGGCCTTCGCGCGCGTCTTCCGTCGCAAAGCAGATGGTTTGCAGGTCGCGCTCATAGGTGATGGCGTCGGCGATCGACATCTCCCACGCCGCCCGCAGGTTGAGCTTGGCCGTCTCGGCCGCGATGGGCGCGCGCGAGGCGATGATCCGGCCCAGTGCGACCGCCGCCTCCAGCACCTCGCCCTGCGGCACGACGCGCGACACGAGCCCCCAGCGCTCCGCCGTCGCCGCGTCGATGGGGTCGCCCGTCATGATCATCACCGCTGCGTTGGACGGCCCGACTGCATGCGCGAGGCCCGCCGCCATGCCGCCGCCGCCGATCCAGCCGAGCTTGATCTCGGGCGCGGCAAAGGTGGCGTTCGCCGCGGCGATGCGGATGTCGCAGGCCATCGCCGTCTCCAGCCCGCCCCCATAGGCATAGCCGTTCACCGCCGCGATGGAGGGCTTGAGCAGCCCCCGGATGGCGTCGCAATAGTCCGGGCGGTTGCGGAAATTCCACGGCGTGTCGTAGTCGTCGAGCGTGCGGATGTCCGAGCCGCCGCAGAACGCCTTCTCGCCCACGCCGGTGAGCACCACGCAGCGGATGCCGTCATCCGTGTTGAAGCCGCTGACGGCGGCGACCAGCGCCGCCGCCATCTCGGGCGTCATCGCATTGCCCTTGTCGGGCCGGTTGATGGTGATGATGCCGACCATGCCGTCGCGGTCGACCAGAATACTGTCGCTCATCTTTCCCGGCCTCCAATCCGAGCCCTGTGCGTGTCGTTGAGATGCCTGACCACGGCCGGCGCCGTCGTCCCCTGCGCCAGCGCCTCGCGCAGATAGGCCGACGCCGCGCTCTGCCAGGCGATATAGCCGGCATAGCGCGGCCGCACATAGGCCGCCTCCAGCGTCCTCGCGGTGTCACGGTAGAAATCGCCCCAGGCGGCGTTGACGCTCTCGTCGTGCCAGGCGCTGCGCCGGCTGGGTTGGCCGTCATGCGCCGGCATGAAGCTGCGCTGCGCTGCCTCGCCCAGCAGCCAGCGCAGATGCGTCAGAAGCTCGGGCGTGACCGTGCAGCGCGCGCTCAGCCCGATCCCGGTGCCGCCCAGCGTCGAGCCCGGGCGCCCGCCTGCCGTCGCCGCGGGCGCATCGGCGAAGCGCACCTGCTTCGCGCCGGCTTGCGGCCGCGCATAGTTCACATAGCCATAGACCAGCGGGCAGAGCGCTACGTCGTCGTGCTGCGCCATGTGACCGAGCAGCCCGATCGGGTTGAGCGCCAGCGTCGATCTCTCGGCCACGGCGTAAATCTCGGCAAGGATGCCGAACGCCTCCTCCCCCGCATCCGCGCCGACCAGCACGCTCGGATCGGCCTCGGCCGGCGGGTCGCCCAGCGCCACGCAGATCGAGAGGAAATTCATGAGCGCATGCGGCCCGGCCAAGGACAGCGCCACCCCGCCCCGGCTCGCCCGGGCGGCGACCTCGCGCCACGTCCCGACCGGCTCGGCAAGGTCCGGCCGATAGGCCATCACCTGCGTGGCCGCATCGAGGGGCAGCGCCCAGTGCCGTCCGGCATAGCGGTAGCTCGTGAGGCTCGGCCCGATGGACGCCGCCCCCAGCGCCGCGATCTCGTCGGCGCCGAACACGGCCTCGAGCGGCTGCAGGCAGCCGGCCTCGAAGGCCTCGCCCACATGCGGATGGTCGAGCACCACGAGGTCATGGCGCGCGCACAGATCCGCGATGGGGTGCGACTCGAAGCCTTCGAGCGGCTGCGTCGCCCAGTGGATCGAGACTCCATGCGCCGGCGCCATCTCCGCCGCGGCGTCGCGCAGCGCGTGAAAGCCGCGCGGGTGGTCCCAGGTGAGCGCCTTGTAGGTCGGGTTCATTGATCGGCAGCCACGGCGCCGTCCGCGATGAGCCGCTCGATGGCCGCGTCGTCATAGCCCGCCTCGCGCAGCACGTCGCGCGAATGCTCGCCGGTGAGCGGTGCGCCGCGCGCCACCGTGCTCGGCGTCTTCGAGAAGCGGATGGCGAAGCCCGGCGTCTTCACATGCCCCTCGGTCGGGTGCTCGTACTCGACGAAGGTGCCGTTGTGCTTGACCTGCGGGTCCTCGACGAGGTCGGCATAGCCATAGACCGGCCCGGCCCATATGTCGTTGGCGCGGAACAGCGTCAGCCATTCGGCCGTCGTCTTGTGCTGCAGCCGCTCGCGCGTGCGCGCGAAAATCTCGTCGCGGTATTTCCAGCTGTCGATCTCGTCGTCCATGTCCAGGAAGGACGGCTCGCCGATCAGCTCGCCGAATTTCCTGAGCGAGGGGAAGGCGACGATCATGTAGCCGTCCGCCGTGGCGAAGGCGCCATAGGGCGAGCGGATATAGGCGTGCGCGTGCGGCTCGGCCGAACGTGTCTGCGGCTTGCCGCCCACGGTGAAGACCGACAGCTCCTGCATCTGCAGCGCCGTGATGGCGTCGAGCATGTTGACCTGCACGAGCTGCCCCTCGCCCGTCCGCTCGCGATGCAGCAGCGCCGCCAGCGTGCCCTCGAACGCCGTATAGGCCGTCACCGCATCGACGAGGAACTGCCCCGCCGCCAGCGGCGGCTCGCCCGCGCGCCCCGCCGACAGCATGGCGCCCGACATGCCCTGCAGGATGAGGTCCTGGCCGGGATTGTTCACATACGGCCCGTCCTCGCCATAGCCCGAGATCGACACATAGATGAGCTTCGGGTTGATCTCGCGCAGCGTCTCGTAGTCCACCCCCAGCCGCTTGGCGACGCCCGGCCGGTAGTTCTGCAGGAACACGTCGGCGGTCTTCACCAGCTCGAGCAGGACGGCCTTGCCCTCCGGCTTCTTGAGGTCCACCGCCAGCGACCGCTTGTTGCGGTTGAGCGACAGGAACGAGACGTTGACCTTGTTGCCGCGCGCGCCGCCCGCCGAGGTGTGGCGCTGCCATTCGCCGCTGGTCGGCTCCACCTTGACCACGTCGGCTCCGAGGTCGCCGAGGCGCTGCGCCGCGAACGGGCCCGCCATGGCGATGGAGCAGTCGAGAACGCGATAGCCGCTGAGGATACTCATGACAGTCTTTGCTTCCTAGTGCATGACCCAGCCGCCATCGACATTGATGGTCTGGCCGGTGATGAACGATGCCGCGTCCGATGCGAGGAACATCAGGACATTGGCGATGTCGGACGGGCGCCCGCGGCGCTGGATCGCCTGGTGCTCGTAGATGCGCTTCTCGTACGCCACGAGGTCGGGGTGGATCTTCTCGGCATCGGTCGGGAACGCGCCCGGCGACACCGCATTGGCGGTAATCCCGTACTTGCCGAACTCGCGCGCCCAGGCGCGGGCCAGCGCGATCAGCGCACCCTTGCTCTGCACATAGGGCGTGAGGTCCGCCCAGCCGCCCGAGAAGGTGACCGACGAGATGTTGATGATGCGCCCGCGCCCCACCGCCTTCATGTGCGGCAGCGCCACCTGCACGCACACGATGCCGGCCTCGACGTTGATGGCCTGCACCTGCTTGATCTCATCGAGCGTGAACTCCTCGAACGGCTTGCTCGGATAGATCGCCGCATTGTTGATGACGATGTCGAAGCCGCCGACCTCGTCCGACACCCGTTCGAGGTCGGCTCTCAGCCGCTGGTGGTCGGCAAGGTCGAAGCTCTCGACGCGCAACCCCTCGAGCCCCGCTGCCGCCGCCTTGAGCGCCGCGAGCTTCGCCGGGTTGTTGTCGATGGCGACGACGCGCGCGCCGGTTTTCAGCATCAGCACCGTCGCGTCGAGGCCGAGCCCGCCGGCCGCGCCGGTATAGAGGATGGTCTTGCCGGCGATCGAGCCGAAGCTGTCGGTTCCCGCGCTCATGAGCGGCCTCCAATCTTGAGATGGTTGCCGGACGGCGCCGGATAGTCGTCCTCCGGCTGCGCCGCGATGGCGGCGATCCGCCGTTCGGTCGCGGCGATGTCGTCCGCCCCGTCGAGCACGCGGAAGACCGTATCGTAGTGCCGCGCGTCGCCATGCTCGAGCCAGGTCATCTCGCCGCGCTCGCGCGCCGCGAGATTGCCGAGCACGTGGTTGGACGAGGGCTCGATGCCCAGCGCATATTGCCCGGCCTGCAGATTCTGCCACTCATACTGGCAGGGGAACTGGTCCTTGCGCGTCTCGACTTCGAGGCCGAGCCCGAGGCGGTCGTTGACCAGCGCCACCGGCACCCTGCCCTCGCCGTCGGCGCCCAGCTCGTGCTGCCACACCTGCTCGTGGAAATTGAGCTTGGGACCGCTCAGCGTCCTGTAGCCCACGCCCTGCCTGCGATAGTCGGCGCCCGCATGGCCGGCCCACACCACGTCGCGGATCGGCGCGAGATAGCGCGCGCCGTCATCGAGCACCGGATGGCCGACATTGATGTGGTAGCAGTACATGTGCGGTGTCTTGTAGAAGCCGTGATTGACCACCTTGTCGATGAGGCGGATTTCCCTGCCGCCCACATCCGCTTCGATGCGGCGGACGAGATGCAGGTCCTCGCCGAACACCGCCGATTGCTGCACGACGCCCTCGGCCCACAGCACGCATTCGTCGCCGCGCCACTCCTCGCCATAGCCGGTGAGCCGCGCGGGAATGGTGCCGATGCGCCCGTGCAGCGAGTGCCGGACGGTCGGCTTGGGGCTGTAGACATAGGTGTCGGCCGGCACCTCGTTCATGAACAGGATATGGTCGAGCCCGCACGTCACCAGGAGGCCCGAGAACGACCGCGCCCAGGCGAGTCCGCCCTCGCCCTCATATTCGTGCAGGCCCGGATGGCGGAAGCCCGCCGGCGAATTCCAGCCGATCGCCTGTCCCTTGTAGCTGCAATCGGCGATGTCCATCGCCCGGTCGACGAGGACCGTGAAGCGCAGCCCGCCGCCGGTGTTGAAATCGAGCATGCGGATGCCGCGCTCGACGCCGTCGCCCAGGTTCATCAGCCGCACGCCGGCAAACTGCGAAAGCATGCCCGCGCGTTCCTCGACCTGCCGTCGGGTGAGCGATTTGCCGAAGAGTTCAACCATAGTTCAGGACCCGTTGAAAAAATGTGCCGGCGCCGGGGGAGAGGCGGCTGGCCCATGCCCCGAGGCGGGGCCGCCCGGCGCGCCGCATGCACGCCGGGCCGCGCTTTTGTCAGACGCCGTTGGCGAGGAACTTGTCGGTGAGGAACTTCTTCGAGCGCGGAATGTCCGCCTCGTCGAGATGTTCGACGATGACCGGGATGTTCGGGTGCTTCTCGGAGAGGCGCTGCAGATAGAGGTCGTAGTTGAGCACGCCCATCCCCGGCGCGTCGAGCGCGATGGCGCCGACGCCGCGGAACGTGTGCGAGGCCAGCGCGTCGTCGTCGCCGATGTCGGCGTGCTTCTCGCTGGTGTCCTTGGCGCGCGCCACGTCCTTGGCGTGGGCGATCTTCACCTTGTCGGCCAGCGTGTCGAACACCTGGTTCAGCACCTTGTCCATCTGGTCGATATTGTGGTCCTCGAAATAGTTGGTCGGATCCATCAGCAGCCCGAGGCCGGGATGGTCGACCTGCGCGAACATCTTCACCGTCTCCTCCACCGAGCCGACGACGTTGTTCACATAGGTTTCGAGCAGGAACATCGCGCCGTGGTCATAGGCTTCCTGCGCCAGCTCGGCGATCACCTTGCGGCACGCCTCGAAGCCTTCCTCGGACTTGTTCTTGGGGTCGCTCATCCACTCGGATTCGGTGTTGTACGTGCCCGTCTCCGAGATCACGTAGGGCGAGCCGAGCTGGCGCGCGTGGCGGATGATCTCCTTGACGCGCTCGACATTGGCCTTGCGGTGGTCGGGGTCGGGATGGATGAGGTTGGTGTAGCCCGAAATGCAGCAGATCGGCAGGTCATGCGCGCGGAACGTGTCGCGCACCCGCTTGCAGCTGTCCTTGTTGAGCTTGCCCGGCCCCAGGTCGATGTCCTTGAAGTGCAGGTCGAGCTGCACGGTGTTGAAGCCGTGCGCGCGGATCCGCTTGGCCGTCTCTTCGAGCCCGTAGGGCAGATAGGCGGTGAAAATGCCAGCTTGCATCATGGTGGAAGTCCTCCCTTACCGTGTTGAGATTTCGCTGAGCGGGATGGTCCGCTTCTCGGCCATCGACCGGTAGCCGGCCTCGATCAGCGCCATTGTCCTGACGTTGTCGGCGACGTTGAGCACCGGCTCCGCCCCCGTCCTGAGCGCATATTGCAGCTGCTCCATCACGCCGATGAAGGCGTGCGGGAACCAGTGCGTGTCCCAGCTCGGGGTCACCCACTTGCCGCCCGTCGTCTTGCGCGAATTGTAGGTGAGCGTCGACGGCTTGCCCTTCGGCCAGCCGATGGTGCCCTTGGCGACGCCTTCGGTGCCCTCGACCCGCCAGGCGATGAAGATGTCGTCGTCGTAGTCGTCGGCGCGCGGCCCCGACCACACGTCCTCGAGCGACACCGCCATCATCCCCGAAGGGAATTTCAGCGTCGACATCGTGATGCCGTCCGTGTGCTCGAACGTGGTGCGCGGATCCTTGCGGCTCTGCGAGGTGATCTCCGTCGGCTCGCCGAACAGGAAGCGCAGCACGTCGAGGTGGTGCACGCTCATATTGGCCAGCGTCAGCCGGTCGTACTCGGCGAGGAACGTCTGCCAGTGCGGGATCGCGTGCATGTCGATCTGCGCGAAGACGATCTCGCCCAGCTCGCCTGCGTCGATGATCTGCTTGAGCACGCGCATCGACTGGTCGTAGCGCATGTTCTGGTTGACCGACATCACCTTGCCGGCCGCCTTCGCCTCGTCGCGCAGCTTGATCGCCTCGTCCAGCGTCAGCGCCAGCGGCTTCTGCACCAGGATCGCCTTGACGTGCGCCTGCTTCAGCGCATGGCGGATGAGGTCGGGCTGCTGGTCCGGCGGGTAGGCGAGATCGACGATCTCGATCGAGGGATCCTCGATCAGCGCCTTCGGCGTCGCGTGCACCTTGGGGATGCCGTAGCGCTCGGCGATCTTCTTGGTCTTTTCGACATTGCGCGATGCAATGGCGCCGACCTTGAAGCCCGCCTGCCGGTAGGCGTCGAGATGCACCTCCGACATGATCATGCCGCCGCCGATGCAGCCGATCGTATAGCCCTTCTCGCGGACCTCGACGTCTGGTTGGAACTTGCTGGCCATTCCCCTCTCCCTTACGCAGCCGATGCCGCCACGCGGCGGCCGTCCTCGGCGAAGAAATGCAGTTTCGCAGGATCGACGTGGAGCCCGACGCGGCTGTCGGGCACCACCTGCGGCTGGCCGCGCAGCAGGGCGCGCAGCCGCTCGTCGCCCGCCGTCAGCGTCACCACCGTGAAGCTGCCGAGCGGCTCGACCTCGTACACGGTCGCGTCCGAGCCCTCGCGCAGCGCCAGGTTCTCCGGCCGCACGCCGACCCGCACCGTGCCCGCCGGCACCGCGGCGCCGTCGAGTGCGATGGCGCCGCCGGCGAGCCGCACCTGCGGCCCCTCGCCCACGGCCTCGAGGATATTGATCATCGGCGAGCCGAGCAGCCGCGCCACATAGTCGCTCTCCGGCCGGTCGTAGACGTCGGTCGGCGTGCCGATCTGGCGGATGCGTCCGGCTTCCAGCACGGCCATGCGGTCGGCGATGGACATCGCCTCCTCCTGGTCGTGCGTCACATAGATGAGCGTGCGGCCGAGCTCGGTCTGGATGCGCTTGAGCTCGACACGCGTCTCCTCGCGCAGCCGCGCGTCGAGCGCCGAGATCGGATCGTCCATGAGATAGGCGACCGGATCGCGCACCAGCGCCCGCGCGATGGCGACACGCTGCCGCTCGCCGCCCGACAGATGCGCCGGCAGCTTGTTGAGGATATGCCCGATATGCAGCTTCTCGGCCACCTCGGCGACCCGCCGCGCCATCGTCGCCGCGTCGACCTTGCGCTCGCGCAGCGGAAACTCGACGTTCCCCCTGGCCGTGAGATGCGGGAACAGCGCCAGGTTCTGAAACACCATCGCGACGTTGCGCTCGGCCGGTCCCACCTCGGTCACCGGCCGCCCGTCGAACAGGATCTCGCCCGCGTCCGGCCGCTCGAGCCCGAGGATCAGCCTGAGGATCGTCGACTTGCCCGACAGCGGCGGCCCGAAGAAGCAGAAGAACTCGCCATCCTCGATGCGAAAGCTCACATCGTCGACGGCCATCGTCTTGCCGAAGCGCTTGCTGACGGAGCGGAACTCGATGGCTGCCATCATGCGCCTCCGATGGCGAGGCCGCTCTGGCGATCGAACAGCCGCACCAGTGCATCGGCCGGCACGAGCTGCGCCACCGTCCCCGCCGCCAGCGGCACGTCGTTCTCGAACACGGCCTTGCCGGCGGTGCCCGCCGCGTCGAAATGCACGATGGTGCGCGAGCCGATGCGTTCGAGAAAGGTGATCGTCACGGCCAGTCCCTGCCCGTCCGCCGCGAGGTTGACGCCTTCGGGGCGGAAGCCGAACCACACCTCGCGCGCGCCGGCGGCCCGCGCCGCGGCGGCCAGCCCCGCCTCCAGCGGTCGCGACGCGCCTGCCGCGCCGAGATCGGCCAGCAGCGCCCCGTCGCGCTCGACCAGCGTCGCCGGCACGAGGTTCATGCCCGGCGAGCCGATGAAGCGCGCGACGAAGATATTGGCCGGGTTGTTGTAGACCTCGAGCGGCGTGCCGACCTGTTGCAGCACCCCGTGGTCCATCACCGCGATGCGGTCGGCCATCGTCATGGCTTCGAGCTGATCGTGCGTCACATAGACCATCGTCTGCTTGAACTGCCGCTGCAGGTGCTTGAGCTCCGTGCGCATCACCGCGCGGAAGGCGGCGTCGACGTTCGACAGCGGCTCGTCGAGCAGGAAGATGGCCGGCTCGACGATGGCCGAGCGCCCGATGGCGAGCCTTTGCAGGATATTGACCGACAGCTTCGCCGAAGGCTGATCGAGGAACGGCGTGAGCTGCAGGAATTCGGCGATGGCCGCCACGCGCCGGTCGATCTCGGCCGGCCCGACGCCGCGCATCCGCAGCCCGTAGGCGAGGTTGGCGCGCACGTTCATATGCGTGAAGATCGCGTAGTTCTGGAACACGAAGCCGACGCCGCGCCGGGTCATCGGCACGTCCGACACGTCGCGCTCGTCGAAGAACACGCGGCCGGTGGACGGCGCCTCCATGCCGGCGATGATGTTCATCGTCGTCGACTTGCCGCAGCCCGACGGGCCGAGCAGCGCCAGGAACTCGCCGTCCCGCACCATGAGGTCCATCTGCTTGATGGCCTCGAAATTGCCGAACGACTTGGTCAGCGCCTTGAGGTGGATGGAGCTCACGCCGCGCCCTCCCCGGCCCTGGCCTGGCGCGAGATGGCGATGCCCAGAACGATCGAGAGCGAGATGAGGATCACGAGAGCGATGGCCGCGACATAGCCCCAGGCGAGGTCGTTGGTGGTGAGCTTGTAGATGTAGACCGAGATGGTTTCGGTCGCGACGCCCGGCCCGCCCGCCGTCATGATGTAGAGCGTGTCGAAGATCTTGAAGTTCTCGATGAGCCGGATGGCGACGGCGATGACGATGATGCCCTTCATGCGCGGCAGCATGATCGTGGTGAAACGCTGCCACCAGTTGGCGCCGAGCAGCGTCGCCGCCTTGAGCTGGTCGTCGGGCACGCCGACGAGCCCGGCGAGCAGGATCAGGAACATCAGCGGCGTCCACTGCCAGATGTCGGCGACGACCACGGCGACGAAGGCGAGGTTCGGGTTGGAGAGCCAGGCGATGGCGACGTTCTGCCCCGACAGCGCCGAGGCGATGTTGTTGATCGGCCCGCCCGACTGGAACAGCATGAAGAACATGTAGCCGGCGACGGCCGGCACCACCATCATCGGCATCAGAATGATCGAGTAGAACACCCTCTTGCCGCGGAAATTGTCGATGAACAGCGTGGCCAGAGCCAGCCCGAGCAGGAATTCCGCCGGCACGCAGATCAGCATGACCAGCACGGTGCGCCACAGCGCGCCCCACCAGCGCGCGTCGACGGTGAGCTCGACATAGTTGCCGAAGGTGTTCCAGAACGCCCAGGCGTCCCACCAGCCGCGCCCGGTCAGCGGCGACCAGTCGGTGAGGCTGATGTAGAGCTGCATCAGCAGCGGGAACAGCGCGATGAACAGCACGAGAATCTGCGCCGGCAGCGTCAGGTAGAAGCCGAGCTTCCTGTCGCTGTCGGCCGCCGACATGGGCGCCTTGGCCGCATCCGTGCTCATTGCTTCAGCGCCCCGAAGGTGAGCCCGCGCACCAGGTGGCGCTGGATGGCGATGCCGGCGATCACCGGCGGCACGGCGGCGATCAGCCCCAGCGCCGCCTTGGCGCCGTAGAGCTGGCCCGTCATCGACGACGACAGCGACGCCATGTAGACCGGGATGGTCGCCCATTCGCGGTTGGTGAGCAGCAGCGCGATCAGATAGTCCGACCAGTTGAGGATGAACACGAACAGCGCCGAGCTGGCCAGCGGCGCCGCCATCATCGGCAGCGTCACCTTGAGGAACACGCGCAGGCGCGAGCAGCCTTCGACCAGCGCCGCTTCCTCGATCTCGCGCGGGAACTCGTCGAAGAATGTCTTCATCAGCCAGAAGGCGAAGGGCAGCGTCACGATGCCGTAGATCAGCGCCAGCCCGTACCAGGTGTCGTTCAGCCTGAGGAACGTCCACATGATCATTACCGGGATCATCACCGCCATGGGCGGGAACAGGCGCAACTGGATGAGCGCCAGCGGCAGGTTGCCGCCGGCCCGGAAACGCGACAGGCCGTAGGCGGCGGCAGTGCCGGCCGCCATCGCGATCAGCGTGCCGAAGCTGGCCGACAGCAGCGAGCTCAGGATCGGCCGCGCCGCGGTCTTTTCGAGCGCGATGATGAGCCCGCTGGCGCTCTGGCCGAAGATGAAGCGGAAATTGTCGAGCGTCGGATTCTTCGGCCACCACGTCAGGTTGGCGCCCGTCGCCTGCCACTCGGCCACCGGCTTGAACGCCATCGACAGCATCCACACGATGGGCACCAGCGTGATGGCGACGGCGAGGAGGATCGCCGCATAGCGGAAGATTTCGAACCCGATGGAGCGGCGCATTGGACTGTCGTTCGTGGCGGGAGGCGGCGAGCCCGCCTGGGGCTCGCCACCGGGTTGCACTTAGTCGAGCACGGTCGGCCAGGCGGCCTTGTTGGTCTTGATCGCCTCGAGCACCTTTTCGGCGCCCGTCCGGTCGGTGATCTTGACCCATTCGGCGGCGGTGTCGTCCATCGCCTGCTTGGCCGTCTTGGCGCCGGTGAGGGCCGCCATCAGGTTCTCGTCGAGCGCGTTGTGATAGGACGTCGCGCCCGGATAGTTGATCGACGGCACCGTGCGGGCCACCGTGTCGCGCACCACGTCCATGTGGTAGGCGTGATACGTCTCGCGCACCAGCGGGTCGGAGAAGTCCGAAAGCCGGAACGGGTCGAAATAGCCGCCCGGATTGGCCGTCATCCACGCATAGATGCGCGACGAGCCCAGCCACTGCAGCAGCAGGTACGCCGCCTCCGGGTGCTTCGACTGCGTCGAGATCGACGCCGACAGGTTGAGCCACAGCACCGAGCGGCGCACCAGCTTGCCGCCCACCTCGCGGCCCGGCGGCAGGAACGAGCCGACCTTGCCGGTGATCACCGAGCCGGTGTTGCCGGGGTTGTCGAGGAACTTCGGCAGGTTCGAGAAGGCGCAGGTCATCGCCGCGCCGCCCTGGCCGAAATTGCCGTACTGCTCCGGCCAGCCCCAGGCGATGGCGTCGGGCGACTTGTAGGCCAGCGAGTCGATATATTCCTGCGTCGCCTGCACGCCCTCGTCGCCGGTGATCAGCGGCGTGCCGTCATCGCCGAACAGGAACTGGTTGGGCGACGCCATCGAGGTGTAGCGCTGATACCAGTTGGTGTAGCCCCAGCCCTGGTTGCGGATGTCGGTCGAGCCCAGCAGGTTCTGGTCCGGCCGGTAGAAGAAGGTCGAGATCTCGTCGAGCTGCTTGAACGTCTTGGGCGGCGCCAACTCGTAGCCGTACTTGTCGGCGAAGGCCTTCTGCTCGTCCGGGTTCCCGAACAGGTCGGTGCGGTAGTTCCAGGTCTGGAAGTCGCCGTCGAGCGACACGCCATAGGTCGAGCCGCGATACTGGTTGAGCAGCGACACGCCCTGCGCGCCGTTCACATAGCCGCGCTCGGGGTCGTCCCACTCCGGCTTATGCGCGGCGACGAAATCGTCCATCTTGATGATGCCGCCGGTCTCGGCCAGGTCGCCGAGGCGGTTCCACTCCACCGCATAGATGTCGAACTGGCCGGCACCCGTGGAGATGTCCTGCATGGTCTTGGTGAATTCCTGACCATTGGGCACGCCGACGATGTCGAGGACGATGCCGGTCTCCTTCTCGAACAGTTCCTTGATCGACGGCGCCCCCGCCGGGAACGGCTGGGTGAGCTGCCCGATCGAGCCGTCCGACAGCCCGAGCACGATGCGCTCGGGCGCCGTGCCGCCCCCCTTCATCGCCTTCAGCGCCTCGATGGCGCGGCCTTCCGGCGTATCGGGGCCGTACTGGTAGCGTTCGGCACCGTCGAAGCCGGTCGGGCCGCCGATCATGCCCGGCGCCAGCGCATCCTGGGCGAAGGCGCGGCCCGGTCGAATGAACTGCGGCGCAATGCCGATGGCGGCGGCGGCGAGCGCCCCCTTGCTGCCGGTCGCAAGAAACTGGCGTCGCGTGACGCGGTGAGTCGTCATGATTGATCCTCCCTCGGCCGAAGGCGGACATGCGTGCATCCACTCATCGGAATGATTTATGTTGATGAGTTGTTGACGACATTGTCAAGCTGATGCCATCAAGAACCATCGAAATTCCTGAGGCGCCCCGCCATCACGGGCAAAACCCTCTGGAATTTTAGGGAGTTACCTGGCCGGCCGGCTCCGGTCGCCGCATTGGAAAACCTGCCGACGGACACATCAATTTACATCATCGCCGAGTGGTGGTAGCGGGAGGGGTCAATTGAAGAGGAACGGCATGCGATCCACCCTCACCGACGTCGCGCGCGAGGCCGGCGTATCCGGCGCCACCGTGGACCGCGTCCTCAACGGCCGCGCCGGCGTCCGCGACCGCACGCGCGAGGTGGTGCTCGCCGCGGCCCGCCGCATCGGCTATATCGTCGGCGCCGACGACGTCGTGCCCGCCTCGGGCCGGCTGGCGCTCGACTTCGTCCTGCCGGCCGGCAACAACACCTTCATGAGCCGGCTCGGCACGGCCCTCTCCATGCAGGGGCTGGAGCGCACCGATCTCGACGTGCGCCTGCACCTCGTCGAGGGCTTCAATCCCGACACCCTCGCCACCAAGCTCGCCGAGCTCGAGGGCAAGTCCGACGGCATCGGCCTCGTCGCCATCGACCATCCCACGGTGCGCGATGCGCTGCGCCGCGTCACCCGCAGCGGCGTGCCGGTCATCACCGTGGTTTCGGACATCCAGCACATTCCGCGCGCCGGCTATGTCGGTATCGACAACCGCAGCGCCGGCCGCCTTGCCGGCTACATCCTCTATCGCTTCCTCGGCGCCGGCCGGCACAAGGTGGCGCTGTTCGCCGGCTCCGTCTCCTATCGCGGCCACGAGGAGCGGGAGATGGGCTTCCGCCACATGATGTCGGAGCATCCCGGCCGCCTCGAGATCGTCGGCTTCAGCGAAATCCGCGACGACGACGAGCGCGCCTATCGCGCCGCCCGCGAGCACCTGGAGCGCCACCCCGACCTGTCGGCCATCTACAACATCGGCGCCGGCAATCGCGGCATCGTGCGCGCGCTGCGCGAGCTCGGCCGCGCCGGCGAGGTGGTGTTCGTCGGCCACGACCTCACCGAATACACCAACGAGTACCTGCTGGCGGGCGTCATGGACGCCGTCATCGACCAGAACCCGCGCCTCGAGGCGCGCGAGGCCATCGAGCAGCTGGCGCGCGTTGCCCGCGGCCAGGACTGGACGGCCCCGCCGCTGCGCACGCAGATCATCCTGCGCGAGAACCTGCCCAGCGACGTCGACTGACCGGCGCCGCGCCTCAGCCCAGCCCGAGCGCCGCCGGCACCGTGAGGGTGAGCGCGGGGAACAGGATCAGCAGCCCCACCAGCACCATCGCCGCGACGACAAACGGCATGATGGCCTTGAACACCTGCTCGATGGGCACCTTGGCGAAGGCCGCGGTCATGAACAGCAGGATGCCCGTCGGCGGCGTCACCATGCCGATCATGCAGCTCATCACGAACACCACGCCGAACTGAATCTCGGGCACGCCGTACTGGCGCGCGATCGGCACCACCAGCGGCGCGAACATGATGATGAGCGCCGTGGCGTCCATCACCGTGCCGAGCAGGATCAGCGTCAGCGCCACCAGCGTCATGAACAGCGTCGGGTCGCTGGTGATCATCACCAGCATGTCGGCCAGCTGCTGCGTCACCTGGTTGCGCGTGATGATCCACGACACCACCGCGCCGGCGCCCATCAGCATGCCCACCACCGAGCTGATGATGGCCGAGTAGACGACCGAATCGAAGATGTCCTTCACCTTGAGCGTGCGCGTGAGCACGAACCCCACGACGATCACGTAGACGACGCCGACCGCCGCCGATTCCGTCACCGTGAACACGCCGCCGACGATGCCGCCGACGATGATCACCGGCAGCAGCATGAACGGGACCACGCGCAGCGCCTGCGCGAAGATCACGGCCGGCCGCGGCCGGTCGACGATGGTGCCGAAGCCGGCCTTGCGCGACTTGAACCAGGCCATGACCCACAGGCCCAGGCCCATGATGATGCCCGGCACGATGCCGGCCATGAACAGCCCGCCGATCGACACGCCGCCGGCCGCCAGCCCGTAGATGATGAAGGCGACGCTGGGCGGGATGATCGGCGAGATGACCGCGGTCGAGGCGGTCAGCGCCGCGGCATAGGGCGCCGGGTAGCCGGCCCGCTTCATCATCTGGATCTCGACGCGCCCGAGGCTCGCCACGTCCGACACGGCGGTGCCGCTGACGCCGCCCATCATCATGCTGTTGGCGACGTTGATATAGGCCATGCCGCCCTTCAGCCGGCCGAGCAGCATCTGCAGCAGCTTCACCAGGTCCGGCAGCATGCCGCAGCGCTCGGCGAGGATGCCGATCATCGAGAACAGCGGGATGGCGAGCAGCGGAAACGAGCCCATGATGCCGAACATGCGGCGCACCACGACGCTCGGATCGATGCCCTCGAAGAAGATGATCCAGCTCGAGCCGGCGAGGCCCATGGCGAAGGCGATGGGCGTGCCGACGACCAGCGCGACGAGAAAGATGATGCCGACGACGGGGATCATTTGCGGCCTGCCTTGCTTGCGAGCTGGCGCGTAGCGCTGAGCACGAGGACGATCTGGTGGTAGATGAGCAGCCCGAAGCCCACGGGGAACGCCGACATCACCCACGCCATGCTGATGCCGAGCGAGCCCTCGGTCTGCGGGAACGATCCTTCGAGTGCCGAAACGCCGCTCCACAGCAGCTCCAGCAGGAACGTCACGGTGAGGATCTGCGCCAGGTAATAGACGATGGTCTGCGGCAGCGGCGGCAGCATCTTGCCGAGGATGTCGAGCGCCACGTGCCCGCCCTGCCGCAGGGCCAGGCTGGCGCCGATCATGAAGAACCACACGAGCAGGAACCGCGCCGTGCCGTTCACCCACGAGATCGACTGCCCGATCAGGAAGCGCGACACCACCTCGCTGCTCACCAGCACGGTGAAGGCGAGGCCGATGACGATGACCACGGCCTTGGTCGCGGCCAGCACGCCATTGTCGAAGGGCAGCCACACGGCAGGCAGGTCGACCGGCGGCAGCTCGGTCTCGGTGCCCTCGATCGCCGCGTCGGTTTCATGCGAGTCCATCGCCACGATTGTCTCCCTCAAACGACGAGGTGGCCGGCGCTACGCCGGCCACCAATGCTGATACCGCGGCTTCAGTTGCCGGCCGCGGCGGCCGTCAGCGCGCTGAAATGCGGCTCGAACTGCGGGCCGAACTGGTCGTAGACCGGCTTCATCGCCGCGCGCATCTTGGCGATCTCCTCGGCCGGAACCTCGTTCACCTCGGCGCCGAGCGCCACCAGGTCCCCGGTCGAGTTCTGGTCGATCTCGATGGCGCGGGCGATGTTGATGGCCTCGCCGGCATCCATCGCGCGCTCGAGCAGCGCCCGGTCCTCGTCGCTGAGGCTGTCATAGAGCTTGGCGTTCATCGCCACCATCAGCATGCCGAACAGGTGCCGCGTCACCGAGACGTACTTGGCGATCTCGGGATAGCGGTTGGCGATCAGCACCGTATTGGCGTTCTCGAGGCCGTCCACCACGCCGGTCTGCACCGCCTGGTAGGTCTCGTCCCAGCCGATGGCGACCGGGCCGGCGCCCAGCGCCTGGAAGGCGGCGATATGCACCGGCGAGTTCTGCACGCGCAGCTTCAGCCCGGAGAAATCGCTCATCGCCGCCACCGGGTGGCGGCTGTTGGCGATGTTGCGGAAGCCGTAGGGGAAGTTGCCGACCACCTTGATGCCGATGGCGTCGGCCGCCTCGTCGGTCAGCGCCTTGAACGCCGCCGAGTCGAGCATGGCCTGGGCCTCGTCCCAGTTGGTGACGAGGAACGGCAGCTCCAGCACGTTGAAAGCGGGGAAGAACTGGCCCGCATAGGCCGGCGAGAACAGCGCCATCTCCTGCGCGCCGACCTTCACGTTCTCGAGCTGCTCGGGCACCGCGCCGAGCTGCGCCGACGGGAAGAGCTGCACCGCGATGCGGTTGTTCGAGCCTTCCTCGACGATGCGCTTGAACTCGAGCATCGCCTCGCCATAGGGCGTGTCGAGCGGATCGGTCAGGCCGGCCCGGATCGTGATGTCGGCGGCATTGGCGATGCCGCTCGTGGTGGCGGCCATGATCGCGGCAATGGCGCCGGCGATGAGCCAGGTCTTGTGCATGGTGGTCCTCCAGGAATTCTCGATACCGATGAGGTGTCGACATTGCGCACCTGAAGCGGTGGTGTCAAGGCTTCCGCGTCGCCGATCGCACATCCGCTCATCCTTTGCTGTGCGCCCCGCCCCGACGCTCCCCACATCGCCGGCGCGCCGGCCACCGCGCCGCGGCTCCAGTTTCTCCGTAGTCGGCAGATAAAGCTTTGATTATAAATGCTATTCTTATTTGGTAGAACGCGCTTCAGATATCAACGTCCGGTCCGCGCCGCGCCACCAGAATGTCGCTCCGCCGCCACGCCCATACCACGACACAGTGCCTGCATCGCCGCCGGTGCTCCTTCGGATGCGCCGCTTAGTGTCGACATGTCACGCGCCGAGCAGCAGTCGCTCGATGTTCTTGAGCGCATACATGTGGTTGGAGCGGATCAGCGCCGCCGCCAGGTTGGCGTCGCGCGTCTGGTACGCCTGCACCAGCCGGCGGTGGTCTTCGAGCGACACCGCCATGCGCCCCGGCGTGGCGAGGCTCCGCCGCCGCAACTGGATGGTCCTGAGCAGCAGCGACTCCACGATGCGCTTGGCCGTCTGGTTGCCCGAGGCGCTGAGGTTGAGGTCGTGGAACTCGATGATCTGCCACAGATAGGCGCGCAGGTCGTCCTGCCGATAGGCCTGTTCCAGCCGCTCGACCTGCGCCGCGAGCCCCGCGATCTCGGCATCCGACGCCTTGCTCGCCACATCCGCCGCCACCAGCTCGAGCAGCGTCGCGCGCGTGCGGTAGATTTCGGCGATGGTCGGCAGGTCGAGCACCATCACGCGCGGCCGGCGCCGCGGCGGCACGTCCACCAGCCCTTCCTTCTCGAGCAGCATCAGCGCCTCGCGGATCGGCGTGCGGCTGGTCTTGTAGCGCTTCGCTAGGTCCACCGAATTGAGGTCGTGGCCCGGCGGCAGCAGTTCCTCGATGATCTCGCCGCCCACCTCGATGGCGATCTGCGTCACCAGCGAGAAGCGGTCGTCGCGCGACGCGATGATGCGGCGGATCACCAGTTGCGCCTTGGCCAGCGACGTCTCTGCGCTCATTTTTTCGTAGGTGGCCAATCCGCTCTCCGGCTTCGTGCTGCAAATGCGAGGGGCCCGGCGTCAGGCGCGCAGGCGGGAACGCGCGAAAAAATCCATGATGGTAGCGCCGAACCGTAGCGGCTGTTGATAGGGAATGAAATGCGCCCCATCGGCGAATTCCACGGTCTCGGCCTGCGGAACGAGGCTGGCGATCT
>JBDHTK010000020.1:0-21343 GCA_039808625.1 Devosia sp. | reverse complement strand
GATGGTCTTGGTGCCGAGATCGAGCCCGAGCAGCTTGCCGGTGGGGGGGATTTCGCTGGAGTTGTCAGCCGCCATGGGTGTTCGCTAGCCGTAGAGCAGAGCGGAGGCAAGGAATCGATGAAGCTCACCTGGTTCGGGGGGACGACGCTCAGGGTTTACGTGGGCGGGGAGATCGTGGTGGTGGACGCCGCCGGCGCGCCGGCGGGGGTGGAGCGCGGGGAGCTCGTGGCCGGCGCCGACCATGAACTTCTGTCAGGCGACCATGACAGCCTGCCGCGGCTCGACCCGGCGACGTGGCGACCGCGCGGGCGCACGACGCTGCTCGACGCGGCGCCGCCGCTCGAGATTTTCCGCATCGCCTCCGGTTCGCTGCTGATCGCCGCCGCCGGCGAGCCGCCGCTGGTGCTGCTCGGCGCCGGCGAGCCGCCGCGCTTCGGCCGCTGGGCCGACGGCGCGGTGATCGTGCTCACCTCGGCCCGCGAGGCGCTGGTGTCCGAGGCGACGGTGCTGCTCGACGTGGCCCGGCCGCGCCTCATCGCGCTCGCCGTCGACAGCCAGCGGCTCGACGCGGCCGTGGCAGCGCTGGCCGAGCATCTCGACGGGGTCGGGCTGGTGTCGCTCGAGCCGGGGCTTGCCCTCGAGGTTTGAGCGCGGCTAAGAACCGCCCAACGAGGAGTCCTGAGCATGCCCGTCGACGCCGCCACCGTGAAACGCATCGGCCGC
Source organism: Devosia sp. (assembly GCA_039808625.1). Taxonomy (GTDB): domain Bacteria; phylum Pseudomonadota; class Alphaproteobacteria; order Rhizobiales; family Devosiaceae; genus Devosia_A. The sequence continues at coordinate 20,620 of JBDHTK010000020.1, read as the reverse complement.
CTGGCGCGAATCCGCATCGAGCCGGAGGAAGCGGCGACCTACGAGGCCGAGCTCAACACCATCCTGGGCTTCGTCGAGCAACTGAACGAGGTGGACGTCGCGGGCGTCGAGCCGATGACCTCGGTGACCCCGATGCAGTTGCGCCGCCGCCCGGACGTCGTGACCGACGGCGGCTATCCTGAGCAGGTGGTCGCCAACGCGCCGCTGAGCGAGGACAATTTCTTCATGGTGCCCAAGGTCATCGAGTAGGGCGCCGCCCGATGTTGCGATAATCGCGGCACCCTTATAGGAACGGCGCTGACGTTCCGTTTTGGGCAAAAACCTTGACCGACCTGACCAGGCTGACACTTGCCGCCGCCCGCCGCGGGCTTGCCGACAAGAGCTTTTCCGCCGCCGAGCTGACCGCGGCCTATCTCGCCGCCATCGCGGCGGCCAACCCGACCTTCAACGCCTATGTGGCGGTGACCGCCGACCAGGCCCGCGACATGGCCGCGCAAAGCGACGCGCGCCGCGCCAGGGGCGAGGCCGGCCGGCTCGACGGCATCCCGCTCGGCATCAAGGACCTGTTCGCCACCAAAGGCGTGCACACGCAGGCGGCGAGCCACATCCTCGACGGCTTCAAGCCGGAATACGAGTCGACCGTCACCGCCAATCTGTGGCGCGACGGCGCGGTGCTGCTGGGCAAGCTCAACATGGACGAGTTCGCCATGGGCTCGTCCAACGAGACCTCCTATTACGGCCCGGTGGTGAACCCCTGGCGCGCCCGGGGTTCGAACGCGCGGCTCGTGCCCGGCGGCTCGTCGGGCGGCTCGGCCGCCGCCGTGAGCGCGTGGCTGTGCGCCGGTGCCACCGCCACCGACACCGGCGGCTCCATCCGCCAGCCGGCGGCCTTCACCGGCACGGTCGGCATCAAGCCGACCTACGGGCGCTGCTCGCGCTGGGGCATCGTCGCCTTCGCCTCCTCGCTCGACCAGGCCGGCCCGCTCGCCCGCACCGTCGAGGACGCGGCGATCCTGCTGACCTCGATGGCCGGGTTCGATCCCAAGGATTCGACCAGCGTCGACCTCGCCGTGCCGGACTTCGCGGCGGCCGTCGAGCGCGGCGTCAAGGGCCTCACCATCGGCATTCCGAAGGAGTACCGCATGGATGGCATGCCCGAGGAGATCGAGGCGCTGTGGCAGCAGGGCGTCGAATGGCTGAAGGCCGAGGGCGCGCATGTGCGCGAGATCTCGCTGCCGCACACGAAATACGCGCTGCCCACCTATTACATCGTGGCGCCGGCCGAAGCGTCGTCGAACCTCGCCCGCTATGACGGCGTGCGCTACGGCCTGCGCGTCACCGGCAAGGACATCACCGACATGTACGAGCTGACGCGCGCGAAGGGGTTCGGCGCGGAAGTGCGGCGGCGGCTGATGATCGGCACCTATGTGCTGAGCGCCGGCTATTACGACGCCTATTACGTGCGGGCCCAGAAGGTGCGCACGCTCATCAAGCGCGATTTCGAGCAGGCCTTCGCGGCCGGCGTCGACGCCATCCTGACCCCGGCGACGCCGAGCGCCGCCTTCGGCATCGGCGACGAGGAGATGCGCGCCGATCCGGTGAAGATGTACCTCAATGACGTGTTCACGGTGACGGTCAACATGGCCGGCCTGCCGGGCATTGCCGTGCCCGCCGGGAAGGACGCGGCGGGGCTGCCGCTCGGGCTGCAGCTCATCGGCAAGCCCTTCGACGAGGAAACGCTGTTCGCGGCCGGGCGCGTCATCGAGCGCGCGGCGGGCATCGATTTTTCCCCGGCGAAGTGGTGGTAACGATGGCCGAGGCCGATATTTTCTCGACCGCCGACTGGCGCGACGTGCCGCGCGACATGTCGAAGCCGCTGCAGGCGCTGTGGTGGATCCGCAAGGGCGAGTTCCGCGTCGGCCCCGAATGGGAGCAGGCGCACGCCATCGTGCAGGCGATGGAAGGCGTGGTCGAGTTCGACTGGGTGCACGCGCTGCTGCACTGGATCGAGGCCGACATGGGCAATGCCGATTACTGGTACCGGCGCGCCGGCAAGAAGCGTGCCGCGCCGAGCGTCAAGGAAGAATGGGAAGTCATCGCCTCGACCCTGTCGGGGGTGACCAAGCACTAGGATGGCCCGATCCGTCTTCATCGCCGGCGCCGCGGGGGCCATCGGGTGGCCGCTCTGCCGGCTGCTGGTGGCCGATGGCTGGCAGGTGACGGGCACGACGCGCCGGCGCGAGCGCGCGGCGCGGCTCCAGAGCATCGGGGTGACGCCGGCCGTGGTGGACGTGTTCGATGCCGACGCGCTGCGCGACGCTGTTGTCGCGGCCGCGCCCGAGGTGGTGATTCACCAGCTGACCGACCTGCCGCCGGCGCTCGCCGCGGCGCTGATGGCGGCGGCGCGGACACGCAACGCACATATCCGCGAAGCGGGCACGGCCAACCTGGTGGCCGCCGCCATTGCCGCCGGAGCGCGACGGCTGGTGGCGCAGAGCATCGCCTTCGCCTACGCGCCGGGCGCGCCGGTGCCGACCCCCGAAACGGCACCGCTCGATGCGGCCTTCGCGTCGGTCGCGAGCCTCGAACAGCAGATCCTCACGGCGCCGATGCCGGGCGTGGTGCTGCGCTACGGCCGTCTCTACGGCCCCGGCACAGGGTTCGAGACGGCCGGCCCGGCGCCGCTGCATGTCGACGCCGCGGCCGACGCGGCGCGGTGCGCCGGCGCGCGCGGCGCGGGCGTCTACAACATCGCCGAGGATGACGGCACCGTGGACACGCGGCGCGGCAGGGCCGAGCTGGGGTGGGACCCGGCGTTCCGGCTCGCCGGTTGAGCTGCCTCGTGTGCGAGGAAGACGCGTGCCGACCGCGGGCCCGGCGCGGGAATGACAGACTGAGAAGATCGGGCGGAGGAAACGGGTCAGGGCTGAAAAAGGCTGGGATAGAGATCATCCCAGTTGGGGTTCCCGGCTTCGATCAGCCGGATTTTCCAGGCGCGATGCCATTTCCTGACCTGCTTCTCGCGCCTGATCGCTGCGTCGATCCGGTCGGTCCGTTCGAACCAGACCAGCCGGTGCACGCCATAGCGCCGCGTGAAGCCGGCGAGGATGTCTTCGCGATGCAGGAAGACGCGGCCGGGCAGGTTCCCCGTCACCCCGCAATAGAGCGTGCCGTTGCGCCGGCTCGCGAGGAGACAGACGGCGTAATTGTGCTCCATCGGGGGAGGATAGCATCGCTCCAGCCGCGGTGTCATACGTGCGTGCGGCATGATGGACCGCGAGGGCGGTGTGGGGGCGAAGCGAGTGCCCGACGCGCGTCCTTTTCAACAAACGCGTCGAGCGGTTGAAATGCGGGGCGGGGATGTGCGAACCAGTGGTGTCTCCCCTCATGCCCACGAGCCCGCCGTGACCAAAGCCCCCGCCGACTGCATCACCAAGGACGATGTCCGCGCCGAGATCGACCGCATCGACCGGGGCCTCCTGGCGCTGCTCGCCGAACGGCACCGCTACGTGACGCGCATGGCCGAGATCAAGACCGACCCGCACGAGGCGCACGACCCCGCGCGCATCGCCGCAGTGCTCAAGACGCAGCGCCAGCGCGCCGAGGAGCTGGGTCTCGACGAGGACCAGGCGGAGCTCATCTGGAAGACGCTGATCGACTGGAATGTGAACTACGAAAAGGGCATTATCGTCGCCCGACGCGGCGCGAAGTAGCTTTCACATGTCCCTCTCCCTCACCATCCGCAAGGCGGTTCCCAGCGAGATCGAGACGCTGGCCGACATCGCCTATATCGCCTGGGAACGCGACCTGATGCCGTTCCTCAATGGCGGTACGGCGGCGCGCGAGGCCGAGCGCAACCGGCTCGAGGCGGCGGTGCGCGGCGGGCTGGAGCGGGTCATTGTCGCCGTGGTCGACGACGTGCCGGTGGGCTGGTGCCAGCGCGCCCGGGGCAGGGCCTATGTGCCGTTCCTGTTCGTGACGCCGCTGCTGCAGAACCAGGGCGTCGGCTCGGCGCTGCTGCGGCGCATGGAGTCGCTGCTGGAGCTCGAAGGCGCCGACCGCATCCAGCTCGATACGCTCGCCGACAATGTGCGGGCGGTGAACTTCTACCAGCACCAGGGCTACCAGATCCTGGCCCTCAAGACCGAAGGCCAGCCCGGCCACGAGTCGCAGATGAGCGTGAGGCTCGAAAAGCGGCTCGATCCGTGGCATGGGCCTATCGACGACATCTCGTAACGGACGCCATCTTGCCCCTCATCGATACGCGCACGCCCAACCCCAAGAGCTTCATCAAGGGCCAGTCGGGAGACTGGGAAGTCATCATCGGCATGGAGGTCCACGCCCAGGTGACCTCCGAGAGCAAGCTGTTCTCGGGCAGCTCGACCGAATTCGGCCGGCCGCCCAACGCCAATGTCAGCTTCGTCGACGCGGCGATGCCGGGCATGCTGCCGGTGATCAACGAGGAATGCGTGCGCCAGGCCGTGCGCACGGGCCTCGGGCTCAAGGCGCAGATCAACAAGCGCTCGATCTTCGACAGGAAGAACTATTTCTACCCGGACCTGCCGCAGGGCTACCAGATCTCGCAGTTCAAGGACCCCATCGTCGGCGAGGGCAAGGTGCTGCTCGACATGGGCGAGGGGGAGCCCGTCGAGATCGGCATCGAGCGGCTGCACCTCGAGCAGGACGCCGGCAAGTCGATCCACGACCAGCACCCCAACATGAGCTTCGTCGATCTCAACCGCTCGGGCGTGGCGCTGATGGAGATCGTGTCGAAGCCCGACCTGCGTTCGGCCGAAGAGGCCAAGGCGTATCTGGGCAAGCTGCGCACCATCCTGCGCTACCTGGGCACCTGCGACGGCAACATGGAGCAGGGCTCGATGCGCGCCGACGTCAACGTCTCGGTGCGCCGCCCGGGCGGGGCCTTCGGCACGCGCTGCGAGATCAAGAACGTCAATTCCATCCGCTTCGCCGGGCAGGCCATCGACTACGAGGCGCGGCGCCAGATCGACATCCTCGAGGATGGCGGCGCGATCGAGCAGGAGACGCGGCTGTTCGACCCCAGGCTGGGCGAGACGCGCTCCATGCGCTCGAAGGAAGAGGCGCACGACTACCGCTATTTCCCCGACCCGGACCTGCTGCCGCTCGAATTCGACGATGCGTTCGTCGCGGCGCTGGCGCGCGACCTGCCGGAGCTGCCCGACGAGAAGCAGGCGCGCTTCGTCGCCGAGTACGGCGTCACGCCCTACGATGCGATGGTGCTGACGCTCGAACGGGAGAGCGCCGATTTCTACGAGGCGGTGGCCAGGGGACGCGACGGCAAGACGGCCGCCAACTGGGTCATCAACGAGCTCTTCGGGCGCCTCAACAAGGAGGGGCGCGAGGTGACGGACTCGCCGGTGAGCGCCGGCCAGCTCGGCGGCATCATCGACCTCATCGCGGCCGGCGACATTTCGGGCAAGATCGCCAAGGATCTGTTCGAGATCGTGTGGACCGAGGGCGGCGCGCCGGCCGAGATCGTCGCGGCGCGCGGCATGAAGCAGGTGACCGACCTGGGCGCCATCGAGAAGGTGGTGGACGAGATCATCGCCGCCAATCCCGAGCAGGTGGAGAAGGTCAAAGCCAAGCCGACGCTGGTCGGCTGGTTCGTCGGCCAGGCGATGAAGGCCTCGGGCGGCAAGGCCAACCCGCAGGCCCTCAACGAGATCCTGAAGAGGAAGCTGGGCCTCTAGGCCGGGCTGCGGCGCAGGCGGCGCAGCAGCCGGCCGTCGATGAAGACGAGGCCGAGAAAGATCACGGCGATGCCGACGAGGTGGATGGGCAGCAGCCGCTCGCCGAGGACGAGCGCGCCGAGCAGCAGCGCCGAGATCGGGATGACGAAGGTGTTGAGCGACAGGTTCGTCGCCCCGACGCGCGGCAGCAGCCAGTAGAGCAGCAGGAAGCTGAAGCTGGTCGAGAGCACGCCGATGCCGAACAGCGACGCCCAGGTCTCGGGCCGGGTGATCACCGGCATGCCGGTGACGAATAGCGCGAAGGGGATCGAGACCAGCGCCGCGGCGGTGAGCGACAGCGAGGCGATGGTGGGGGAATCGATGGCCTGGAAGCGGCGCGCGTAGTTGAGCGTGACGGCGTAGCAGACGGTGGCGCCGAACGCCGCCAGCATGCCGACGACCTGGCCGCCGGCGCGCGCCGCCAGCGCCGGCAGGGCGAGGATGACGGCGCCGGCAAAGCCGATCAGGACGCCCGCCGCCTTGTTCCACGTCGCCTTCTCGCCGCCCGGCCAGAGCTGGCTGACGATGACGGTGGTCATCGGCGTGAGGCCGTTGATGACGCCGACGATGCCGCTCGCCACCGTCTCCTCGGCGAAGGGGAAGAGCGCGAAGGGGACGGCGTAGTTGACGATGCCGAGCAGCAGCAATTGCGGGTAGACGCGCCAGTCGCGCGGGAATTTGCGGCGCTGGGCGAAGAAGAGCACCCAGCAGATGGCCGCGCCGATCGCCACGCGGCCGCCCGACACCCAGAGCGGGCTGATCTCGCGGATCAGCACCGCGTTGAACATGAACGAGCACCCCCAGACGGCGCCGAGCAGGACGATCAGCGCCCAATAGCGAAGCAACATGAAGCGATCTCCGAAAGGCGGCGACCCTGGGCCCGGCCGGGAGTCGCGTCGAACCGATTTTGACGGGGGACGGCGCTAATCCGCCGGAAAGACGACCTCGCCGCGCGCCAGCATGGCCAGCGCCCGGGGGTAGAGGCGATGCTCCTCGGCCAGCACGCGCGCGGCGAGGCTGTCGGGGGTGTCGCCGGGGAGGATGGGGACGCGCGCCTGCGCGATGACGGGCCCCTCGTCCATGCCGGGGGTGACGAAATGCACCGTGCAGCCATGCTCGGTGCTGCCGTCGGCCAGCGCCTGCGCGTGGGTGTGGAGGCCGCGATGCCTGGGCAGCAGCGAGGGGTGGATGTTGATGAGCTTGCCGGCCCAGCGCGCGCAGAACCCCGCGCTGAGCAGGCGCATGAAGCCGGCGAGGCAGACGATGTCGGGCCGCCAGCCGGCGAGGACGGCCGCCAGCGCGGCCTCGAAGGCGGGCTTGTCGGGATAGGCCCGGTGCGACAGGGCCGCGGTGGGGATGCCCTCGGCGGCGGCCGCGGCGAGGCCGACAGCGTCCGGAACGTTGGAGAAGACGCCGACGATCTCGGCGGGATAGCCGGGGGCCTTGGCCGCCGCGATGAGGGCGCTCATGTTCGAGCCGCGGCCCGAAATGAGGATCGCGACGCGGCGCTTCACAGGCCGAGATGGCCGGTGAAGACCACCGGCGCGTCGCCTGCGGCGGTGATCTCGCCGATCAGCGCCGGCCGCTCGCCGGCGTCCTCGAGGTGGGCGACGAGCCGCTCGGCCTCGGCGGCGGCGACGACGCACACCATGCCGACGCCGCAGTTGAAGGTGCGCAGCATCTCGCGCGCGTCGATGCCGCCGACCCGCGCCAGCCAGCCGAACACCTTCGGCACCTCAATGCGACTCAGGTCGATGCGGGCGCTGACGTTTTCGGGCAGGACGCGCGGGATGTTGTCGATGAAGCCGCCGCCGGTGATGTGGGCGAGGGCCTTGAGGCCGATGCCGGCCTTGAGGGCCGCGAGGATCGGCTTCACATAGATGCGGGTCGGCGTCAGCAGGGCGCCCGACAGCGTGCGGCTCTCGTCGAACGGCGCCGGCAGATACCAGTCCACGCCGGAAATCCCGACCAGCCGGCGCACCAGGGAATAGCCGTTGGAGTGGACGCCCGACGAGCCGATGGCGACGATGACGTCGCCCGGCTGCACGTCCGGCCGCGGCAGCAGCGTGCCGCGCTCGGCGGCGCCCACGGCGAAGCCGGCGAGATCGTAGTCGTCGCCATGATACATGCCCGGCATTTCGGCGGTTTCGCCGCCGATGAGGGCGCAGCCGGCGATGCGGCAGCCTTCGGCGATACCCTCGACGATGGCCTTGCCGACCGCCACGTCGAGCCTGCCGGTGGCAAAATAGTCGAGGAAGAACAGCGGCTCGGCGCCCTGCACGACGATGTCGTTGACGCACATGGCGACGAGGTCGATGCCGATGCTCGCGTGGTTGCCGGTGTCGATGGCGATGCGCAGCTTGGTGCCGACCCCGTCATTGGCGGCGACCAGGATCGGATCGAGGAAGCCCGCCGCCTTGAGGTCGAACAGGCCGCCGAAGCCGCCGATCTCGCCATCGGCGCCGGGCCGCCGGGTGGCGCGCACGGCCGGCTTGATGGCCTCGACAAGGGCATCGCCGGCATCGATGTCGACGCCCGCATGCTTGTAGCTCAGCCCGTTTGGTGGCAGGTTCGTTGCGTCGGACATGGCGCCTGATGCCGGCTCGGGGAGGGGTCGAAAACTGACGCGCTGATAGCCGCTCGACCGGGACGACGCAAGGGCAACGCGGGGCATGACACTTCGAACTCAGGTCCTCGTGTGGGTCGGCTTCACGGCCGTGGTGATCTTCGCCATCTGGCTCTTCCGCCCGATCCTGCTGCCCTTCGTGGTCGGCATCGCGCTGGCGTACCTGCTCAATCCGCTGGTCAACCTCGTGCAGCGCGCCCGCGTCGGCCGCGGCTGGGCGACGGCCATCGTGCTGCTCGGCGTGCTCGGCGTCATCGCCGGGGCGGTGTGGCTGGTGACGCCGCTGTTCACCTCGCAGGTGCTCGGCCTCGTGCAGCGGCTGCCGGCCTATGTGCGCGATTTGCAGGAAGTGATCCGCAGCGTCGCCCCGCAACTGGTGGAATGGCTCGGCCCGGAGCGCACGGCGCAATTGCAGGCGAGCCTCAGCCAGTTCCTCGGCAACGGCGTCGAGTTCATCGGCAACCTGACGGCGCAGCTCGCCCAGAGCGGGCTCACCGTGCTCAACACCGTGCTGTTCCTCATCCTCACCCCGGTGGTGGCCTTCTACCTGCTGCTCGACTGGGAAGGCATGGTGAAGGGCATCGACGACCTGCTGCCGCGCGAGCACCGGCGCGAGATCCGCCAGGTGCTGGACCAGATCGACCATTCCATGTCGGGCGTGGTGCGCGGCTACGGCTCGGTGATCCTCGTGTTGTGCATCTACTACGTCACCGCGCTGACGCTGACGGGGCTCAATTTCGGGCTGGTGATCGGCCTCGTCACCGGCCTGTTCAGCTTCATCCCGTTTGCCGGCTTCCTCACCGGATTCACCCTGTCGATGGGCATCGCGCTGGTGCAGTTCTCGCCCAACTGGTGGATGGTGGCGGTGGTCTTCGCCGTCTACATGATCGGCCAGTTCCTCGAAGGCAACGTGCTCTATCCCAAGCTCGTCGGCTCCAGCATCAACATCAATCCGGTGTGGCTGATGTTCGCGCTGTTCGCCTTCTCCTTCCTGTTCGGCTTCGCCGGGCTGCTGCTGGCCGTGCCGCTCGCCGCCATCACCGCGACGCTGACGCGCTACGCCATCCGCCGCTACAAGGAGAGCGCGCTCTATCACGGCGAGCGGGCGCCCAGGCCGCTGGCCGGAGAGCCCGAGCTGGCGCTGGAAGGGCCGCCCGTGGCCGCGACGGCGAGCGAAACCCCGGCGCCGGCCCGGCGCCGCAAGCGATTGACGCCCGAAAAATGAGCCCCGCCGCCCGCGCCGGGCAGTTGCCCTTCGACTACGGCCACCAGCCCTCGCACCTCGAAGCCGACTTCATCGAGGGCGACGGCAACCGGCTGGCGCTCGCCCATGTGCGGGCCTTCCCGCACTGGCCGGGGCCGCTGACGCTGATCGAGGGGCCGGCCAAGGCGGGCAAGTCGCACCTGGCGCGGATTTTCGCCGACCGGGCCGGCGCCGCGACGGTGACGCCGGCGGCGGTCGCGGGGCTGGCCGGGGCAGGGGGCACGGCGCCGCTGGTGGTGGAGGACGTCGATCGCGGCGGCGATGCCGAGGCGGCGCTGTTCCACCTGCTCAACCAGTCGATGCGCGACGGCCGGCCGCTGCTGATGACGACGCGCACGCCCGTTGCCAACTGGCCGTTTGCAACCGATGATCTCAAGTCGCGGGCGCGACTCGCGGCGCATTTCACCGTCTCGCTGAGCGACGACATCCAGTTGTCACAGATGTTCGTAAAGCTCTTCGGCGACCGGCAGGTGACGGTGGAGCCGCGCATCGTGCGCTACCTCGTGGCGCGCATGGAGCGCTCGCCCGAGGAAGCGGTGGCGCTGGCGGAGCTGGTGGACCGCATCGCGCTGAGCCGCGGCACGGCGATCACCCGCTCGGTGGCGGCGGCGGCGCTGGCCGAGCGTGGCGTGGCGGCCGACGAGCTGGATCTGGAAGGCGGCGACGATGAATGAGGTGACGGAACTGGTGCCCGAGGAGGCAGAGGGCGCCGACGTCGAGGCGCTGCGCCACAGCCCGGCGCGCTTCGTCAACCGCGAGGTGAGCTGGCTGCAGTTCAACATGCGGGTGCTCGAAGAGGCCGGCAATACGCGCCACCCGCTGCTCGAGCGGATGCGGTTCGTCTCGATTTCGGCGAACAATCTCGACGAATTCTTCATGGTGCGCGTCGCCGGCCTCAAGGGGCAGCTGCGTGCCGGCATGACCAAGCAGAGCGCCGACGGGCTGACGCCGGCCGAGCAACTCGAGGAGATCGCGACCCTCGCCCAACACCTGCAGCTCGAACAGCAGGAGCGCTGGCAGACGCTGCGCGAGGAGCTGGCCGGCGTCGGCGTGGTCATCCACGAGGCCAACAACCTGTCGCCCGACCAGCTGCGCTATCTGCAGCGGCTGTTCCGCGAGGAGATCTTCCCGGTGCTGACGCCGATCGCGGTCGATCCGGCGCATCCGTTCCCGTTCATCCCCAATCTCGGCTTCACGCTGGCCTTCGAGCTGACGCGGCCGGGGGCCACGACGACGCTGACGGCGCTGGTGCGCGTGCCCTCCAACCTCGACCGCTTCATCACGCTGCCCTCGGGGCTGGCCTCGGACGGGCGGATCGAGATGGTGACCATCGACACGCTCATCAACCTCTTCCTGCACAAGATGTTTCCCGGCTACGAGGTGGCCGGCTCGGGCGCCTTCCGCATCATCCGCGACAGCGAGATCGAGATCGACGACGAGGCGGCGGACCTCGTGGTGGAGTTCGAGACGGCGCTGCGCCAGCGCCGGCGCGGGCAGGTGATCCGGCTCGAGATCGAAAAGAAGATGCCGTACGCGCTGCGCCGGCAGATTTCCGAACGGCTCGGCGCGACGCCCGCCGATACGTTCGAGGTGGAAGGCTTCCTCGGCCTCGCCGACGCCTCGAAGATTTGCGACATCGACCGCCCGGACCTGAAGTTCCAGCCTTATATACCGCGTTATCCAGAGCGTGTGCGGGACTTCAACGGCGATCTTTTCGCCGCCATCCGCGCCAAGGACCTGCTGGTCCACCACCCGTTCGAGAGCTTCGACGTGGTGGCGCAGTTCCTGATGCAGGCGGCGCGCGACCCCGACGTGGTGGCGATCAAGCAGACGCTCTACCGCACCTCGCGCGACAGCCCCATCGTCAAGGCGCTGGTGCTGGCGGCCGAGAGCGGCAAGTCGGTGACGGCGCTGGTGGAGCTCAAGGCGCGCTTCGACGAGGAGGCCAATATCCGCTGGGCGCGCGACCTCGAACGGGCCGGCGCGCAGGTGGTGTTCGGCTTCATCGAGCTCAAGACGCACGCCAAGATGAGCCAGGTGGTGCGCCGCGAGAACGGCAAGCTGGTGAGCTATTGCCACCTGGGCACGGGCAACTACCATTCGGTCACGGCCAAGATTTACACCGACCTCAGCTACTTCACGACCGACCCGGCGATCACGCGCGACGTGGCGCGCGTGTTCAACTTCATAACCGGTTATGCTCGACCCACGGAGCTCGAGACCATCGCCGTCTCGCCGGTGAACCTGCGGCTGACGCTGCTCGAGCACATCGCGCGCGAGGTGCAGCACGCCGCGCGCGGCGAGCCGGCGACCATCTGGCTCAAGATGAACGCGCTGGTCGATCCGGAGATCATCGACGCGCTCTACGACGCCAGCCAGAAGGGCGTGAAGATCGACCTGATCGTACGCGGCATTTGCTGCCTGAGGCCTGGGATTCCGGGCTTTTCCGACAATATCCGGGTGAAATCGGTGGTCGGGCGCTTCCTCGAGCACTCGCGCATCTACTGCTTCGGGCAGGGCGAGCCGATGCCCTCGCGCAAGGCGAAGGTGTTCATCAGCTCCGCCGACATCATGCAGCGCAACCTCGACTGGCGCGTCGAGGTGATGGTGCCGATCGTCAACCGCACCGTGCACAAGCAGATCCTCGACCGCATGCTGGTCGCCTATCTCAAGGACAATGTGCAGAGCTGGGAGGTGCTGCCCGACGGCAGCTCGCACCGCCGGCCGCTGGCCGAGGGCGAGGAGGCCTACAGCGCGCACGACTATTTCATGACCAATGCCAGCCTGTCCGGGCGTGGCAGCGCCCTGCCGCGAGAGCACGAAGAGAGCGACGATTGAGCCGCTTCTGGGGGCTCGATGCGGACCCGACGGCGCAGGGCCGCATCCAGGGCGCCCGGCCGGTGGCGGTGCTCGACATCGGCTCCAACTCGGTGCGCCTCGTCGTCTATGAGCGGCTCGCCCGGGCCCTCACCGTGCTCTACAACGAGAAATCGTCCTGCGTGCTGGGCCGCGGCGTCGCCCAGACCGGGCGGCTGGCCTATGAGAACATCGACCGGGCGCTGACCGCCATCCAGCGCTTCGCGCTCGTCGCGCAGCTGATGCAGGCCGGCGAGGTGCATGTGCTGGCCACCTCGGCGGTACGCGAGGCCAGCAATTCCAAGGCCTTCGTGGATGCCGTGGAAGCCATCATGAACACCTCGGTGGAGGTGCTGAGCGGCGCCGCCGAGGCGCATTTCGGCGCCCTCGGCGTGGTCGCGGGCTTTCCCGGCTTCGCGGGGCTGGTCGGCGACCTCGGCGGCGGCAGCCTCGAGCTCAACGCCATCGCGGACGGCGCCGCCGGGGCCGGGGAGACGCATGGGCTCGGCGTCATCCGCATGCAGGACGACACCGGCCGCGCCGTCGGCCAGGCCCGCGCCATCGCGCGCGAGCGGCTCGCCGCGTCGGCGCTGCTGAAGGGCCGGCCAGGCGGCAGTTTCTGCGCCATCGGCGGCACCTGGCGCGCCCTCGCCAAGCTGCACCAGGTGCTGCGCAACTACCCGCTGCACATGGTGCAGCACTACGGCGTGCGGGCCAGCGACATCGCCGGGCTGTGCGACGAGATCGTCACCGCGGCGGCGGCCGGCAAGGCCTGGCCGGGCGCCGACCACGCCAGCGCCTCGCGCCGCGACCTGTTGCCGTTCGGCGCCGCCGTGCTGGCCGAACTGCTGCGCGCCGGCCGCTTCGACACGGTGCTGTTCTCGGCGCTGGGCGTGCGCGAGGGCTATCTCTACGGCCTGCTGCCGGCCGCCGAGCAGGCCGTCGATCCGCTCATCCAGGGGGCCGAGGAGGTCTCCATCCTGCGCTCGCGCTCGCCCGCCCATGCCGAGGACCTGATGGCCTTCAGCGGCCAGCTGCTCGACGCCATCCAGGTGCGCGAGACGCCGGCCGAGGACCGGCTGCGGCGCGTCGCGTGCCTGCTCTCCGACATCGGCTGGCGCGGCCACCCCGACTATCGCGGCGAGCAGAGCGTCGACATGGTCGCCTACGGCTCGCTGGTCGGCGTCGACCACCCCGGCCGCGCCTTCCTCGCCGAGACGCTGGCGGTGCGCTACATGGGCCTCAAGCACAAGAGCGTCAGCCAGCGCCTGCTGGCACTGGCGGGGCCGGCCGCGAGCATGAAGGCGCGGCTGCTGGGCGCCATCTTCCGCGTCGCCTACCCGATGTCGGCGGCCATGCCGGGCGTCCTGCCGCGCACGCGCTTCTCGTTCGACGGCACGCGGCTGACGCTGCACCTGCCCGACGACCTCGCCTTCCTCGCCGGCGAGCACCTCGCCGGGCGGCTGAGCCAGCTCGTCGGGGTCGCCGGCATCAAGAACTCGGAAGTCGTCGCCGGCTAAGTTGCTGATTTTGTTTCGTTTCCGAACCGGAAAAGTCTGCAACTTTTCCTGGAAACGCTCTAGTGCCCCGCGGGCAGGTCGATGACGACGACGCCCTTGCGGGTGGCGGCGAGGGCGAGGCGGCCATGCTTGATGGCCAGCGCCTTTTCGCCGAACAGCTTGCGGCGCCAGCCGCGCAGCGCCGGCACGTCGGCCTCGTCGTCGAGGACCAGCGCGTCGATGTCGTCGGAGGTGGCGAGGATGCGCGCGGCAACGCCGTGCTCCTCGCTCACCGCCTTGAGCAGCACGCGCACCAGGTCGCCGACCGCACCCTTGGGCGAGGGGCCGCGATAGCGCGGCGCCGCCGGCGGCAGCTCGGCCTTGCCCAGCGCCTCGACTTGCCTGATGAGCGCGATGATCTCCTGCGCCGCCGCGGAGCGGCCGAAGCCGCGCTGCACGGCGCGCAGCTTGTCGAAGGCCTCGGGCGTCTGCGGGCGCTGCATGGCGAGCTCGACCAGCGCGTCGTCCTTGAGGATGCGGCTGCGCGGCTGGTCGGTGTCCTGCGCGCGGCGCTCGCGCCAGGCGGCGAGCCGCTGCAGCGCCGCGAGGTCGCGCGGCCGGCTGAGCTTCGTCTTGAAGCGCTCCCAGGCGTTTTCGGGCTTGATGACATAGGTGTCGATGGCGCGCAGGATGGCGAGCTCGTCCTCGACCCAGTCCTGCCTGCCGGCCGCCTCGACCTGCTGGCGGAGCTTCAGGTAGATGTCGCGCAGATGGGTGACGTCGGCGAGGGCATAGAGGCGCTGCTTCTCGCTCAGCGGCCGGTGCGCCCAGTCGGTGAAGCGCGAGGACTTGTCGAGCTCGACGCCGGTGACCGAGCGCACCAAATTGTCGTAGCTGACGCTGTCGCCGAAGCCGCACACCGAGGCGGCGATCTGCGTGTCGAAGATGTTCTGCGGCACGACGCCGGCGAGTTTTACGAAAATCTCGATGTCCTGGCGCGCGGCGTGGAAGACCTTCACGACCTTACGGTCGGCGAGCAGCTCGAAGAAGGGTTGCAGGCTCAGCCCGTCGGCGAGCGGGTCGACCAGGATGGCTTCCTCGGGCGTCGCCGCCTGCAACAGGCAGAGCTTCGGCCAATAGGTGGTTTCGCGCAGAAACTCGGTATCGACGGTGACGA
The DNA here is from genome assembly GCA_039808625.1 of Devosia sp. Lineage (GTDB taxonomy): Bacteria > Pseudomonadota > Alphaproteobacteria > Rhizobiales > Devosiaceae > Devosia_A. The sequence goes on along the minus strand of JBDHTK010000020.1, from coordinate 5,430 downwards.
AATCGAAATGCGTGGCGCGCGCGCAGAATTGGGCGAGCGCGTCGGTCGAGGTAATCAGCTCCATCGTGGTCCAGTCTGACTTTGCGCCCCGGGGCACCAGGGCATGACGCGCCGCTCTTAGCAGGCGGCGCGGCCCCGCTCCAGCGGCGATTATGCCCGGATTCATCGGCCGCAGGCGCCGGAATCTTGACAAGCCGGGCCCTGCATGCGCTTGTCCGGCGCCGTTTCGGCCGACTCCAACCCCCGACAAGAGACCCAAAATGCATCGTTATCGGACCCACACATGCGCAGCCCTGACGCTGGCGGACGTGGGCAATAATGTGCGGCTGTCGGGCTGGGTACACCGCGTGCGCGACCATGGCGGGCTGCTGTTCATCGACCTGCGCGACCATTACGGCATGACGCAGCTCGTCATCGACCCGGATTCCGCCGCCTTCGGGCTGGCCGAGACGGTGCGCTCGGAATGGGTGATCCGCGTCGACGGCGAGGTGAAGCGCCGCACGCCCGAGACGGTCAACCCCAAGCAGGCGACCGGCGAGATCGAGGTGTTCATCCGCGAGCTGGAGGTGCTGGGCGAGGCGCGCGAGCTGCCGCTGCCGGTGTTCGGCGAGCCGGACTATCCCGAGGACATCCGCCTGCGCTACCGCTTCCTCGACCTGAGGCGCGAGACGCTGCACGCCAATATCGTCAAGCGCACCAGGATCGTCTCCTCCATCCGCCGGCGCATGGGCGAGGCGGGCTTCGCCGAGTATTCGACGCCGATCCTGACGGCCTCGTCGCCCGAGGGCGCGCGCGACTTCCTCGTGCCCAGCCGCATCCATCCGGGCACCTTCTTCGCGCTGCCGCAGGCGCCGCAGCAGTACAAGCAACTGCTGATGGTCGCCGGCTTCGACCGCTATTTCCAGATCGCGCCGTGCTTCCGCGACGAGGACCCGCGCGCCGACCGGCTGCCGGGCGAGTTCTACCAGCTCGACCTCGAGATGAGCTTCGTGACGCAGGAAGACGTGTGGGCGGCGACCGAGCCGGTCATCACGGCGCTGTTCGAGGAGTTCGCCGAGGGCAAGCCGGTGACGCATGACTGGCCGCGCATCCCCTACGAGACGGCGATCCGTACCTACGGCACCGACAAGCCCGACCTGCGCAACCCCATCGAGATGCAGGCCGTGAGCGCGCATTTCGCCGGCTCCGGCTTCAAGGTGTTCGCCGGCCAGCTCGCCAGCGACGACAAGACCGAGGTGTGGGCGATCCCGGGCAGGACCGGCGGCAGCCGCGCCTTCTGCGACCGCATGAACGCCTGGGCGCAGGCCGAGGGCCAGCCGGGCCTCGCCTACATCTTCTGGCGCAGCGAGAACGGCGTGCTCGAAGGTGCCGGACCGGTGGCCAAGAACATCGGGCCGGAGCGCACCGAGGCGATCCGCACCCAGCTCGGGCTGGGCGAGGGCGACGCCGTATTCTTCGTGCTCGGGCGGCCCGAGAAGATGTACCGCTTCGCCGGCGAGGCACGCACCCGCGTCGGCACCGAGCTCAATCTCGTGGACAAGGACCGCTTCAGCTTCTGCTGGATCGTCGATTTCCCCTTCTACGAGTGGAGCGAGGAGGAAAAGCGCCTCGACTTCGCGCACAATCCCTTCTCCATGCCGCAGGGCGGGCTGGAGGCGTTGAACGGCGCCGAGCCGCTCGGCATCAAGGCTTACCAGTACGACGCCGTGTGCAACGGCTTCGAGGTGGCCTCGGGCTCTATCCGTAACCAGGAGCCCGAAACGATGGTCAGGGCGTTCGAGCTGACGGGCAAGTCGCGCGAGGAGGTCGAGACACAGTTCGGCGGCCTCTACCGCGCCTTCCAGTACGGGGCGCCGCCGCATGGCGGGGCCGCCTTCGGCATCGACCGGCTGGTGATGCTGCTGTGCGGCGCCGAGAACCTGCGCGAGATCACGCTGTTCCCGATGAACCAGCAGGCCCAGGACCTGCTGATGGGCGCGCCGAGCCCGGCGACGGCCAAGCAGCTGCGCGAGCTGCACCTGAAGCTCAACCTGCCGAACTGAGCGGGGGACGACTCTCGCCACCCGGCGTTTTGCAGCGGACGGCGAGAAATCGTTAACCCTGCCTTAACGGCTTGCTCCGCAGGCTCGCCCGACAGCGGAGTCGGGCCCGACGCGTGACATCAAGATACTCGCATGTGCTGACCCTGATCGCGGCGATCCTGGCCTTCGTGCCGGTGATGGGTGTCGACTGGCTGCTCGACAATTACGTGCGCGTGCGTGAACGGGCGATCCTGCAAAGCGCACTGACGGCGATCACCGACAGGATCGAAACGGGCGCCTATGACGGCATCGGCTCGCTGCGCACCGTCCTCGCCGACAGCCCGTCGCTATGCACGCCGACCTTCGTCTCCAACGTCCACAAGGAGATGCAGAAGAGCCTCTATCTCAAGCAGATCGTCGTCGAGAACGGCGACGGCGTGCAGTATTGCGACGCGTTCGGCGCGCAGGTGGTCTATTCGCCGCTGTCGCGGCCGCTCGCCATTCCGGGCCATACGGAGACGATGGCGGTGGGCACGCTGCAGGGCCTGGCGACGCCGGTGCTGAAGATCACCCAGGCGTTCGGCGCCACCCGCTTCGTCTCCGCTTTCGTGCCGATCCTGTCGAGCGAACCGTCGGGGCTGCTCAGCCGCTTCAAGCCGACGGCCATGGTGCGCGTGGCGCTGACCGACGGCACGCCGGTGCTGACGGCCGGCGACGCGACGCCGTTCGACGCGCGGCGCGACACCGAGTTCATCTCGTCGGAGGCCTTCGCCGCCGAGCTGCCGATCCGCGTCGAGGCGGCCATCCCCTTCGCCATGCTGCGCGCCGACTACGCCGATCTCGACGTCAGCTTCACCGTCATCGCCTGCATCATGAGCGGCGCCTTCCTGGTGCTGGCGCTGCAATATGTGCGGCGCAGCAAGCTGCCGGCCTTCGATCTCGAGCGCGCCATCGCCGCCGGCGAGTTGAAGCCGTACTATCAGCCGGTCATCAACCTGAAGACCGGCCAGCTCGCCGGCTGCGAGGTGCTGTGCCGCTGGGAAAAGCGCAGCGGCGAGGTGGTGATGCCGGGCACCTTCATCGAATATGCCGAGGTGACGGGCCTCGCCATTCCGATGACGCTGAGCCTCATGCAGCAGGTGCGCAACGACCTCGGCGAACTGTGCCGCGAAATGCCCGGCATCAAGGTGTCGATCAACCTGTTCGAGGGACATTTCCGCGACGCCACCATCGTCGAGGACGTGCAGGCGATCTTCGGCGGCTCGCCCATCGCCTATCGGCAACTGGTGTTCGAGCTGACCGAGCGCCGGCCGATCGGCAGCTCCACCGCGGCGCAGGCGGTGATCGCCGGCTTCCACAAGCTCGGCGTGCGCCTGGCGATGGACGATGTCGGCACCGGGCACTCCAACCTCGCCTACATGCAGACGCTGGGCGTCGACGTCATCAAGATCGACCGCGTCTTCGTCGACATGATCAAGCCCGACACGCAGACCGTGCCGGTGCTCGACGGCCTCATTTCGATGTGCCGGGACCTCGGCACCGAGATCATCGCCGAGGGCGTCGAGACGGAGGCGCAGGCGCTCTACCTGCGCGCGCGCGGCGTCGTCATGGCGCAGGGCTTCCTGTTCGCGCCGGCCCTCAAGGTGGGGGCGTTCCGCGACCTGGCGCGGGCCCTGAACGGCGGCGGGCGGGTGCCGGCCGCCCCGCGCAGCATGACGACGGAAGTCGCGGGCGAAGTGGCCGCCTGAACCCTTCCCTTGCCGGCATTTTAGTGGCACCACACGGCTCCACTGCGAGGGACTGTGATGCCGTCTGACGTCAACGAGCAGGCGCGCGCCTTCCGCGAGGCCGCGCTGCATTTCCATGAGTTTCCCAAGCCGGGCAAGCTGGAGATCCAGCCGACCAAGGCCCTGGGCAACCAGCGCGATCTGGCGCTCGCCTATTCGCCCGGCGTCGCCGCCCCGTGCGAGGCCATCGCCGCGAATCCCGACGACGTGGAAAAGTACACCTCGCGCGGCAACCTCGTCGCCGTCGTCTCCAACGGCACCGCGGTGCTCGGGCTCGGCGCCATCGGCGCCCTGGCCAGCAAGCCGGTGATGGAAGGCAAGGCGGTGCTGTTCAAGAAGTTCGCCGGCATCGACGTGTTCGACATCGAGATCGAGGAGCGCGACCCCAAGAAGTTCATCGAGGTGGTGGCGCCGCTGTGGCCGACCTTCGGCGGCATCAACCTCGAGGACATCAAGGCGCCCGAATGCTTCGAGATCGAGGAGGGCCTGCGCGCCCGCATGCCGATCCCGGTGTTCCACGACGACCAGCACGGCACGGCGATCATCGTCGGCGCGGCGGTGCTCAACGGGCTCGAGCTGACCGGCAAGAAGATCGAGGAGGTGAAGATCTGCGCCAGCGGCGCCGGCGCCGCGGCCATCGCCTGCCTCAACATCCTCCTCGCGCTCGGCGCGAAGCAGGAGAACATCTGGGTGGCCGACAAGGACGGGCTGCTCACCTACCGGCGCAACGACGTCAACGACAAGTGGCGCGGCACGTTCTGCCGCCACGACAGCGAGGCGACGAGCCTCGCCGAGGTGATCGACGGCGCCGACGTCTTCCTCGGCCTGTCGGCGGCCGGCGCGCTGAAGCCGGAAATGCTGAAGCGCATGGCGCCGAGCCCGCTGGTGCTGGCGCTGGCCAATCCCTATCCCGAGATCATGCCGGAGGAGGCCAAGGCCGTGCGCCCGGACGCGATGGTGTGTACCGGGCGCTCGGACTATCCCAACCAGGTCAACAACGTCCTGTGCTTCCCGTTCATCTTCCGCGGGGCGCTCGACGTCGGCGCGACCGAGATCAACGAGGCGATGAAGCTGGCCGCGGCGCGCGCCATCGCCAAGCTGGCGCACGATCCCGGGCTCGAGGTCTCGCCCAGCGGCCAGCCGGCCATCTACGGGCAGGACCACATCATCCCCAACCCGTTCGACCAGCGGCTGATCCTCAGGATCGCGCCGGCGGTGGCGCGGGCGGCGATGGAGACCGGCGTGGCCAAGCGGCCGATCGTCGATTTCGACGCCTACAAGGACAGCCTGACGCGCTTCGTGTTCCGCTCCGGCCTGGTGATGAAGCCGATCATCGAGCGCGCCCAGGGGCAGATCAAGCGCGTCGCCTTCGCCGAGGGCGAGGAGGAGCGCGTGCTGCGCGCCGCGCAGGTGCTGATCGAGGACCGCGTGGCGGCGCCCATCCTCATCGGCCGCCCGCAGGTCATCGAATCGCGCATCAGGCGCTTCGGGCTCAACCTCGACCTGAGCCGCATCGAGGTGGTGAACCCCGAGGACGACCCGCGCTATCGCGACTACGTGGCGCTGTTCCACTCGCTGGTCGGCCGCTCGGGCGTGACGCCGGAAACGGCGCGCACCATCGT